>JADMJD010000211.1 GCA_018780805.1 Rubrivivax sp. | reverse complement strand
CCGGCATGACGCTGGCCATGCACCTGTGCCGCGGCAACTTCAAGAGCACCCACGCAGCGGCCGGCAACTACGAGCCGGTGGCCGAGGCGCTGCTGTCGGAGATGAAGCTGGACGCGTTTTTCCTGGAGTATGACGACGAGCGCTCGGGCGACTTCAAGCCGCTGCGTTTCCTGTCCAGGGACAAGATCGTCGTGCTGGGCCTGGTGACCACCAAGTTCGGTGCGATGGAAGACAAGGACGCGCTGAAACGCCGCATCGACGAAGCCGCCAAGTACGCGCCGCTGGACCAGCTGTGCCTGTCGCCGCAATGCGGTTTCAGCAGCACCGTGCACGGCAACAACATCGCCGTGGAAGACCAGCGCAGCAAGCTGCGCCTGGTGGTGGAAGTGGCGCAGGACGTCTGGGGCTGAGGCTGGACGTGTGACCGTGCCTGCGCACGGTCACTCGCCTGCCGAAGCGGGCCAGCCTGCAGGCTGGCCCGTGGGAGCCGCAACGGCGCCGCAACGGCGGCGCCGAATGATGCCTCCAGGGCCTGCCGGTCGGCGGCCCGCACCAGATCCTGGAGGATTCACCATGAAGAAGACCTGTCTTGCCGCCACCTTGGTCGCGGCACTCACGCTGCCGGCAGCCGCCTGGGCCCAGGGCGAAGTACGCTGCAGCGGCACGCTGCAGGGGCTCAGCGCCGTCAGCCTGTCGGAAGCGCGCACCGCCGCGGTGGATTTCAGCGGCAGCGGCGGCCAGCTCGACCACCTGCTCGGCACCGATGTCAGCGTCAAGGGGCGGGGGGTGTCCTGCCTGTTGATCCAGTTCAGCGCCCTGGCCGCGCCGCAGGACAACCACATCGTCTTCCAGGTCCTGGTCGATGGCGTGCCGGCGCCGGGGCAGAACAGCTTCCCCACCTTCCCGGGCATCCCGGTGGTCTACGACCCTGAAGAGAGCGACCAGAACAACGGCCGCATGGTGGCGCACAACTTCGTCGTGGCGGTGTTGCCCGGTCTGCGACGGGTGGAACTGAAGTTTGCCGGCTGCTGCAGCCCCAATGCCGGTTCGGGCGTGGTGAACTCGGCCACGCTCAGCGTGCAGCACCGCTGAGCAGGGCGCCCACCTGGGCCGGGTCGTTAACCGTGCGCACCGCGTCATAGAGGCGTTGCGCTTCGTCGTGCCGGCGGCGCAGCAGGTTCAGCCACTGCTTCAGCCGCCCGGCCCGGTGGCGCGGCGCCACGGTGCCGGCCACACGCTGCCAGAAGTGCAGCAGCAGCGGGGCCAGCGCCTGCCACGTCGGCTCGCTCAGGCCGCGCAAGGCCAGCGCCAGGCCGGGGTCGGCCACCATGCCGCGGCCCAGCATCAGCGCGTCGCAGCCACTTTCCGCCAGGCAGCGCTGCGCGTCGGCCACGGTCCAGACCTCGCCGTTGGCCACCACCGGGATGGTGATGGCGGTGCGGATGGTGGCGATGCGGTCCCAGTAGGCCGGGGGCCGGTAGCCGTGTTGTTTGGTGCGGCCGTGCACCACCAGCTCGGTGGCCCCGGCACTGGCAATGGCGTGGGCGTTGTCCAGCATCAGCGCGTCGTCCTGGTTGCCCAGCCGCATCTTGGCCGAGACGGGCATCGCCACCGGCACGGCGCGCCGCACCGCGGCCACGATGCGGTGCACCAGCTCCGGTTCGTCCAGCAGCACCGCGCCGCCGCGGTGGCGGTTCACCGTGGGTGCCGGGCAGCCGAAATTCAGGTCGATGCCGGCCGGGCCCAGTGCCGCCAGCCGCGCGGCGTTGTCGGCCAGGCAGGCCGGGTCGCTGCCCAGCAGTTGCGCACGCACCGGCGTGCCGGCGGGTGTGCAGCCGCCGTTCAGCAACTCGGGCACCACACGCGTGAACACGCGGTTGGGCAGCAGCTGGTCGGTGATGCGGATGAACTCCGAGACACACAGGTCCACGCCGCCCACCTGCGTGAGCGTGTCGCGCAGGTGTTGGTCGAGCAGGCCTTCCATCGGGGCCAGGAGCAGGCGCAGGGTCATGCAGGCATTGTCGGCGGTGCCTTGTCAGACCCTACAGTGGGGGCCTGACAGTCTGACCGCGGCTTCGGAACCGCACATGCCATGAGCTATGTCGTCCACCTGTTCGAGCACCCCGGCCCCGCCACGCTGGACGAGGCCACGGCCCTGCACAGCCGCCTGTCGGCCACGGCGGCGCCGCCCAACCCCAAGTTCGTGCAGCTCGCCAAGGCCTTGGTCCAGCGCTTTCCGGTCGAGGTGGGCGGCACCGTCGGTGGCATCCCGTTGTGGCTGGAATCGGTGCCCGATGGCGGCACAGGCGGCAGCGCGGTCTACAGCCTGGGCGTGTACGACGGCGGCCTGACGCACCTGCTGCCGGTGCTCGTGGGCCTGGCCTTGCCAATGGGCCTGTGTGTCTACGACGACCAGGCCGGTCGCTGCTACGTGCCCGGGGGCTTTGCGCTGACGGCCAGGGGCCGCCATCCCTTGCGCCAGCGCGCCACGCCGGTGGCGGCTGCGCCGGCCGCAGGCGCAGCGCCGACGCCGCTGACCATGGCCTGGGTGAACAAGCGCTTGCGCGAAGCACTGGGCCCGGCGCTGGCGCAAGCCGGTTTCACGCCGTTCGATGTGTTTCACAGCCTGCATTTCAGCCGGGCCACCGAGGCTGGCCTGCAGCACATCACCTTCACGCTGACCACGTACCACGACAGCGTCAGGCTGAATCCGGGGGCCCGTCTGGAGCCGGAGCTGCCCCATGCGCTGTACCGGCCGGTGCGCATGGACACCTTGAACTGCGAGGCGCACGACCACTCGGCCCTGGCGGCCCACGCGATGACGATGTCAGAGGCCGACCTCGGCGCGCGCCAGCGCTTCTGTACGTTGACGCTGGACACCGGACCCGAGGTGGAAGCCCTGCTGCCGGCGCTGCTGGCCTTTGTGCAGGCGAACTACCTGCCGCTGCTTCAGGCCTGCCGGGATGTGCCGGGCATCGTGCGCGCCTGCCTGGCGCCACAGGACCTGCCGGCCTTCCCTGTGATGGACCGCGTGGCCCTGGCACTGCTGCACTGGACCGGGCAGGCCGACGTGCAGGCCGTTCTGCAGGCCGAGGAGGCGCGGCACCTGGTCCGTCGCCAGTTGTCAAGGAGCGTGGTGCGCGAGGCTTGTGTGCAGCGGCTGGCGGCGATGCACACGTGGCGCGGGCAATGGCACCCGACGGCCGTGCCGCCGCGCCGCTTGCCGCGGCCCGAGGACCGCCTGCCGCCGCAGGCCGCGATCGAGCAGCTGTGGCCGCGGCTGTGCCGCTTGGCCGAGGCCCGCGGTTTTGAGGTGAAGGAAGAAGAGCCGCGCCGGTTCGTGCTGCGGCGCGCCGGCCCGGAGGTTGGGCAGACCTTGCGCTGGGACCTCAGCGAACAGCAGGTGGCGACGATTCGGCTGGAAACGCTGGCCTTCGACTGCCCGGCGGTCAGCGCCTACTTGCGGCAGTTCCTGGCGCCCTGGGCGCCGTCCAACGGCGTGGCGCGTGCCTGGCCTTTCCGTGTGGCCCTGAAGCCGGGCGAGCTGGATCATCTGGACATCGATCTGCGTGATCTGCGTTTTTCGATCGAGCGCGCAGACCGTTTCGCCGACCATGTGCAGGCGGCCGAGGCCAGCCTGGTTCAGCTGCTGGACCTGCTGGACCACACGCGCACGCTCGCCGCGCTGGCGGTGTTGATGGCCCACGAGCGCCACCTGCCCGACTGGTCGAATGGCAACTCGCGCTTCGATTTTGAAGAAACCGGGTGCCTGTTGCTGCTGGCCGCGGTGCACGCACCGGATCGGCTGGACGCCTGCACCGCGGCCTCACGCGCGCGCTTCAAGTTCCGTGGCTGGGGCTTCCGCGACGACCCAGAAGCGGCCGACATGCTGGAGCGTGTGATCACCGAAGCACAGCGGCTGGCGGCTGCCGGTGGACCGGCGCCGTTTCAGCCCGTGGCCTGATCTCCCGCCAGCAGGCTGCTGCGCATCCACCACTGGTGCAGCGGCTGTCGGGCCAGGCCGATCTGCCGCAGCGCTTCACCGCCCAGCGTCGGCCGCTGCAGCGGCGGCACCGCCACCGCCTGGCCCGGGTGGGCCGCGGCCAGGGCCTGCAGCAGCACGGCGGCATCGGCCTGGGCCGGGTGATGGTCCACCAGGCTGCGGATGAACAGCGGCTCGCCCGGCGGCTGCACAAAACACAGCTGCGCGCCGCCATGTTGCCAGGCCTCGCCCGGCTCGGGCAGCGCGCGCAGCACCGGCGCGCTCACCTGCAGTGGCAGCGCCAGGCCGGCGGCCTCGGCGGCGTCCAGCCAGGCGCAGGCGGTGTCGCGGTCCACCACGCGCGGGGCCGGGCCGGGGCGGGCGTCTGCGGGCAGGTGGCCGCTGTAGCCGTGCAGCGCGTCCAGCACCTCGTAGCCGCGGCGTTGGTACAGCTCGAAGGCGCGCGTGTTCTGCGCGATCACTTCCAGCTCCACCGCCACGCGGCCGGCGGCCTGGGCGCGCTGGCGGAAGTCGGTCAGCAGCGTGGGGGCCGCGCCCTGGCCACGCGCCGCCGGCAAGGCCGCCAGGCTGGCCAGGCGCCAGCGTTGCAAGGCCGGGCGGGGTGCGACGAAGGCAAAGGCCACGGGCGCTTCCGGCGGGCCGGCCACGCGGCTGAGCGCCAGATCGATGCCCTGGCGCGCCAGGAAACGCGGCCAATGCTCCAGCGGCAGTGGCGGCGGGCCGATGATGTAGTCGGCATAGGCCGCGCAGAACAGCTGGTGCAGCACCGGCGCAGGGATCTGATCGGCCGGGTGCAGGGGTGGGGCGGGGGGCAGCATGGGTGCGAAGCATAGGGGGCCCCTGGGGCGCACGACGCTGGAGCGGCAACCCGGCACAGACGCCGCACAATCTGCGCTTCGCCAATTGGCCCCCTGGCCCCGCCGGGCCCCCTGCGTGATGACTGTCCTGCTCAAGACCCCGCTGGCCTCCGCCGTGCCGCTGCACGCTGTCGATGCCGCCAGCTTCGACACCCATTGCAAAACCGCGCCGGCCATGACACGCCGCTGGCTGCAGGCCACGGGCTTCCGCGGTGAGGCCGACCGCCACGTGCTGGTGCCGGCCGAAGACGGCAGCCTGAAGGAGGTCTGGGCCGGCGTGGCCGCGGCCGATGCGCCCTGGGCGCTGGCGGCCTTGCCGCGTGCCTTGCCGCCGGGCCGCTACCGCATCGCCGACGACGGCCTGGATGTCGATGCCACCGCCGCTGCGATGTCCTGGGAGCTGGGCGGCTACCAGTTCGATGCCTACAAGGCCACCACCCGCGAACCGGCCACGCTGATGCTGGCGCCGGGCCTGGCCGCCGAACGGGGCCTGCTGCTGGCCACCGCCATCGCGTCGGTGCGCGACTTGGTCAACACCCCGGCCGAACACCTGGGCCCCGAACAGCTGGCCGCCGCCGTGAAGATGGTGGCGCAGCAGCATGGCGCCAAGTTCAAGCAGACCGTGGGTGATGCGCTGCTGAAGGCCGGCTTCCCCGCCATCCATGCCGTGGGCCGTGCGGCCGATGCGGCGCGTGCGCCGCGCCTGATCGAGCTGACCTGGGGCTCGCCCAAACACCCGAAGCTCACGCTGGTGGGCAAGGGCGTGTGTTTCGACACCGGCGGCCTGAACATCAAGGGCGGCGAAGGCATGCGCCAGATGAAGAAGGACATGGGCGGCGCCGCCAACGCGCTGGGTCTGGCGCAGATGGTGATGGCGCTCAAGCTGCCGGTGCGGCTGCAGCTGCTGATCCCGGCGGTGGAAAACGCGATCTCCGGCAATGCCTACCGCCCGGGCGACGTGTTCAAGACCCGCGCCGGCCTGCACATCGAGATCGGCAACACCGACGCCGAGGGCCGCGTGATCCTGTGCGATGCACTGGCCTACGGCGCCGAGGCCAAGCCGGATCTGATGATCGACCTGGCCACGCTGACCGGCGCCGCCCGCGTGGCGCTGGGCGCGCAGCTGCCGGCGCTGTTCTGCCGCGACATGGCGCTGGCCCGCCAGCTGGTCGACGACGGCCTGGCGCTGCAGGACCCACTGTGGCATTTGCCGCTCTGGCGCGGGTACCACGCCGGCATCGAAAGCCCCATCGCCGACATCGTCAACACCGGGCGCAACGCGCTGGGTGGTGCGATCAACGCCGCGCTGTTCCTGGAAGACTTCGTGCCCGCCGAGCAGGCGTGGCTGCACATTGATCTCTTCGCCTGGAACGACGCCGCGCGCCCGGGCCGCCCCATTGGCGGCGAGGCGCAGACCCTGCGCACCTTGCTGCATCATCTGGAGCAGCGCTACGGCGCCTGACCACAACCACCGCAGGAGACAAGCCATGTCTGACGCTCCCGTCCTCGTCGACACCCGCGGCGCCGTGCGCCTGATCACGCTCAACCGCCCGGCGGCGCTGAACAGCTTCACCGGCGCGATGCACGCCCTGCTGATGCCTGCACTGGAAGCCGCGGCGGCCGACGCCAGCGTGCGCGCAGTCGTGATCACCGGCGCCGGCCGGGGCTTCTGCGCAGGGCAGGACCTCACCGATGCCGCCATGGTGACCGAAGGTGGCGGCGCGCCCGACGTGGGCGCCGTGATCGAGCGCCACTACCGGCCACTGGCGCTGCGCATGCGCAGCATGCCGGTGCCGGTGATCGCGGCCGTCAACGGCGTGGCCGCCGGGGCCGGTGCCAACTTTGCGCTGCTGGCCGACTTCGTGCTGGCCGCACGCAGCGCCAGTTTCATCCAGGCCTTCTCCAAGATCGGCCTGGTGCCCGATTGCGGCGGCACCTGGCTGCTGCCGCGCCTGGTGGGCCGCGCACGTGCGCTGGGCCTGGCGATGAGCGGCGACAAACTGCCGGCCGAAGAGGCCGAGCGTTTCGGCCTGATCTGGCGCTGCGTGGACGATGCCGCGCTGATGGACACGGCCTTTGCGCTGGCCGAACGCCTGGCCGCGATGCCCGCCAAGGCCCTGGCCGAGACCCGCCGCGCGCTGGACCTGTCCGCCGGCCTGCCGCTGGAAGACGCGCTGCGCCTGGAGGCCGACACCCAGCGCGAGCTGGGCCGCGGCCACGATTTCGCCGAAGGTGTGAGCGCCTTCCTGGGCAAACGCCCGCCCGTGTTCACCGACCGATGAGCGTCCGAATGAAGCTGCTGTCCCTCGTCATCGTGCTGGCGGTTGGTGGGGCCGCGGGCGCCGCTCAGGCCCAAGCCGCCGCCTCTGCCCCCGCACCCGCCGGCCCCAGCATGCGGCCCGAGACCGCGCCCACGCTGCAGGCCACACAAAAGGCGCTCACCGAGCGCAACTACGCCGAAGCACTGAACCAGCTGCGTCTGGCCGATGCCGTGCCCGGCAAGACCCCGTTTGAGCTGTACCTGGTGGAGCGGCTGCGTTTCCTGGCCGCCACCGGCGCACGCGACCTGCCGCTGGCGCTGAAATCGGTGGAGGCGGCCCTGGCCGCCGAGCCCTTCGAACCCGAGCTGCGCGCCACCTTGATGGACCAGGCCGCCAACACCGCCTACGCGCTGAAAGACTACGAACGTGCCGTGCGCTGGGGCCAACAATCGCTGCAGGCCGGCATCACCACGCCCATCGCGCGGTTGCGGCTGGCGCAGGCGCTGTACCTGCAGGGCCAGCACCCCGCTGCCGCCCAGGTGCTGGACGACCTGGCCAGCCGCCAGCGCGCCGCCGGCGAGGCCCCGGGCGAGCCGCAGCTGCGGCTGCAGGCCAGCAACCTGCTGAAGATGAAGGACGAAGCCGGTTACGCGCGGGTGCTGGAGGCCTTGCTCGCCAGCCACCCCAAGCCACAGATCTGGGCCGACCGGCTGGCGCGGTTGCAGGGGCAGGCTGGGTTCGACGCACGCCTGGTCATCGACACCCTGCGCATGGGCCAGCGCCAAGGCGCCTGGACCGATGGCGAGGCGCTGGTGGAACTGGCCGAGCTGGCGGTGCAGGCCGGCTTTGTGCACGAGGCCCGCAGCGTGCTGGAGGCCGGCTACAGCGCGGGCCTGCTGGGGCAGGGCGCGCGCGCCGCAGCGCACCAGGCGCTGCGCCAGCGGGTGCAGGCCCAGGCCACCGCCGACCTGGCCGCGCCGGTGCCCGATGCCCAGGCCCTGGCCGCGCGCGACGCCAACTTCGGTTTTGCCACCGGCTGGAACCTCTACACCGCCGGCCGCACGGCCGAAGGCCTGGCACTGATGCAGCAGGCCGTGCAGCGTGGCCTGCCGAAGTACCCCGACGACGGCCGCCTGCGGCTGGCCATGGCCCTGGCCGCCAGCGGCCAGGGCACGTTGGCACGGCCGCTGCTGGTGGCTGTGCGCGACGCCGGCCACCGCGACGGCCTGAGCGATCTGGCGCGTCTGGCGCTGCTGGTGCCATGAAAGCCCTGGCACCGCTGCTGGGCGCGGCAGTGGCCACGGCGGCCCTGGCACAGCCGGCGGTGCCACCGCCCGCCGTCGGCAGCTACCCCGCCCAAGCCGCCGAGGTGCAGCGCTGGATTGACCGCGGTGACGTCGCCCGCATCCGCGCCCACGCCTGGGACGTTTGGGCCTCGATCAACCGGCCGGTGAAGGCGCAGGGCGGCCAGCCGGTCTGGCAGACCTGGTACTCCGGCCACGAGCTGTTCGAGGTCGGCGCCGGGGCGCAGCAGGCGCGCCGCACGGTGCTGCCGTTCGAGACCGCGCGCCAGGTGCACCACCCCCATCAGCCGAACATCCCCCGAACACCGGCGGAGCAGCCGACGGCCTTCAACCGCTTCAGCCCCAGCGTGGCGGCCTACATCTGGGACAAAGGCCTGAACGACAGCGCGGTGCTGGACCGCATCAACGCACAGTTCGACCGCCGCGGCACGCCGGTGCGGCAGCGCGAGCTGCAGACCTCGGCGCGAGCGACCGATGCACGCTCCATCGTCACCAAGGCCGTGTTCCAGTTCATCGACGGCCAGCAGCCCACGGCCGTGCCGGTGTGGACCGGCATCTCGCCGCCGGCCACCGTGAACCTGGACAACCCCTCGGCCGACACCTGGCGCCGCTGTGTGGTGGTCGACCCGACCGGCCGCCTGAAACCCGGCAGCACCGTGAGCCTGCCCTGCAACGCCGAGCCGGCGAAACCCTGGCCGGTGGTGCGCCTGAAGGACTTCTACGCCATCCGCCTGACGGCCGCGCAGGCGGCAGCCTTCAGCAGTTTTGCCGAGGCCTCGGGTGACGACGTGGGCGCCAAGAACAAAACCGACGCCGCCAGCCTGCAGGCGATGGTGAAAGCCGGCAACGTGGCGCTGCTGATGGCCATGCACGTGACGACCAAGGAGATCGCCAACTGGACCTGGCAGACCTTCTGGTGGGGCGCCAACCCGCAGGACCCGCTGTACGGCGCCGACAGGCCGCGCCGCATTGGCGCGCCCTGGTCGCACTACAACATGACCACGGCGTATTTCATGACCCTGCCCGCCAGCGACCCGGCGGGTGAGCCCTGGATAGCCTTCAACCCCTACCTGGAAACCAACCTCACCGGCACCGTGCCCGGGCCCGGCGGCACGCCCATCGCCTGGACGGGTGTGCACAGCAACTGCATGAGCTGCCACCGCATGGCGGCCTGGAAAGCGGCCGCCAAGCCCGGCCCGGGGCAGTATGGTGACAGCCCGGCCTACCAGCCCTCGGGTTTCATCGACCCGGCCGATGCAGCGCTGTTCGGGGGTTACACCAAGCTGGACTTCCTGTGGTCGTTGACCAGGGCGGCGCCCCGGCGCTGAAGGTGCACGCCGCTGTGTGCGGCAGCGTACCGACGGGGCGGCTGCGCGGTGCGACAACGGGTGCTTTGGCATCTGCTGGAAGGCACCACCGCATGAACACCCTCAAACTGCTCGGCATCGCCCTCATCGTGCTGGGTGTCCTGGGCCTGGCCTACGGCAGCTTCAGCTACACCCAGGACACCCAGGCGGTGAAACTCGGTCCGCTGGAGCTGACGGTGAAGGAGCGCAAGACCGTCAACGTGCCCCTGTGGGCGGGTGGCGGCGCCATCGCCGCGGGTGTGCTGCTGCTCGTCGCCGGCGGCCGCAAGTCCTGACCCCGCCCGCCCCCATGCAAATCCGTGTTGGTTTCGAGATGGTCTACCAGTGCCCGGCGCCCACGCTGATGATCCTGGCGCTGAACATCCACTACTCCCGGGCGTCCGACCTGGTGCGCCCCGACCACCTGCTGACGCAGCCGGCGGTGCCGGTGACGGCCTACCGCGATCTCTTCGGCAACTGGTGCAGCCGCATCGTGGCACCCGCCGGCCGCTTCACCATCAGCACCGATGCGCTGGTGCAGGACAGCGGCCTCACCGACCCCGTGGCCACCTGGGCCGCCGAGGTGCCGGTGGAGCAGTTGCCCGAGCCCACACTGGTGTACCTGCTGGGCAGCCGCTACTGCGAAACCGATCTGCTGTCGGACATCGCCTGGCAGCGCTTTGGCCACGGCCCACGCGGCTGGGCCCGGGTGCAGGCCATCTGCGACTACGTGCACCAGCACATCCGCTTCAACTACGCCCATGCGCGCCGCACCCGCAGCGCCTGGGAGGCCTACAACGAAGGGCAGGGCGTGTGCCGCGACTACGCGCACCTGGCCATCACGCTGTGCCGCTGCATGAACATCCCGGCGCGTTACTGCACCGGCTACCTGGGCGACATGGGCACCACGCCGCCCTACGGCCCGATGGACTTCGCGGCCTGGTTCGAGGTCTGGCTGGGCGACCGCTGGCACACCTTCGATGCGCGCAACAACACGCCCCGCATCGGCCGCGTGCTGATCGCCCGCGGGCGTGACGCCTGCGACGTGGCGCTGGCCAGCACCTTCGGCCCGAACACGCTGCAGGCCTTCAAGGTCTGGACCGACGAGGTCCAGCCCATGGCGCATGATGCCCTGGTGCAGGTGCAACCATGAGCGATGACACCAAGGCCGGCCCCGGCGATCCTGCCGTGCCTGCAGAGGCCGTGCAGGCCACCCTGGTGCGGCTGTTGCAGGCAGTGGTGCTGAGTGATCTGCCGCTGGTGCCCCCATCGTTGCCCGCCGAGGTGGCCGTGTCGGGCAGCGTCCCGCCCTTGCCGGCCGATGCGGCCGAGAAGCTGGCCCGTTTGCAGGCCGCCAACGAGGCCCTGCTGCTGGACACCCTGCCCACACCGGCGTTGCAGGCCGCCGCCGCGTTGGCACTGGCACACCAGCAGGCCCTGGTGGCCGCCGTGGCCGACGAGTTGCGCAACCCCGAGGCCCCCATCCACATCGTCGCTGCCATGCTCGGCCACCCCGCCACCGATGCGCTGCTGCCCAAGATCCAGCACATCGCCGAAGAACAGCTGATGCAGACCGTCAGCCAGGTGGCACAGCTGCTGGAGGTTTCCCGCCGCGAGGTGACGGGGGTGGTCGTGCAGCGGCAAGGGGTGGACATGGGGCAGGTGATCGACGCCGCCATCGCCACCCATGCACCCGCGATGGCCCAGCACCACCAGGCTTTTGAATCCAGCCGCCCCGCCGGCCGGCTGCCCGTGTGGGGTGACGCGCAGCGGCTGGAGCAGATCGTCAGCAGCCTGCTGGACAACGCCTGCCGGCACACGCTGGCCGGTGGCCACATCCGCCTGCGTGTGGTGGTGGACCAGCAGGTGCTGGCCCTGACCGTGGCCGACGACGGCATCGGCATCACGCCGGAGCTGTTGCCCCTGGTGTTCGAGCCCTTTGTGCAGGACACACACGCGCTGGGTTTGAAGAACCTGGGCCTGGGCATCGGGCTCACGGTCGTGCGTGCCCTGGTGCGTGCGCACGGCGGCGATCTGGTGGCTTACAGCGCCGGCACGCGGCGTGGCAGCCAGTTTGTGGTCAGGCTGCCGCTGGCCGGCGACAACGGTGGGGTGGCCGATGCCGAACACCGTCCCTGAGGCCCGCATGAACCGGCTGCTGGCCGCGTTGCCCGAGGCGGACTGGGCACGCTGGCAGCCGTTTTTCCAGCCCATCGCGCTGCCGCTGGGCCATGTGCTGTACGAGTCCGGCGAGCAGATCACGCACGCGGTGTTTCCCACCACGGCCATCGTGTCGCTGATGTACGTCAGCGAAAACGGTGCGTCCACCGGCATCGCCGTGGTGGGCAACGACGGGGTGGTGGGTGTGCCGCTGTTCATGGGCGGTGGCTCCACGCCCAGCCGCGCCGTGGTGCAGAGCGCGGGCCACGGCTGGCGCGTACCGGCCCAGGCCCTGCGCGAGGAGTTTGCGCGCGGTGGCGCGGCGATGCGGCTGCTGCTGCGCTACACCCTGGCCAAGATTGCGCAGATGGCGCAGATCGCGGTCTGCAACCGCCACCACTCGGTGGACCAGCAGCTGTGCCGCTGGCTGCTGCTGAACCTGGACCGGCTGCCCGGCCTGGAGCTGGTGGTCACGCAGGAGCTCATCGCCCACATGCTGGGCGTGCGCCGCGAAGGGGTGACCGAAGCGGCGCTGGCGCTGCAGAAGGCCGGGCTGATCGCCTACCGGCGCGGCCATGTCACGGTGCTCGACCGCAGCGGCCTGGCCGCCCGCGCCTGCGAGTGCCACGCCGTCATCCTGGCGGAGTACGAGCGCCTGCTGCCGGCACCGTGATGCCCGGCAGCGGCGCCATCGTGTCCATCGTTTCAATGCGAAGGCGCCGCTGCCGGCCGGCTCATGTCAGCCAGTTGCCTTGGATCTGTTCCCAGTTCATGGGTGTTCCTGGTGGTGGCGGTTCAGGGCCGGACGGCAATCTCGTTCTTGACCTGCTTCACGCCCTTGACCTTCCAGGTCAGGGTCTCGGCCGAGGTCTTTTCGTTCGTGCTCTTGGCAAAGCCCGACAGCATCACGGTGCCGTTGAGCGTCTCGACGCTGATGGCGGCGGCGTCGACGACCTTGTTCTCGACGAAGCTGCTCTTCACGGCCGTGGTGATGGCGGTGTCGTCGACATAGGCGCCGACGGTCTGCTGTTCACGCACCACGGCACAGCCGGTGGCCGAGAGCAGGACGAGGGCGCTGAATGCGATGAGGGCGGGGTGGCGAAGGTTCATGGAGAGGCTCCTGTTGGGTTCTGTGCATTGAATGTAGGCAGCCTGCCTGCGCGCGTCGGTGCGCTGGCGCACGCCGGTGCTGAAATGCCACCGGCACCGGGACACGCCATGAGCGTCGGCACCATGCTCATCCTCGTTTTCATCCTTGCGCCCATCGGTGTCGGTTCGATGGCGCGCCATGTGGCCGCACTTCAGCCGCTGCGACGCCACACCGCGGCCCTGGGCAGCGCAGCCTGGGCTGGCCGCTGACTCAGCGCTGCGGCGCTTGGTTCCAGCTGCGCCAGGCGGCGCGCGCGACCAACGCCACCAGCACCGGTGTGGACGGCAGCCAGCGCCAAGGCCGCAAGGCCACCACGGCCGCGCCCGCCACGGCCGCGGCACCCACCATGGCCCAGGGGTGCTGCAGTGCTTGGGGCGCCCCGTCGGCCAGCGATGTGTCGCGCGGCGTGGGGGGCGCCAGCGTGCGGGCCATGGCCGCACGCGAGGCGGCCAGGCGGTCTTGCGGTGTCATCGAGCGCCCGCCCGGTGGCTGGCGGCCCGCCAAGCCGCCCGGTCCAGGCCGATCTGGGCCTGCAAGCCGGCAAACAGCGGCGCCGGTGGGGCCAGGGCACTGTGCCAGGCCCAGACCGCCAGCGGCAGCGGCAGCAGCGGCACGAGCCACAGCAGCCAGGCCGAAGCGGCCAGCAGCGGCAAGGCCGCCCAGAGCAGCACCGCAACCCCGGCCAGCACCAGCGCCGCTGTGGCGCAGGCCAGGGCGACAAGCCGGTACAAGCACTGGCGCGCCAGGCCTTGCACGGCGGCGCCCGTCTCGTCTGCCGCCAGGGCCAGGTAGGCCGAGGTGTGTTCGACCACCAGGTCGGGCTGCCGCCACAACAGGCGCAGCAAGGGCGGCCAGGGTCGCATCACGCGCCGTGCGTTCAGCGTGAGCGCGAAGAGCCGCGCATCAACAGGCCGGCCACCAGCATCAGCGCCATGCCGGCGCCAGCCGCCAGCAGCACGGCGGTGACCGGCTTTTCCTGGATGTAGTGGCTGGTGCTGTCGCGGGCGCGCAGCGCGGCATTGCGCACGGCGTGGGCACCGTCCAGTGCCATGTCGCGGGCGCCGTGGCCGAGGGTGTCGAGTGCGGGGCCGATGCCGTCGTCCAGCAGGTGGTGCTGGCCATCGGGGCGGGTGGGCAGGGGGCTGTTCATGGGGGTGCTCTCCTTCAGGGTTGAAAACAGGTGGGGCAGGGGTGTCAGCCGGGGCGACCCAGGCCGAACAGGAAGCTGGCGACCGTGAGCACGATGAACACGAGGAACAGGATCTTGGCAATGCCGGCCGCACCACTGGCGATGCCGCCGAAACCGAGCACGCCAGCGATGAGCGCGATGACGAGAAAAACAAGCGTGTAGTAGAGCAAGGGGGTCTCCTGACAGTCCGGACCCGAGCTTGCGCCTGCCTGCCGCAGCGGTCGGTGCGTTGCCATACAGACGCTGCCGGGTGGCCCGCCGCAGACTGCGTCATCGGGCCCACCGGGCCACCGAACGACACCGAACGACACCGAAGGAACCCGCCATGAAGATGAACCGACCCCTGATGACCCTGGTGTGCAGCGTGGCCTCGGCGCTGACGCTGGTGGCCTGCGCCAGCACCCCGGTGCCCACCGCGGAGATGGCTGTGGCCACGGCGGCCGTGGCCCGTGCCAGCAGCACCAGTACCAGTGAAGCGGCCCCGGCCGAACTGGGCATTGCCGTGGGCAAGCTGGCCGCCGCACGCAGCGCCACCGCCGCGGGCGAACAGGACCGCGCACGCCGCCTGGCGCAGCAGACCGAGCTCGATGCCCAGGTGGCCGAACTGCACGCCCAGACGGTGCGGTCCCGCAAGGCCGCGGCCGAATCCGAAGAAGCCGCCCGCGTGCTGCGCGAAGAACTCAACCGCAAGACCACGCGTTGAACGCGAACGACTGAAACACCATGAAAACCAACACTCCGTTTGTCCTGCTCTCGCTGGTGGCCGCCGTGGCCACGCTGTCGGCCTGCAGTTCCGTGCCCGACCAGAACCTGGCGCTGGACCAGGCCCGCAGCCGCTACAGCAGCGCGCAGGCCGACCCGGCCGTCACGCTGCACGCGAGTGAAGAACTCAAGCGCGCCGCCAGCGCGCTGCGCCTGGCCGAAACGGCGCACCGCGCCAAGGATGACCGCGCCGAGATCGACCACCTGGCCTACCTGGCCAGCCAGCGCGTGACCATCGCGCAGGAGACGGCCGCCAGCCGCACGGCCCAGGCCGTGACCGCCGGTGCCGCCGCCGAACGTGACCGCCTGCGCCTGGCGATGCGCACCGCGGAGGCCGACACCGCCAAGCAGCAGCTGGCCACGTCCGAGGCTGCCGGTGCGCAGAAAAGCGCCGATCTGGCCCAGGCCGAACGCGCCGCGCAGGATGCCCGTGCGGCGCTGGCCAACCGCAACGCCCAGGTCGACAGCCTGGCGGCCCAGTTGGCGGCCTTGAACGCACGCCAGACCGAACGTGGCATCGTCGTCACGCTGGGCGACATGCTGTTCGACACCGGCCGCTCCGAGCTGCAGGCCGATGGCGCGCGCAGCATCGCGCAGCTGGCCGAGTTCCTGAAGCGGCAGCCGCAACGCCAGGCCGCCATCGAGGGTTACACCGACAGCGTGGGCAGCGACAGCAGCAACCAGAGCCTGTCCGACCGCCGCGCGCAGAGCGTGATGACAGCGCTGGTGAGCATGGGTGTGCCCGTCACGCGCCTGAGCGCACGCGGCAATGGCGAAGCCAGCCCGGTGGCGACCAACGACAGCGCCGCCGGCCGCCAGATGAACCGCCGCGTGGAGGTGATCTTTGCCGCCGAAGCCGGCGACATGCTTGCCAAGTGAGCGGGCCCGCCATGTGGATGCCCACGCCCACGCAGGACCCGTCGCCGCCCGCTGCGGCGCTGACGGACACCGCCGTGCTGCCCGCGCCCGGTGCACCCACGGCAGTCTGATCCGTCAGCCAGCGGTGCCGGCGGCAACTGGTTGCTCGCCGGCCTGCCGGCGGCCGACCGCGTGCGCCTGGTTGCCTCGGGCGAGCGTGTGGAGCTGACGCTGTCCCAGGTGCTGGTGCAGGCCGGCGACCGCATGCGCCATGTCTACTTCCCGACCGGCAGCGTCATCTCGTTGATCGCGATGGTCGACGCACACCCGGGGCTGGAGCTGGGCATGGTGGGCCGCGAGGGCATGCTGGGTGCCCACCTGGCCTGGGGCCTGCACCGCGAGCCACTGAAGGCCCTGGTGCAGGGTGCCGGCCCGGCCTGGCGCCTGGACTGTGCGGCCTTCGACGCGGTGCTCGCCCGCAGCCTGCCGCTGCAGACGCTGCTGGGGCGCTACCTGTACGTGCTGATGGCGCAACGCGCCACCTCGGCCGGCTGTCTGCGTTACCACGAGATCGGCCCGCGGCTGGCCCGCTGGCTGCTGATGAGCCAGGACCGCGCCGGTTGCAGCCGTTTCCACGTCACGCAGGAGTTCATGGCCTGCATGCTGGGCGTGCGGCGCGTCGGCGTGACGGTGGCCGCGGGCGCGCTGCAGCGGCAAGGCTGCATTGCCTACCACCGGGGCGAGATGACCGTGCTGGACCGGCACACGCTGCAGAGCCTGGCCTGCAGCTGCTACCGCGCCGACCGGCGGGCCTACGACGAGATCATGGCAACGGCACACGCGCCAGCCTGAACGGCTGCACCCCGGTGTGGGCCCCTGGGGCAGACCCGGACTTCAGTTTTCAGGAAGCCGTGCTTTCGCAAACAGGAATAGGTGGCCGGGGAGGGCGTTGGCACACTCGCGGTCGCCACGCCAGTCCACCAGGAGACAAGATGAAACGCATGTTCGTCAGCAGTCTGTTTGCCGCCGCCGCGCTGGTCCACGGCGCCGCCAGCGCCCAGGACAAACCCGCCGAACTGAAGCTGGGCATCACCACCTTCACGTCTGGCGCCGCGTCGGTTTTCGGCGTGCCGGCCAAGGCCGCGGCCGAGATGCTGATCGAGGACATGAACAAGGCCGGCGGCATCGGCGGCGTGAAGATCGTGCCGAGTTTCATCGACGAAGGCATCGGTGGCGACAAGCTGCTGTCGGAGTACCGCCGCCTGGTGCAGGAGCAGGGCGTGCGCACGATGCTGGCGTCCATCTCCAGCGGCAACTGCAACATCATCGCGCCGGTGGCCGAGGACCTGAAGGTCCTGAACGTGATGTGGGACTGCGGCACCGAGAAGATCCTCGAAGCCAAGCGCTACAAGTACGTGGTGCGCACCCAGGCCAATGCCACCACCGAGATGGTGGCCACGGTGCTGTACCTGATGAAGACCCGGCCCGACTTCAAGACCGTGGCCGTGGTCAACCAGGACTACGCCTGGGGCCGCGATTCGTGGGAGATCTTCATCAACACGCTGAAGGTCTTCAAGCCCGATGTGCGCGTGGTCGCGGAGATGTTCCCCAAGCTGGGCGCATCCGACTTTTCCACCGAAATTTCACGCCTGCAGGCGCTCAAACCCGACGTGGTGCTCAACACCGGCTGGGGCGGCGACCTGGACACCTTCGTGCGCCAGGGCGGCCAGCGCGGGCTGTTTGGCGGCACCACCACCTTCGTGATGCCGTTGCTGGAAAGCTCGCTGGAACGCCTGGGTGCGGCGGTGCCGGCCGGCATCATCGCCGGTGCGCGGGGTGACCACTACTGGGCCCACCCGGAAACCGCCAACGACCCGAAGCACAAGGACTTCGTCGCCCGCTTCAAGGCCAAGACCGGCGCCAACCCGATCTACCCGGCGTACCACATGGCGCAGGCGCTGTTCGGCCTGAAGGTGGGTTATGAGGCCGCCATCAAGGCCAACGGTGGCAAGTGGCCGGCGCCCGAGCAGGTGGCCGAGGCCATGCGCACCATGAAGTTCAAGGCCTATGGCCGCGAGATCACCATGCGCGAAGACGGCCAGGGCCTGGAGGCGCAGCTGCTGGGCATCACCAAGCGCGACCCGAAGTACCCGTTTGCCGTGATCGACAAGATGGTGCTGGTGCCGGCCGAGCTGGTGACGACGCCGGTGGGGCAACAGTCGGTCACCTGGGTCAAGTCCATCAACCCGGCGCTGGCCAAGGTGCTGAGCACCGACCAGTTCAAGACCCACGACTTCAAGTAGCACCCGACTTAATGCTGCGCGGGCACATCTTGGGCCTGCGCTGCTCGCCGTACGGGCGCTACTTGTGAACTGCTCATGGAACCTGCACTGATCGCCCTGGCGCTGATGGACGGCGTGTCGTACGCGGCACTGCTGTTCCTCGTCGCGCTGGGCCTGACGCTGATCTTCGGCGTCATGCGCATCCTCAACATCGCCCACGGCAGCCTTTACGCCTGGGGCGGCTACTTTGCCGCCACGCTGGGGCTGGCGATCACCAACTTTGCGCTGCCCGCCTGGCTGGCCTTGCCGGCGCTGTTTGTCGCGGCCATCGTCATCGGCGGCCTGCTGGGCACGGTGCTGGAGTTTGCGCTGCTGCGCCGCATCCTCGACAAGGACCCGATCCTGCAGCTGCTCGTCACCTTCGCCGCTTTCATGATGCTGGAAGACCTGCAACGCATGATCTGGGGCGTGCAGCCGGTGTTTGTGTCCGACGTGGTCAACCAGCTCGGCACGCTGGAGGTGGCTGGTGTCACCTACACGCGCTACCAGCTGCTGGTGCTGCCGGCGGTGGCCGTGTGTGCCTTCCTCGCGCTGCGCTGGTTCCTGGGCAAGACCGCGCTGGGCCGTCAGGTCACGGCCGTCACGCACCACCGCGAGGTGGCCACGGCGATGGGCGTCAACACGCACCGTGTCACCTGGCTGACGATTGCGCTGGGCGGCATGTTGGGCGCGCTGGGCGGCGCACTCGCATCGCCCACCACCTCGTTCACACCCGGCATCGGCGCCGACATGATGGTGCTGAGCTTTGCGGTGGTGGCCACCGCGGGCCTGGGGCAGATCGGCGGCGCGGCCATCGCGGCGCTGATGATCGGGCTGGCGCGTTCGTTTTCGGTCTACCTGATGCCCGAGCTCGAGGTGCTGATGCCCTACCTGATCATGGTCGCGGTGCTGCTGGTCCGGCCCGAGGGCCTGTTCAGCACCGTCGCGGCCCGGAGGATCTGAGCATGGCCGGGTTCCGATTGCCGCTGCTGGTGGCCGTGCTCGTGGCCGCCGTGCTGGCCGTGACCCAGGCCGCACCCTGGATGAAGACCCCCGTGCTGCTGGCCCTGGCCAACGGCATGGCGGTGGCCGGTGTCATCGTGCTGGTGCGCGCGGGCCAGGTGTCCTTCGGCCACGCGATGTTCGCCTGCCTGGCAGGTTACACGGTAGCGTTTGCCGGGCGGGCCTGGCACCTGGATGCGCTGCTGCTGATCGCGCTGGGCACCGTTGCGGCGGGGCTGGCCGGGGCGCTGATCGGGCTCTTCATGGTGCGCTACCGCGGCATCTTCTTCGGCATGCTGAACCTGGCGTTTTCGATGGTGTTGTTTTCGGTGCTGGGCAAGTTCGGCGGTGTCACCGGCGGCACCGACGGCCTGCGTTTCGACCGGCCGTCCTTCGGCGGCGTGCAGCTGGAACGCGAAGGTTTCGAGACCGCGCTGCTGGTGCTGGCGCTGGCCCTGGCGGTGGGCGTGGGCTGGCTGGTGATGCGCTACTTCGGCAGCGTCAGCGGCCAGGCGCTGGCGGCCATCAAGACCAACGAAACACGGCTGGAGTACCTGGGCATCTCGGCCAAGCGGGTGTTCTGGGGCGGTTATGTGCTGTCGGCCACCTTGTGCGGCCTGGGCGGCAGCGTGTTTGCGCTGACCCAGGGCCTGGTGACACCGGAGATGGGCTACTGGGTGCGCTCGGGCGAGATCGTGTTCATCGCCATCCTGGGCGGCTCAGGCCATGCGTTGGGGGCCTTCATCGGCGCGTTTGTGTTCGAGTTCGTCAAGCTCTATGCCGCGGCTTTGCTCACCGGTGCCTGGCAGCTGGTGCTGGGCCTGGTGCTGATCGTGATGGTGTTCGTGGCACCCACGGGCATCTTCGGGCTGTTCGAGAAGCGGCTGCGTGGGGTGCGGTCATGACGGCGCTGCTCAGCACCCGCGGCCTGTCGTTGGCCTTCGGCGGTGTGGTCGCGGCCGACGCCATCGACTTCGACCTCGCCCCCGGCGAACGCCTGGCCGTGGTCGGCCAGAACGGCGCCGGCAAGACCACTTTCATCAACATCTGCACCGGTTACCTGAAGGCCGATGCTGGCCAGGTGTTTTTTGCCGGGCACGACGTCACGGGCCAGAGCCCGCGTGCCATCACGCGCCTGGGCGTCGGCCGCTCGTTCCAGCTGCCGCAGGTCTTCGGCGAACACACGGTGCGCGAGTGCCTGTTGCTCGCCTCGTCCTCCGTGCAGCGGCGCCAGGGCCTGTGGCGGCCGCTGGCCAGCGCAGTGGACGCCCACGAGGTGGACGCGACGCTGGAACTGCTGCAGCTGCAGGACCGCGCCAACGACCTGGCGGGCGCGCTGCCCGAAGGCCAGCGCAAGCTGCTGGACGTGGCGATGGCCCTGGTGCTGAGGCCGCAGCTGATGATCATGGACGAGCCCACCAGCGGTGTCTCCACCGACGAAAAACACGGCCTGATGGCGGTGCTGATGAAGGCGCTGGACGAGCGCCAGGTGACCAGCATCTTCGTCGAACACGACATCGACATCGTGCGGCGCTATGCCACGCGGCTGGCGGCCTGGATCGCCGGCAAGATCGCCGCCGACGGCGCGCCGGAAGAGGTGCTGCGCGATCCGCTGGTCATCAAGAACGTGATCGGCGAGTGATGGCGCCCCCAAGCTCACTTCGTTCGCGGCCCCCCAAGGGGGTGCAGGCCTCTCTTGGGGCGGCCCGGCGAGAGGCCTGACATGCTGACCCTCGAAAACGTCTCCACCACCATCGCCGGCATCTCCGTGCTGCGCGGCATTTCCTGCCAGCTGCAACGCGGTGGCATCGTGGCCGTGGTCGGCCGCAATGGCGCCGGCAAAACGACGCTGCTGCGCCTGATCATGGGTTTCCGCGAAGGCCACACCGGGCGTGTGCTGCTGGACGGGCAGGACCTGGCCAGCGTGCCGGCGCGCCTGCGCGCCAAGCTGGGCATCGGCTACGCACCCGAAGACCGCGTGATGTTCCCCAGCTTCACGGTCGAGGAGAACCTGCGGTTCCCCTGCGAGGTGATCGGCATGAAACGCGCCGCGGTGGATGGACGCCTGGCCGAGACGCTGGCCATCGTGCCGGAGCTCAAGCCCATGCTCGCCCGCTCGGGTGCGGCGCTGTCGGGTGGCCAGGGCAAGATGGCGGCGCTGGGCCGTGCGGTGATGGCCGGTGAACGCCTGGTGCTGCTGGACGAACCCTTCCAGGGCCTGGCGCCAGTGCTGGCGCAGCAGTACTCGGCCTCGCTGCAGCGCATGCACGCCGTGCGCCCCGAGTTGTGCGTGGTGATCACCGAATCCAACCGCAGCCTGCTGCGCGACATCCCGACCGAGACGCTGGTGCTCGAACGTGGCGAGTTGCAGCGCAGCCCATGAACCAGGAGTGAACGACATGAGACTCAAGGACAAGATCGCCATCGTCACCGGTGCCGCCAGCGGCTTCGGCGAAGGCATTGCACAGCTGTACGCGGCCGAAGGCGCCAAAGTCGTGGTCGCCGACATCAACGGCGAGGGCGCCCGCAAGGTCGCCGCCGCGATCGGTGCCAACGCGATCGGCGTGTTGTGTGACGTGACGCAGCGCGCCCACATCGACGACCTCGTGAAAACCACCTGCGAAGCCTTCGGCGGCCGCATCGACATCGTCGTCAACAACGCCGGCTGGACGCACAAGAACGGCCCGCTGCTCGACGTCGACGAAGCCACCTTCGACAAGGTCTACGACATCAACGTGAAGAGCATCTTCCACATGGTGCACGCCGTGGTGCCGCTGATGCGGCAGCAGAAGAGTGGTGTGATCCTGAACGTGGGCAGCACCGCCGGCATCCGGCCGCGGCCGGGCCTGACCTGGTACAACAGTTCCAAGGGCGCGGTGAACCTGATGAGCAAGTCGCTCGCGGTGGAGCTGGGGCCGGACAACATCCGCGTCAACGCCATCTGCCCGGTGATGGGTGTGACCGGCCTGCTGGAGCAGTTCATGGGCATGCCCGACACGCCGCAGAACCGCCAGAAGTTCCTGGCCACGATCCCGCTCGGGCGTTTGTCCACACCGCTGGACATCGCCCGTGCGGCGCTCTACCTGGCCAGCGACGACGCCGAGTTCATCACCGGTGTCGAGTTCCCGGTGGACGGCGGCCGCACCGTCTGAGCGTCGCTTTCAGCAGCGCAGCCGGGCACGCCCCGCGCCCAGCTGGGCGGCCGATGTGGCCGAGGCGGCCACCTGTTCCGCGCCCATCGCGCCCGCTGCGCGTGCTGCGGCGCTGAGGGCTGCGGCTTCTGCCGCGGCATCACGTGGGCCATCGAGCGTGGCGGTGCAGGTCGCACCGCTGGCCGACACGGCATCCGGGGCGGTGTACTCGGCCACCCAGTACCAGACCGGGTCGCGGCAGGCGATGGCCCACTGCGCCGCGGCCGGCACCGGTGCCTTTGGCGCCAGCCTGAGCGACAGCACCAGCCGACCGTCGTCCAGCCGGTGCCAGGCCGCGGCGCTGTCGTCCAGCGCGACGGCTTCAGCGGCGCCTTCGGCCCGCAGGTCCAGCATCCAGCCGGAGTGGCGGAACAGGCCCAGCACCAGGTCACGGAACAGCGCCACCGGCTGGGGCACGGGCTCGGCCGCGCCGATCTGCAGCCGCTCGGCCAGCGCGGCCGACGAAGCCGCGTCCAGCGTGAGCCGCTGCGTCACCCAGCCCAACCGGCCGCCTTCCAGCCCCAGCTGCACCTGGCAGCCCAGCCGGCCATGCGGGTGCGCCGCGGCGCTGCCGGCGGTGGCCAGCAGCAGCGCCGCAGCGGCAGCGCGCCCGTGCATCAGCGGATCGCCACCGGGTTGATGATGGCCTGCACCCCGCCCGTGAAACGCGATGCGCCGAGCGTGAACATGAACTCCCAGGCCTTGTCCTTCACCAGCTCGGTGGTGTCGATGTTCTCCAGGATGTAGATGCCGTTTTTGGCGATCAGGATCTGGTGCACCTCGAACACGCCCACGCCGGGCTCGAACGGGATCGCGTCCAGGCCCCAGGTGTCGGCGCCCACGGCCACCACGTCCTTGCTGGCCAGGTACAGCGCGCCGTCTTTGCCCAGGCCGGGTTCGCCGCTGATGAAACGTTTGTCGTCCTGGCCCACCAGCGCCTGCCAGCCGGTGTAGAACAACACGACATCGCCCTTGCGGATCTCGATGCCCTGTTTTTTGGCCTGTTCGTCGATCTCCTTGCGGTTGAACACCGTGCCCTCGGGCAGCGGGTTCTTGCCGAAGTAGGCCGCCATGTCCAGCACCACGCCGCGCGTCACGATGCCGGGCAGGTTCTGGATGCCCAGCTTGCTCAGGCCGTTGGCCTGCACGAAGTCGGCGTTTTTGTTGCAGTTGTAGTAGAGGTTGTCCACGCCGATGTGGCCCAGCCCGTCGATTTGCGAGCCAGTGCCGACATAACCCATGTAGATGTCGTCGTTGTAGTTGGTCTTGGTCGGGCCCAGGCCACCACCGCCCACCTGGCCCGGCTGGTTGATCACCAGGGCCCAGCTGCGTGGGCCGAAGGCCGGTGTCTTGGAATTGGTCTCCACGCCCAGGCGGTAGACCTTGCCGGTTTTCACCAGCTTGGCGGCGGCCAGCGCGAGCTCGGGTGTCAGCAGGTTGGCGGCACCGATCTGATCGTTGGGGCCGTACTTGCTCTTGCACCAGTCGGTCTGCGCCTGGGCGGCGCCGGCCAGCAGCGTGGTGCAGGCCAGCGCGGACAGCAGCCGCGGCCAGCGGGTCGGGAAGTTCATCGTGGTCTCCTCACAGGCGAGGGCCGGCGCTGCTGAAAGCGCCCGACGGGCTTGTCTCCTCTGGTTGATGGCGCCGGCGCCCGTCGGTGCGTCACGATGATCGGCCGTCCGCTGCGGCCAGGTGTTCGTTTTCGTGAAAGCGTGGGTTTGCCCGGTCCCTAGATGGATCAGAACAAGACGACGTCGCGCATCGCCTGCCCCGCGGCCAGGCGGTCCAGCCCGCGGTTGATGTCGTCCAGCGCCAGGCGCTCGCCCATCAGCCGGTCCACCGGCAGCCGGCCGCGGCGGTAGAGCTCGATGTAACGCGGGATGTCGCGCGCCGGCACGGCCGATCCGATGTAGCTGCCGCGCAGCGTGCGCTCCTCGGCCACCATCTGCACCGGTGGCAGTGCAAAACGTTTGTCCGGGTGCGGCAGGCCGGCCGTGACGGTGCTGCCACCGCGGCGCGTGATCTGCCAGGCCAGCTCCAGCGCCGGGATGGCGCCGGCCATCTCGAAGGCGTAGTCCACACCACCCTTCGTCAGCGCGCGCACCTGCGCGGCGGCATCGGGGCTGGCGGCGTTCACGGTGGCGGTGGCGCCCAGCTCGCGGGCCAGCGCGAGCTTGCTGTCGCTGAGGTCGATGGCGACCAGTTCGCGTGCACC
Organism: Rubrivivax sp.; assembly: GCA_018780805.1. Taxonomy (GTDB): domain Bacteria; phylum Pseudomonadota; class Gammaproteobacteria; order Burkholderiales; family Burkholderiaceae_C; genus Rubrivivax. Next base: position 1,960 of record JADMJD010000211.1, on the reverse strand, counting down.
GCTGGCCGCCGCAGCCAGCAGCGCCGAGAAGCCCACACCGCCCAGCCCCAGCACCGCCACCGTGCTGCCGGCGCCCACCTTGGCGGTGTTGATGACCGCGCCCACACCGGTCAACACGGCGCAGCCGAAGAGTGCCGCCTCGGCCGGTGACAGATCGGCATTCACCTTCACACACGAGCGCCGCGACACCACACATTGCTCCGCAAAACACGAGACACCCACGTGGTGGTTCACGTACTCGCCGTCCAGCCGCAGCCGGCGGGTGTTACCCAGCAGCACGCCCGCGCCATTGGCCGCGGCACCGGGTTCGCACAGGGCCGGCCGACCCTCGGCGCAGGGCAGGCAGCCGCCGCAGCTGGGCATGAAAACCATCACCACGCGGTCGCCGGGCGCCAAGTCGGTGACGCCGGGGCCGCACTCCAGCACCTCGCCTGCGGACTCGTGGCCGATCACCATCGGCAGCGGGCGCGGCCGGTCGCCGTTGATCACCGAGAGGTCGGAGTGGCACAGCCCCGCGGCCAGCACCCGCACGCGCACTTCGCCCGGGCCAGGCGGGTCGAGCTCCAGCTCCAGGATCTTCAGCGGTTGGCTCTGGGCATAGGGCGCGGGCAGGCCCATGGCCAACAGCACGGCGGCGCGGATCTTCATCGGGGCATCTCCTGTCGAGGTCTTGTCGCGGCAAGTCTAGGACGCAGGCACCGCGCCGGCTTCGATTGCATGAAAGACGAGCTTCCCGAAAGCCGAATTGCCGCCGGCCGCGGTTGGGCGCAAGCTGCCGCCCACGATGAGCACCCCCTCCTTCGCCGAACAACTGCAGCACTGGCGCACGTGGATCGGCTGCACCGAACAGCGGGTGGATCTGGTCACCGCCGCGCCGCTGCAGGCGCTGGCCGCCACGCTGGACCGCGACGACCCCGAGCCTCCCCCCGGTGCCGACATCCCGCCGCTGGCGCACTGGCTGTACTTCCTGCCCGCGGCGCTGGCGCGCGACATCGGGCCCGACGGCCATCCGCAGCGCGGTGGTTTCCTGCCGCCCGTGCCGCTGCCGCGCCGCATGTGGGCCGGCGGGCGGCTGGACTTCCACCACGCGCTGCAGGTGGGCGACGAGGTCACGCGCAGTTCGCGCATCGTGCACGTGGACGCCAAACAAGGCCGCAGCGGCCCGCTGGTCTTCGTGACGGTGCGGCACGAGATCAGCAACGCGCGCGGCGTGGCCTTGGCCGAAGAACACGACATCGTCTACCGCGACGCGCCTGCGCCCGGGGCATCGGCCGCGGCCCCGCAGCTGGCCCCGGAAAACGCAAGCTTCTCGCGCGAGGTCGTGCCCGACCCGGTGCTGCTGTTCCGCTACAGCGCGCTCACCTTCAACGGCCACCGCATCCACTACGACCGAAGCTACGTCACCGCCGTCGAGGGCTATCCTGGCCTCATCGTGCACGGCCCGCTGATCGCCACGCTGCTGGTCGACCTGCTGCGCCGCGAGCGCCCGCAGGCGCGGCTGAAGCGCTTTGCCTTCACCGCGCTGCGGCCCGTCTTCGACATCCACCGTTTCCAGGTCTGTGGCCGGGACGATGGCCACGCCACCTTCGCGCTCTGGGCGCGAGACCACGAAGGCTGCCTCGCGATGCAGGCCGAGGCCCGAACCGAATGAGCACCCCGACGCCGATGAGTGACACGCTGTACCCCGACATCCGCGACGGCGTGCGCGCGCTGTGCGCGCAGTTCCCCGCCGAGTACCACCGCCAGATCGACGCCGAGCGCGGTTACCCCGAGGCCTTTGTCACCGCGCTCACGCAGGCCGGCTGGCTGGCGGCGCTGATCCCGCAGGACTACGGCGGCTCCGGCCTGGGCCTGGCCGAGGCCAGCGTGATCATGGAAGAGATCAACCGCAGCGGTGGCAACGCAGGCGCCTGCCACGGCCAGATGTACAACATGGGCACGCTGCTGCGCCACGGCTCGG
>JADMJD010000125.1 GCA_018780805.1 Rubrivivax sp. | reverse complement strand
CAGCAGAGCCATCGACTGTAGCACAAGATTTTGCAGGCGCGCAAGTGGGCCGCACTGAAGTCTTAAGCTACGCGAACTTCCGCAACCAGCCCTGGCTTGCCAAGCCTCGTTGACAATCAGGCAACTCGGCATGTCAGATGACGGCGGCCTGCCTCGCGGTCGGCCCACCCATTCATGAGAACCTGCCGCATGTTGCATCCCACGTCACGGCTGAGTTCTGGCCCACCCCGGACGCGATACCCACGGACCGCCCCATTGAACACTGAAGAACCATCTATTGCTCGGCCGACGAAGCCGATGAGTGCCGCACGCCTGCGGGCCGAGGCAGCCTTTGCTTCTATCGAAACGCCCCCTGTCTCCGCCCAGCCGACAGAGGCTTTGGTCAGACGAAGTGTCGTTGCGCACGGAGATCTGACGGGAGCCGCCAATGCTCTAGGCCCCGCCTCCGACGCCGAGGCCCGAACTCCACGGACTTTTCTGATCAATCCGGTGAACGCACCAGCCAAGGCGACGACCGCACAGGGCGAGAGCGTGGCTTTCAGTCCGGAGACGAAACGCCAATCTGCGCGCAGGCACCGCAGTGCCGCTGAACGGCGGCCGGGAGCGGTTGTACACGTCATTCGGGCTGCGCCGCCGACAGTGCAGGCAGTCACCATGTCAGATCCACCGCTGGCCACGCTGCACGGCCGCCTGGAACCCGTGGGCGCGCTGCTGGCGGAGGTTGCTCGCGCCCAGATGTACGTCATCGATGACCGGCGCTTCGAGGACGACTGGCAAGCACTCGCCCTGCACGTCGAGCAACTGCAACGAGAACTGCAAAAACTCCTGCGCTGAAGCCCTGCGGCACCCGCTCAACAGCCGCACAGCCAGAGACCTTGAAACGAAAACGCCACCGCGAGGGTGGCGTACATCGTGATTCTGGGTGCGAATCTGGTGGGCGGTGCAGGGTTCGAACCTGCGACCCCTGCCGTGTGAAGGCTGATTTTGCAGCTCTCCATATCTCCGCATGTCCTTGTTTTTACAGGAGAAGACTGTCCATAGCTCCACTTGACGCCGCATAGATTTTGGACACCATTTGGACACCTGGTGGCAGACGCCACCCAACAAGGTGCCCGAATGCCAACCTATCGACTCGACACCGTTGACGGCCGCAGCAAGCTCAAGCCGCGCCATGCGCCGTACTACTCCAAGCTCCTGACAGGCTGCTCGCTGGGCTTCCGCAAAACCAGCAAGACGGGGGATGGCTCGTGGGTCACGCGGTACCGTGACCCGGTCAGCAAACAGACCACCCTGCACAGCTTGGGCAGCTACGACCATCTGCCCAACTCCGAGCGGTTCGACGCAGCAAAGCGCGATGCTGATCAGTGGTTCACGCACCTCGGCCAGGGTGGGGCTACCAAGAACAGCACCGTGGAGCAGGCATGCAACGCCTACGTGGAGCACATCCGCGCAACCAAGGGGACAACCCAGGCAGGGGACTTGGATCGTCGCTACAAGAAGTGGGTGCACAGTGACAAGAAGCTGGCGTTGACGGCTTTGGCTGCGCTCGCCCGTGGAAACCTTGACCAGTGGCGGCAGCGTGTTCTGGCCACGCCCGTGCGAGTCAACTACAACACCGACAAGCCCATCACTCGCCCGCGCTCGGCTGGCACCGTCAACCGGGACATGACAGCCCTGCGCGCCGCGCTGAACCATGCCCTCGACACGGGGCAGTGCAGCAGCGACCGGGCCTGGCGCCTGGCGCTGAAGCCCACGCCCAACGCCGACAAGCGACGCGAGCTGTACCTGGACCGCGCCCAGCGCCGCAAGCTGCTCGACAAGGCACCCGCCGAGGTCCGGGACCTGCTTTGGGGCATGTCGATGCTGCCGCTGCGCCCCGGGCCTCTGGCGGCGCTGGTGGTGGCCTCCTTCGACCCGCGCCACAGCACCCTCAAGGTCGGCATCGACAAGGGACACCGGGAACGGCGCATTCCCCTCCCACCCGAGACGGCAGCGCGCATCGCCACCATCACTGAAGGCCGCCCGCCCGAGGCGCCGCTGTTCCCGAGGCCGGACGGCAAGGCCTGGCGCAAGGAGGACTGGAAGGTTGCAGTCAAGCAGGCCGCTGCAGCGGCCGAGCTACCCAGCACCACGGTGGCCTACACCCTGCGACACAGCGTCATCACAGACCTTGTCACCACCACGTCCATGCCCCTGCTCAGCATCGCGCAGATCAGTGGGACCAGCGTGCGCATGATCGAGCTGTACTACGGCCATCTGCGGTCTGAGCAAACCGCAAGCGCGTTAGGCACGCTGACACTCTGAGCCGGCCGCGCTCGGCGGGTAGATTGGAAGGTTTTTCAACCTGGAAATCACGCGCCCATGACACGCCCGAAAGCCCAGTTCAACCGTCCGGCCAGCGAGCAGAACATCGTCCTAGCCAGTCAGCCCGCACCCCAGTTTTCCGCCCAGCTGGTAGAGCGGCTGCACGCACTTTGCCCGCTGGACATCGATGCCATCGACGGAGCCGTCCCCCCTGAGGACCATCTTGACGAGAGAGACGCAGACGCCGAAGTCCCAGAGCGAACGTTGAATTTTGCTCAGGCCTTGCTGACTGTGGCTCACTGGGCCCGCGCCGCGCTCAACGACTGGCAACGGGCACTCACCAAGCAAGACATCCTGGCGGAGCTTGACGCGCTGAGCGCGCAGACATCGGGGTTGCGGGAACGACTGGCGACCGTTTCGCGCGACGTTTCAGTCCACCTTGAGAATGATCCGCGCGACGTTGCAGATGCCTTGGGATTGTTCTTGCGCGACCTTGCACGAGCCCGCGACTCCGCCTCCCAGATGCCCGGTCGGCTGAGCGCGGCGCGCTACAGAAGCTGGGTTGCTCAAGAGTTCACGATTCGAGTGCTCCGGGTCTGCCAGAGGTACGGCATGCCCATCACCGCCACGGCCAGAAACATGGGCAAGAACTCAAGCAAGGCGGTCAAGGTCCTGGAATTTGTCGGTGGTGCCGCAGGCCTCCCACGCTCGGAGTTCACCTGGCGCGATCTGATTTCAGCCGCCCGAGCAGCAGCCCCTGACTTGGTCGAGTAGTTCCGCCGGTACATCGGCGGGGGTGCGTGGCACGTCACCCGCCGAGGCCCCTCCTCGAAATCATGCGATCCACGGTTTGCACCCGCAGTCCGCATGAATCCAAGGAGCACCACAGCCATGTTCAACCAGCCCATGCCGGCGTACATCGCCAATCCCAACGCCGACGCGCCCGAGGTCGAAAGCGCCCCACTGCCGCGGGTCACGCTGCTGACACCCAAGTACGTCCGTTGCGCGCTGGCGATCAGCCCGTCGCAGCTGTACAAGGATGTCAGGACGGGTCACTTCCCACCCCCCGTGCACATCGGGCGGCGGCATTCCCGGTTCATCGCCAGCGAAGTTGTCCTGTTCATCAACGGCCTGGCCCGTGGTCTGACGCGCGATGAGCGGTACGAACTCGTCCAGGCCATCGTGGCGAATCGCAGCGTGCCCGGTGGGGAGGCCGCATGAACGCCAACTCCGCCCAACACCCGCAAGACCACGCCGCGCGCGCCGCCATGAGCGAAACCACCAAACCGGAGTTCCGGTACACCATCTTCCCGGACGTTCACGCGAATACGAAACGTGAGTACCGCGGCTGGACCGGGCTTTGCACTATGTTGCTCGAACCGCCCACCCACAAGCGCAAGGACCAGTGCCCACTGATCAAGCTGGCCACGTTCGGCGACATCAAGACGCCTGCTGGCTCGCTGCGGCACAACGCCAACATGGTGGCGGTTCATGGCGTGGAGGGGGACTATGACGGCGGCCAGGTCACGGTCGAAGAAACCGTCAAGCGCCTGCGGCGCCATGGCATCGAGGCCCTGGTGTACACCACCCCCAGCCACACGGACGCGGCGCCGCGGTGGCGGGTGCTCGCACCGTTGTCGCGGCTGGTGTCACCCGCCGAACGCGCAGGGCTGGTGGCGCGCCTGGACGTTGCCCTGGGCGGGATTCTGGCGGCCGAGAGCCATACCCAAAGCCAGGCCTTCTACTTTGGCCGCGTCGGGTCGAACTACGAGGCCAAGCAAATTGCTGGCGCCTTCATCGACCAGGCGGAAGTGGTCGGTGCCCCTCCGCCCGTTGCCCTCCCCGGCTCATCGGCCGCCGTGGCGACGCCGATTCCCGCGCCCAGCCCCCAGCAAGATTCCAATGAAATCGCCCGCGACTTTGAGCAGATCGAACGCCAGGGCGCCATCGGCAAGGTGACCGAGGAGACCCTGCAGGACTTGCAGAGCGCACTGGCGAAGGTCTCCGCCTTCGACCGCAACACCTGGATCGCGGTGGGGCAGGCGCTGGCCAGCCTGAAGGGCACGATGTGGGAGGCCGAGGTCAAGGCCATGTGGATCACCTGGAGTGCAACTGCGTCCAGCCACAACCCGCAGACCGACCCTGCAACGTGGGACAACCTGAAGGGCGACCGCAGCGACTATCGGGCGGTGTTCAACAAGGCCAAGGAAAACGGCTGGGACCCCCGGCAGCGCGCGAAAACCAGCCGGTCCACGACGCCAGCGACCCATACCCCGGCGGCGCCCGCGTCGAGCAAGCGGGAGAAGTCGCGGAGCACCCGCGGGAACGAGGCTGCAGCCGTCGAGGTGCTGCTGATTCGGGGCTCGGACCTGAAGCCCGAGGCCATTCGGTGGGTTTGGCCGCAGTGGTTGGCCCGCGGCAAGCTGCACCTGTTGGGGGGCAAGCCCGGGCAAGGCAAGACCACGCTTGCACTTGCCCTTGCAACGTCGGCCACGTCGGGCGGGCGCTGGCCTGACGGCACGCGGGCCGAACCCACGAATGTGCTGATCTGGTCCGGCGAAGACGACCCCAAGGACACCCTCGTGCCGCGGTTGCGCGCGATGGGCGCTGACATGTCGCGGGTCCATTTTGTGGACGGCGTGATGGAGGGCGACCGGCGCCCGTTCGACCCCGCCACCGATGTGGTGCTGTTGCTGGAGGCGGTGCGCAAGGTCGGCGACGTGGGCATGGTCATCGTGGACCCTATCGTGTCCGTGGTCACCGGCGACAGCCACCACAACGCGGAGGTCCGGCGTGCCCTGCAGCCGCTGGTGGATCTGGGCATGGCGCTGGATGCGGCGGTGCTGGGCATCACACACTTGAGCAAGAGCACCAAAGGCCAGGACCCGATTGACCGCGTGATCGGGTCCGTCGCCTTCAGCGCCGTTGCGCGGGTCATCTTCATCGCCACCAAGGATCAAAGCGGCGCCGCGGGGGCGGACGGCCGCATCCTGGTTCGGGCCAAGTCGAATATCGGCCCTGATGGCGACGGGTTCGGATACGCGCTGCGACAGGAAGAACTTGCGGCTTATCCGGGCGTCACGGGATCGTGCGTCCTGTGGGGGGCCAGCATCAAGGGGGACGCCCGGCAGTTGCTGGAGCGCGCAGAAGGCAGTCAGGACCAGGACGAAAACGATGCCCGGTCGGCCAGCCGCGATGCTGCCGACCTCATGCAGGAACTGCTTGCCGCGGGGGAAATGGACTCGCGCGAGGTCAAGGAGTACCTCTTGGCGCGCGGCTTCACAGACAAGCAAATCCGCACCGCCCGTGAGAGGCACCTGAAGGTCGAGATGCGGAGAGCTGGCTATGGCCCCGAAAGCTGCATGTACTGGTCCCTCCCGGCGAGCCCACGGCCCAGTGGTGCCCAGTCAGGCCCTACTGGTGAAGACGACCTCGATGGGCATGGCTGGCCAGAAGACGGCCAGAGTCGTGCCCTGCCGATGGCCTCGGTCAAGGAGGTCGCCACTGGGCATGAGTGGCCCGTGGGCACTGGTCAGCCTGCGGACCTTCGCCACCTGCCGACGGGCGAGCACAGCGATGCCCTGCCCAAGGCCTCCGTCGAAGTGGTCACCGCTGGGCACGAGTGTCCGGACGACGGTGATCAGCCTGCCGACTTTCAGCATCTGCTGATGTAGGCACGAGTTCGATTTGCAGAACGGAGATTGTCATGAGGCGGGGGAGTCCCTAAGGTCCCCTGCCTTGTTGCTGCGGCCATCGGCCTGCTGACCGCCCACCCACCTCAACGAAAGCAGATCCTGGCGTCTAGCCGTCCTACACCCTGCACGCCGCTGCCGCACGGCTGCGGGCGGGCCAGGGCGAGCGGGGGCCATCACCCGAGCGTCGCCCGCCGCCCAGGGCCACCTAGGGTGGTTCGCCGCTCAGTCCTGTACTTACCGTCCGCATGGCACCGGCATCGCGCAACAGGCAGTAACGATGACCGCGCAGAGCGGCGGCCGGATGAAACTTGACGAAACTTGATTTCTCGGCGCTCAGGCTGCACAATCGTCAGCCGATGCAAAGAACCCTGAACGCCGAGAGCATCAAGCTCGCCCTTCTAGGCAAGGGTTGGTCGCAGAAGGAATTGGCGGCCTCAGTGGGGGTGTCTGCCCAGTCCGTGACGAACTGGCTCCAGGGTGCTGACTTTCCACGGCCCGACAAACTGCTGAAGCTGGCCACGACCTTGAGGCTGCGTCTCGACCAGCTGGTGGCTCCCACGGCCGAGCGGGCTGCCAACCAGCCGGTCGTGGCCTTCCGCCGCCGTGCCGCCACCAAGACCACCGAAGCCCACATCGCCAAGGCCCGGGCCATGGGTGTGCTGCTAGGCCCGCTGGTGCCACATCTGCCGCCGCTGCGTGCGCTGCGCACGGCCATCGCCCAGCCGTCGGCGGCCTATGCCGACCTGCAGCGCACGGTGGCCCAGACGCGCGACAAGCTGGGCCTGGGCCAGCAGGCGGTCCTGGACTACGCAACGCTGATCGGCGAATTCGCCGCCAACGATGCCTTCCTGGTGCCCGTGCTCTGGGGACCGCAGCAGCACCACGGCAACGCGCTGCACATCCTGCTGCCGGCGCACCACGTGACCTTTGTCTACCTGAACCTCGACACCTACATCGAGGATTTCAAGTTCTGGATGGCGCACGAGCTGGCCCACGTCTACACACCTGACCTGGCCGGCACCGACGCCGGCGAAGACTTTGCCGACGCCTTTGCCGGCGCGCTGCTTTTTCCGCAGCCGCTGGCCGCCGCGGCCTACCGTGAAGCGGCGGAGGCGCCGCGCAAAGCGGGTGTCATCGCAGCGTTGCAGCGCTACGCCCAAGCGCACGAGATTTCGCTCTTCACCGTCTACCGCCAAGTGCAGGCCCACGCCAAGGCCGAAGGCCTGCCGGCACTGGCGCTGGACGAAAAGACCGACGTGCACGCGGTGCGCAACCACCAGCGCGGCGCGCTCGTCAGCGCGCTGGTGTTCGACCCGCTGCCGCCCGAGCCTGCGGCCTACATCGCTGCCGCGCAAAACGTCTTCGGCAGCGAGTTCTTCCACGCCCTGCGCCGCATGCTGCACGCCCACGGCACCGGCCCCGGCTATGTGCAGCAGTTGCTGGACATTCCCATGGCCGACGCCGCCGCGCTGCACCACGCGCTGACCCGCGGCTGAGCGCATGGCCGGCGCTCCGGCAGCCTCGACGCTGGTGCTGCTGGACACCAACGCCTACCTGCGCCTGGCCAAACGCATACGGCCGCTGCTGGGCGTGCCCTTCGGCCAGAAGGGCTACTTACTCACCATACTGGCCGACGTGGAAGACGAGGTGCACGCCAGCGGCCGGCTGCGCTATCGATTCCCCTGGTTCGACGCCGACCCCGCGCTGGTGCAGGAGCGCATGGCCAAGCGCATGCGACTGAGCGCCGAAGAGCGCGAGTTGATCGACAGCACCGCGCGCTTCCTGCACGACTGGGTGCAGCAGGACGTAGCCCGCTACCTAGTGGGCGGCGGCTCGCCACCCGGCCCCACCGACGGCCGCGTGCTCGCGTTCGGCCAGGTGCGCCCGGCCATCGTGGTGACCGACGACCTGGGCATGCACGCCTTGGCCCGCGAGTTCCGCATCACGGTGTGGCACGGTTTCGAGCTGCTGGCCAAGCTGCGCAGCGCCAAGGTGGCCAGCGACGAGCTGGTGCGCGAGATTTACGCGGCGCTGGAAGCGAACGGTGACCTCACCGCCACCTGGTGCGAGGCCCGGCACACGGTGCTGGCGAAGGTGTTCGGGCCCAAACGTTGACGGCTTGCCTTGCGCTAAAGCGCGCCGGCGAAGGCGCGCTCTAGGATGGCGGGGAGGAGTGCGTTCAACATGGTGCGAGACTCCGATTGCCTGGTCTTCACCTCTTGCACACTCGCGTGGGTCTTGGCTAGCAGCCGCTGGCGCTCCATCGGGGGCAAGGGCAGTTCGAGGTCGAGAAAGTCTTGCGGGTTGAGGCGCCGCCTGCGAACGTTGGTGCCCGTGCTGGCGCCTCCGATGCTCGCCCACAGGGCAGGGTTGCGGAAGTGCACGTCGAGCACTTCGGGAAGCACGCGGTCACGATTTACCTCGAAAACGGGAAACTCGGTCGAGACAACGAGGCCATCGCATTCCGGAGGCACGACGCCGAACGCGCCCTCCCAGGCCATGAGCTTGGGATACACGAAGTCGCCTGCACGCAGGCGGGTCAGCTTGGGGTATGCGAACTCGGTACCGGCTTTGATGTTGCCCACGAACACGCCTCTGCCGAACGAGTAGACGCCGGCGAAGTGGTATGAAAGGTCTGCTTGAACGCGCACATCCGGAGCGCGAAGATTGCAAAGTTCTCGCAGCGGAGTAGAAACGTTGTGCGCATCACGAAGTAGCGCGCGGCAGACCTGATCGGCCTCCGCGGAGACTTCCCCCTGCAGGCAGTGCGCGTTGTCAAGCTGTTGGGTCACTTCCTCAATCCGCACCACGATGCGTTGCTGTTCGGGCAGCGGTGGCAGCGGAATCACAACGTCCGCAATGTCGCACTCCTTGAGAGACACGTTCGCAGTGCCCAGCATGAGCGGCACCAACAGCCTATCCTTATGCGCCATCAAGTAGCGGTAGAGATACTTGACATCGAGTGGGGCACCCTCCTTACGCAGCAACGCCACCAGGAGATTCGCAAGAGCAAAGCGCCCCTCCTGATAGTGCACGCGGTGCAGCGCGGCATCACCGTGCCCAGTCGAGGAAACCAAGGGCACACACACTGCTGGCCCTTCGAGTTGCCAAGTGTCTGCAGATCGTCGGAACTCCGCGGTCACTACGAGCGGGTAGTCGCCTAGTGCCGTCTTCAGCGTTGCCGAAGTGCCGCGCACGAGCGTGCAAAGGTCACCAAGGCGATGCGTCGTGTAGCTCATGCGCTGCTCTTCGCCTGAACAAGCATCGACTGAATCCGCCCCACGATCCGCGCGATCTCCGCCTCCTTCTCCAGGATGCTCGCCACCAGTTCTTCGGGTGCCCGGTGCTTGATGTCGTCCGCCGCGCGCGGGTTCTTGCGGTCCAGGTTGCAGTTGGCCGCCAGCAAGTCGGCCGCCGGAGCCTTCCAGGCCTGTTCGCCTTCCTGCCGGTGGTTCCACCACGCCATCAGCGGCGCGAACTCATCGAACTGCAGCGGCTGCGTCTTGGTGTAGTTCTTGCGCCCTTCGGGCAGCTTGTGTTCCCAGTACCAGACATCCTGCGTCGGCCCGCCGCGGTCGAAGAACAGCACGTTGGTGGGGATGCTGGTGTACGGCGCAAACACGCCGTTGGGCAGGCGCACGATGGTGTGCAGGTTGAAGTCGCGCAGCAACTCGGCCTTGATGCGCGCGCACACGCCGTCGCCGAACAGCGTGCCGTTGGGCACCACCACCGCGGCCCGCGCCGGGCGGCCGGCGCTGCTGGGCTTGCGGTGCAGGCGGCGCATGATCAGCTGCAGGAAAAGCAGCGCGGTTTCGCTGGTCTGCTTGTCGTCGGGGAAGTTGCCCTGGATGCCCTTTTCTTCCTCGCCGCCGAAGGGCGGGTTGCTCAGGATCACGTCCACGCGTTGGCGCAGGCCGATGTCGGTGAGCTTGTGCCGCAGCGCGTTGCCGGGGTCGATGTCGGGTGCGTCCAGGCCGTGCAGCAGCAGGTTCATCTGGCAGAGCAGGTAGGGCAGCGACTTGGGCTCGCAGCCGAAGATGCTGCCGCGCTGCAGCGTCTTGCGCTCGGCCACGGTGTGCACCTGCTCGGCCAGGTGGGCGTAGGCCTCGACCAGGAAGCCGCCGGTGCCGCTGGCCGGGTCCAGCACGGCTTCGCCAAGACGCGGGTCCAGCAGCTTCACCATCAACCGCACCAGCGCGCGCGGCGTGTAGAACTCGCCCGCGTCGCCCGCCGCGTCGCGCATCTCGCGCAACAGGTTTTCGTACAGCGCGCCCAGCGTGTGCAGTTCGTCGCTCGCGGTGAAGTGGATGGCGTCCACCTTGTCCACCACGTCGCGCAGCAGATAGCCGCTCTTCATTCGGTTGTCGATGCCGCGGAACACGGTGGCGATGACATCGCGGCGCTTGTCGCCGTTGCTGGCCGTCAGCTTGCGCAGCGTGGCAAACAGGCCGGGGCCGAAGTCGCCGTTGGGCAGCGCTGTGTGCTCGTTGTTGACGAACGCCAGCAGGTCATCGCCGGTCAGGCCGTTCTTCACCGCAGCCCAATCGCGCCAGCGATAGGGTGCTTCGATGGCGGGGCGGAAGCGCGTGCCGGCCAGTACCGCCTCGTCTTCGTGCTGGCGTTCCAGGTCGTCCAGAAACTTGAGGAACATCACCCAGGTCAGCAGCGGCAGGCGGTCGAGGTCGCCATTTAGGCCCTTGTCCTTGCGCATGATGTCGCGTGCCGACTTGAGCAGGCTGCCCAGGCTCTGGGCGGTGGTGAGCAGGGTGGTGGCGGTCTTCTTGCGGGTGGGCATCGGGTGGCGGTTCAGGAGGCGTACAGCAGGTTCTGCAAGTCGGTGACGGCGGCGCGCAATTGTTCAGCACCGCCGAAGAGCTGGATGATCTCGGCCGGCTGGCCGTGCCCGCTGATGGGCGGCACGCGCAGCACATCGGGCAGTACGAATTGTGCGTCGCCGTGCTCTGCGTACTTTTCCAGCAGCTCTTCCAGCAGCAGCCGCGCCTCGGGGGCAAAGCGGTGCCAGAAGTCGGGACGTTCGCGCTTGAGCGCCAAGGCACGCTCGCGACGCGTACGCAGCGGCGCGTTGAAGGCCAGGTGGCACAGCAGGTCAAAAGGGTCGGCCTCGGGCTGGCCGGTGGACGCGGCCAGTTCGGTGAAGTCGATGCCGCGCTGGTGCAACGCGTCGATGATTTCGGTGCGCTGAACCGGTTCGGCCCAGCGGCGGCGCAGCTCGGGCGCCGAGGGCACGATCAGGCGCACGCTTTCAGCCGCGTAGTCGGCGTAGCGCACCACGCGCAGCTGCGTGCCGTCGCTGTCGATCTCGTACACCAGCTGCGCGGCGATCTCTACACGGCCGCCGTCGAAATAGAACTTGCGGCGCGGCTGTGCATCGTCGGGATCGATGACGCCGCCGACGCCCGCTTCGGGCAAATCGACCGCCGGCTCGGGCTCGGCCGCGATGACCACGGCCGGCTGCACGGCCAAGCCGGCGGCGTCGATCTCTTCCTGCGTCACCCGCGCGGGCTCGCCGTCGAACGCCGGGTCTGCGAACAGCCGCGTGGCCGAGCCGGTGTAGTCGATGATGTTGAACCAAAGCTTGCCGTAGTCGTCCTTGACGCGCGTGCCGCGGCCGATGATCTGTTTGAACTCGCTCATCGAACCAACCACGCGGGCCAGCACGATGTTCTTGCAGGTGGGCGCGTCCAGGCCGGTGGTGAGCAGCTGCGACGAGGTCAGGATAACCGGGGTGCCGTTCTCGGGATCCTGGAAGTTGCTGCGGTGGCCGGCGCCGATGTCGCCTTCGTCGGAGGTGACGCGACACACGTAGTCGGGGTGTTGTGTCACCAGGTCGGAGTTCAAGGCGACGAGCGCGGCGCGCATTTCGGCGGCGTGTTCCTGGTCGACGCAGAAGACGATGGTCTTGGCGTAACGGTCGGACTTGCGCAGGAAGTCGCTGAGGTGGCGCGCGATAGCCTGCGTGCGGGCCCTCAGCGCGACGGCACGTTCGAAGTCATTTGTTTGGTACTCGTCGTCGGGAATCGTGCGGCCGTAGCGGTCCAGCTCGCCCTCGCTGGGGCGCCAGCCGGCGGCGTCCCACTCGGTGATGACGCGGTGCACGCGGTACGGCGCCAGGAAGCCATCGGCGATGCCCTGCTGCAGGGTGTAGGTGTACAGCGGGTTGCCGAAATACAGGTAGGTGTCGCGGCTGTCTTCACGCAGCGGCGTGGCGGTCATGCCCAGCTGTGCGGCTGGCTCGAAATGGTTCAGGATGTCGCGCCAGGCGCTGTCGGCGCGTGCGCTGCCGCGGTGGCATTCATCCACCACTATAAGGTCGAAGAAGTCGCGCGGGTACTTGCGAAACAGGCCTTCGCGGCGCTCGTCCTCGGCCATGGCCTGGTAGATGGCGAAGTACATGTCGCGACCCTGCACGACCTCGCCCGATTCGATCTTGTGGCGTGCGTCGCCGAAGGGTGCGAAGTCCTTGGCCATGGGATCGTCGACGAGGAAGTTGCGGTCGGCCAGGAACAGGATCTTGGGCCGGCGCGGTTCGCTGTTCCGGTTCCAGCGCGTGGTCCAGAGTTTCCAGCAGATCTGAAAGGCCACGCTGGTCTTGCCGGTGCCGGTGGCCAGGATGAGCAGCAAACGTCTCTGTCCGCTGAGGATGGCCTCGACCGCGCGGTCGATGGCGATGCGCTGGTAATAGCGCGGCGGCTTGCCGGCGATCAGGTTGTAGGGCTCCAGCAGGCGTTGGGCGTCTGACTCGCTGGTTAAGCCGCTACCGTCGCGGTAGCGCTGCAGCAGTTGGTCTGGCCTCGGAAAGTCGCCGCGGATAGTCTCAATACCGGTGAAGTAGTCGATCTCGATGATTTCGTGACCGTTGGTCGCGAAGGCGAATTTGAGGCCCAGCATCGCGGCGTATTCACGCGCCTGCTGGACGCCATCGCTGGCATTGCGCCACCCCGCCTTGGCCTCTACCACGGCCAATGGCAGGTCGCGCGTGACACGTAGCAAGTAGTCCACGCGCTTGGGCGGCTTGCGCACGAAACCGCGCCCCACTGGCACGATGCGGCCGTCGGTAATGCTGCGCTGTTCAGCAATCGAATGAGGCTCGGCGTCCCACCCTGCAGCCTGCAGGAGCGGTACGACGAACTTGCGACATGTGTCGGCTTCGTTCACATCAACCCTCCCGGCAGTGAGCGTAAGCCGTCGCGCCCGGTGCATGACTCTTCTCGCGGATTCGCCACCACATAGATCCCTGTAGCCGATGCAGGCCCTGGACAAGGGCATCTGAATCGAACTGAGATGGGCACCAGATGCAACCTATCAGGCTTCGCAAATAGGCCACCCGGTATCTCCAAAAAGGGCTCATCACCCCACCCAGCCTTGCCCTAGTCAAAACAGACCATCGGGTTCATCTCGGCCGGCGTGAACCAGACGATGCCGAAACGCGCACGAAGGATACGTTGTTGGGCGGTCCAAAGCGCATGCACGTGCCCCAGGGGCCCGTTGGCCCCCACCTCCGTCTCTGCGAGCTTGATCGCCTGCCGAAACGCAGCCCGCAGCGCCGGATCGTCTTGGATAGGGTCGTGCAGCATCTGGGTCTGTGTGCGGCACGCCCAAAGCACCCGCTCTCGCAGTTCAGGGGCCATCGCCTCTAGGTCACGCCGCGCCCAGGCCACTTCGTGCTTGTAGCCCAGGACTTTGGCAAACAGCGCCACCTGCTCGCTCGTCACGTCACCGCTGCGGTCCCAAGCCACCATGGTCTGCTCCTGCTTCGCGGCCTCAAGTGACGCCAAAGGCCATCATTCCCAAATCGCTCAAGTGGTTGGCAACCGCGAGGTCCGACGGAGGGCTCAAAAACGTCGCCAGCCACCGCATAGACGTCGGCGTGGCCGGCCTACCCGCCGAGCTTCGTAAGGTACGGCACCATCATGGGCCCAACGGTGCCAGCCAGCGTCCAAGCCTGCTCACCGAACTTGCCGATCTTGCCCAGGTTGTCGCACACGTCCGCCGTCTTTTTGATGACGCCACTGGCCTTGGCGAAAAGGCCCTTCGCGGCATCGGGCGCAGCGGCATGCTCTGCCTCAACGCGGGTGCGCTCCACCGTATAGGCGCCCGCCACCTTCTGCAATGCGTCCTGCAACGGCCGAGCACCCTGTACCCCATACACCCGCAGAGCGGCACGGATTGTGTCCACCTGTCGCTGGATGAAATCGCGCAGGTACGGCGACATCTCCAATTCCCTGAGCGCAGCCTCAAGCGATTCCAGTTCGGCCTGCAGTTCCTTCATGTCTTCTGCGGGCATGTCCGGTTCGGCGTCTTCGCGCAGTGCCCACTCGGCCCACTCGAAGACCTTCCGGCACTCAGGCGGGTTGATATGGCCGCGATGCGCGTGCCAATTGGAATGAAGCTGGCCCGGCGCTGCCACGTCACGCAGACGGTCGAAGCCCGGATGCGTCAACTTTGGAGGGGCACCGACTTCGTCAAGCCGCTTACGAGTCAGCGCAATCTCTGAACGGAGCGCCATCACGCATGCGGTCACGTCGTCCTCATAGTGCGGGCCGCTCTTGTCGATGACGAACACGTCGGCCCAGGTCTGGACCATCTGAGCGTCATTGCCTTGGGCAACGAGCTTGTCGTAGATTCGGTGCAGGCGTGCGGCTGGGTTCATTGGTGATACGTGATGTTGAAAGTCTTGTATCCGACCTCGGTTGCGATGGCCTGATGCAGCCGCACCGCCAGAGGCTCAACCAGGGACCAAAGTGGAAAGTCCTTCGTGCCCGTCCTGATGTAACGCAGGCTCTGATGCTCGTTCAAGCAGACCAGCATTCGCATCGCGTCAGCGTCGTTGACCTCCTCATTGAAGATTGACAACAGGCCGAGCTCCTTTGCCTTCCTGTGGCAGGCGTGCAGGTCGTGCCCATACTTCTTGCCGCGAAGCTCCTTCGCTGTCACGCCGTTGTGGCGCAGGTAAGACTTCACAGTCAGCTCGATGCCATGCAGCGCCAGGAAGTACGCCGGAACTGGTGAAATTTGGTTCGGCGTCGGATCGTTGTGCTCCACCAGCATCGCGGCCCCTATGTACTCGTAGGCATAGCGGGCCAGCCCAACAGCAGTCGTGCGATCTTCTTCCGTGAGTGGCTTATTCATGGCGCGGTCGTTCACGGCTGGCGCCCTGTGGGCCCCGGCATAGGCGTAACCTGCAACTGTTCAGGGGTGAGCAGTGCCCACCATGCATTCACGTAACCGCGCAACTCGTTCCTGATGGGCGACGCGTTGTACCGCTGGTCCGCGGTGCTCAGGCCATCGTCGTCGGCCACCAGGTCTAGCTCAGTCTGCGTATTGGGTGCCTTGCGCTTCTTGGCCATGCGGACAGGCGTGATGAGGTCCGACCGGCGCCGCGCGCTGGCGAGGACCCCGGTGGGCTGGCCGTCGGCATCAAGCTCCCAGTGCTGCCCGGGATACGCATACGGCGAGTTGATGATGGGGCGCTCATAAAACGGGTTCGTCATCGCGTGCCCTCAACCCATCTCAACACGGACTCAATCAAGTGCATGAAGCAAGGGGGCATAGACATCACGCCGAAGCCTCACCTTCGCCCTGTCGGGGCACCTGGGGCTCGTCGTCATCCCACACGAGGGGGCCGCTCGCAAGGTACTTGCGAACCAAGCCGCCGCAGAAGCTGAATGGCGGGACCAGAGGCTCCACCATGTCGTCATCGGGGGTGCAGCGTGTCAGGCCGTCCGGGCCGACGATGCACAGCCCGGTATCCGTCGAATCCGCTGAATTGATGCGTCGCCAAGAGATTAATTTTGGCTCGTCTGATTTCATCCTCACCCCCTGGCGCCATGTCTCGCTGGCATCGAATTCGTGGGCGTCCAAAAACCCGGGGACGATGCTAACCGTCGATCCCGCGTTCTGCGCCACGAGTTCGCTGCAGCGCCACTGTGTGATCGAGAGCAACACGCGCTGGAGACACTGACAGACCAAGGTCACGGTGGCGCGCACTGGCAGTTGATGCAGACCTCGGCATCCACCGGGCAGCGGACGCCGCCCCAGAAGACCTGCGGTGGACAACGAGGATCACGCCGGGCCGGGAAGGCCCAGCCTTGCACCCCTGACCGGCCACCAATGTGGTCCAAGGGTGCGCGCAACTGACACGGGCTTTAACCCCGCCGCTCAGGAACGTTCCGGGGACTTACGGGGGGTCGGTTCCGTCCCCCTCCGAATCGAAGTGCGCGCCCGGCAAAAGGGGGCCCCAGGCAAACAAGAGGGAAGAAGGGTACCCGTTGCCGCAAACGGCCCCTGACCGCGCCAGGCGAGGCGGGCCCGTCTGCAGAGGCACCGCGGCGTAGAGCCGCCAAGCCTGAGCGCGCAGGTGCTGCAGGCGAGGGATGCTCTCAGGGCGCCGCAGGCCAGGGATACGCGAACGGCGGTAGTGCCGGCCAGAGGACTCCAAAAAGATTCCTGAGACGGCGGGCGCCCAGCGAAGCCTTGCCGCGTTGTCCCGGTGTAGAAAACAAGCACCCTGTTTTGGACACTTTTCGGACACCAGAAACGAAAACAGGCACAGAGCTTTCGCTAAGTGCCTGATTCTATTGATATTTCTGGTGGGCGGTGCAGGGTTCGAACCTGCGACCCCTGCCGTGTGAAGGCAGTGCTCTACCGCTGAGCTAACCGCCCGGAAGACTTGCGCTGACGCGGGACCGCGTCAAACACCGGTGATCCGGTAAGCCTCGCATTATGCCATGAACTGGCGCCACACCGTTTTGCCGCCACTGGCCTTGTCGAGATCCTTCAACAAGGTCTCGTGGGCTGCAAGTTCCTCCTCGCTTTCCGCCGTCACCAGCAGGCTGAACTGCGTCAGGTCGATGGCGGCCACGGTGTGGGTGCCCGGGGTCTCCGCATCACCGCTGTCGATGACCAGCGAGTCCTGGCCACGTGTCAGGCGAATGTAGACCTCGGCCAGCAGCCCCGCGTCCAGCAGCGCGCCGTGCAGCGTGCGCGAACTGTTGTCCACCTCCAGCCGCCGGCACAGCGCGTCCAGGCTGTTGGACTTGCCCGGGAACATCTCACGCGCCATCAGCAGCGTGTCGCGCACACCACCCGCGGCCTTGCGGATGGACAGGTGGCCCAGGCGTGCCAGCTCGGCATCCAGGAAACCCAGGTCGAAGCTGGCGTTGTGGATCACCAGCTCGGCGCCGGCCACCCATTCCAGCAGTTCGTCGGCCACCGCGGCGAACTTGGGTTTGTCGGCCAGGAACTGCTCCGTCAGGCCGTGCACCCGCAACGCGTCCGGGTGGCTCGCACGTTCGGGGTTCAGGTACCAATGGCGGGTTTCGCCGGTCAGCCGCCGGTCCACCATCTCGATCAGGCCGATCTCGACCAGGCGGTCGCCGTTCAGCGCGTCCAGGCCGGTGGTTTCCGTGTCCAGGAAAATTTGTCGCATCTTTCAACCCGCTCGCTCAAGCCGCCCGTTTTCCGCACCAGACCCACAGCGCGACACCAGCACCAATCATCGGCAGGCACAGCCACTGGCCCATGCTCATGCCTCCGGCCAGCAGGCCCAGGAAGCTGTCCGGCTCGCGGAAGTACTCGGCGATGAAGCGGAACACACCGTAACCCGTCAGGAAGGCCGCAGCCACCTGCCCAGGTGCACGCTGCTTGCGGCCGTACCACCACAGCAGCACGAACAGCAGCAGGCCTTCCATCAGGAACTGGTAGACCTGCGACGGGTGACGTGCCAACGCACTGCCGCTCTGCGGGAACACCATGGCCCAGGGCAAGGACGGGTCGGCGGCGCGGCCCCACAGTTCGCCGTTGATGAAGTTGCCCACCCGCCCACTGGCCAGGCCCGTGGGCACACAGGGCGCCACCAGATCGGCCACCTGCCAGAACGGGCGCTTGAGCTTGCGCGCAAACAGCGCCAGCGCGACGATCACCCCCACCAGGCCGCCGTGGAAGGACATGCCGCCCTTCCAGACCATCAGGATCTCCAGCGGGTTGGCCAGGTACTGCCCGGGTTTGTAGAACAGCGCATAGCCCACGCGGCCGCCGACGATGACACCCAGCACGCCCCAGAAAAGCAGGTCTTCCACGTCGCGCCGGGTCCAGCCGGCCTCGGCAAACCAGGGCAGGCGCGCGCGGCGCACGCCCAGGAACAGGAACAGGCCGAAGGCCACCAGGTAGGTCAGCCCGTACCAGTGGATCTGGAGCGGGCCGAGGCTGATGGCCACCGGGTCGAACTGGGGATGCACGAGCATCAGGCGGGCTTTCTGTCGTTGGGCGGCGATTGTCGCCGCTCACCCGACCGGACGTGCGCGACGAAGCGTGCCACCACCGGCGGCGCCGGTTCGCGCCAGACCAGGCTGGTCTCGCAGTGCAGCGGGGGGCCGCTGAGCGGGCGGTAGACCACACCCGGCCGCTGCAGCAGCTTCAGCGAGGCCGGCACCCAAGCCAGGCCCATGCCGGCCGAGACCAGGTTGATGAGGGTCTGCATCTGGATCGCCTCCTGCGCGATCACCGGCGTCGCACCGTGCGCGCGGTAGTGGCCGAGCACGGCATCGAACAAGGACGGCGCGATCACGCGCGGGAAGATCACCAGCGGCTCCGCTGCGATCTGCGCCAGGCCCAGCGTGCGGCGGCTGGCCAGCGGGTGGGCCTCGGGCAGCGCCAGCACCAGCGGCTCACGCAGCGCGCGCCAGGCGGCCAGACCGGGCGGCGCCGCGCCCTCGGCGTGCAGCACAAAGCCGGCGTCGATCTCGCCCGCGGCAAACGCCTGCAGCTGCACGTCCAGCGTGGCCTCGCGCAGCGCGATCTGCACCGCCGGCTGCGCCTGGCGGAAGCTGCGCAGCCAGCCCGGCAGCGGGCCGTAAGCGATGCTGGAGACAAACGCCAGCCGCAGCCGCCCGGCCAGGCCGGCGGCTGCCGCCTGGGCCTGCTGCGGCAGCGCATCGGCGGCGGCCAGCAGGCGCTGCACCTCGGGCAGCAGCGCCGCGCCAGCCGCACTCAGCGCCACGCGGCGCTGCGTGCGCTCGAACAGCCGCGCGCCCAGCGTGCGCTCCAGTTGCTGGATGGCCTGCGTCAGCGGCGGCTGGGTCATGTGCAGGCGCTGAGCCGCGCGGCCGAAGTGCAGTTCTTCGGCCAGCACGGCAAACTGGCGCAGCGGCCGCAGTTCGATCATTGATACGCCCCGCAGATCAATTGTGAATGGATGATCGATTGGACCATGGCTCAAAGGCGACGGATACTCTGCCCCCCAAGCCACCGCCCGGAGACAAACCATGGCCGGATACAACCGCCGCTCCAAGAACATCACCGAAGGCGTTGCGCGCGCGCCCAACCGCTCCATGTACTACGGCATGGGCTACACCGAAAGCGACTTCGGCAAACCCATGATCGGCGTGGCCAACGGCCACAGCACGATCACGCCTTGCAACTCCGGCCTGCAGAAGCTGGCGGACGCGGCGGTGGAAGGGATCAAGCTCGCCGGCGCCAACCCGCAGGTCTTCGGCACGCCCACCATCAGCGACGGCATGTCCATGGGCACCGAGGGCATGAAGTACAGCCTGGTCTCGCGCGAGGTCATCGCCGACTGCGTGGAGACCTGCGTCGGCGGCCAGTGGATGGACGGCGTGCTCGTCATCGGCGGCTGCGACAAGAACATGCCCGGCGGCATGATGGGCATGCTGCGCGCCAACGTGCCGGCCATCTACGTCTACGGCGGCACCATCCTGCCGGGCAGGTACAAGGGCCAGGACCTGAACATCGTCAGCGTGTTCGAGGCCGTCGGCCAATTCAGCGCCGGCAACATGAACGAAGAAGACTTCTGCCAGATCGAGCGCCGCGCCATCCCCGGCAGCGGCAGCTGCGGCGGCATGTACACCGCCAACACGATGAGCTCGGCCTTCGAGGCGCTGGGCATGAGCCTGCCGTTCGCCAGCACCATGGCCAACGTCGAAGACCCCATCGTCGCCCACACGCAAGAGGCGGCGCGGGTGCTGGTGGAAGCGGTCAAGGCCGACCTCAAACCACGCGACATCGTCACCAAGAAGGCGCTGGAAAACGCCGTCGCGGTGATCATGGCCACCGGCGGCAGCACCAACGCCGTGCTGCACTTTCTGGCCATCGCACACGCGGCCGAGGTGCCCTGGACCATCGATGATTTCGAGCGTGTGCGCCAGCGCACGCCGGTGCTGTGCGACCTCAAGCCCAGCGGCAAACACCTGGCGATCGACCTGCACCATGCCGGCGGCATCCCGGCGGTGATGAAGGTGTTGCTGGACGCCGGCCTGCTGCACGGCGACTGCATCACGATCACCGGGCGTACCGTGGCGGAGAACCTGGCCGACTTGCCGCCGCTGCGCGCCGACCAGGACGTGATCCGCCCGATCACCAGCCCGATGTACGAACACGGCCACCTGGCCATCCTGCGCGGCAACCTGGCGACCGAAGGCTGCGTGGCCAAGATCACCGGCCTGAAGAACCCGGTCATCACCGGCCCGGCGCGGGTGTTCGACGACGAACAGAGCGCATTGGCCGCCATCATGGCCAAGCAGATCGTCGCCGGTGACGTGATGGTGCTGCGTTACCTCGGCCCCAAGGGCGGCCCGGGCATGCCGGAGATGTTGGCGCCGACCGGCGCGCTGATCGGCCAGGGCCTGGGCGAAAGTGTCGGCCTGATCACCGACGGCCGCTTCAGCGGCGGCACCTGGGGCATGGTGGTCGGCCACGTGGCGCCCGAGGCCTACGAAGGTGGCCTGATCGCGCTGGTGCAGGAAGGCGACCGCATCACCATCGACGCACACCAGCTGCTGTTGCAGCTGAACGTGGACGAGGTGGAGATCGCACATCGCCGCGCAGCCTGGCGCCGGCCAGCACCGCGCTACACCCGCGGTGTGCTGGGCAAGTTCGCGAAGAACGCGTCGAGTGCCAGCCTGGGCGCGGTGCTGGACGGTTTCGACCCGGCGTCGCTCTGAGAGTGCCGCGCTGAACGGCTAAAGCTTGGGGTCGTGCCGGCTGGGTTCAGCCGGTGCGGCAGCAGGGGCAGGGGGCGCCGGACCCTCGCGCCGCGCCTTGGCCTCGGCCCGGCTGACCTGCTTGGTGCGCTGCGTCGTCAAACCCAGGGCCTCCATGTCGCGCTGCCGGCGCTCTTCCTTGCGGCGCTCCATCTTGTCCATCGCGCGGCGCTGCGTGAGCCCGGTGGAGTCGGCAAAGGCCCACCACAGCACGGCCAGGCCGAAGGGCGCGAGCACCACCCACCACGACCAGTTGGCCACGGGCCCGAACTCGGCCGCCTTCATCGCCAGCAGCGCCAGCCCGAGCAGCAGGAATGCCATGGGTCCACCCTCCTCCAGGCTTGGACTCTATGCCATCCCGGTGACGGCACGCGCGCGGTACTCGCGCGGGGCGCAGCCAAACCGCGCGCGGAAGGCGCGGCTGACATGGGCCGCGTCGTTGAAACCGAGCTCAAAGGCCAGTTCGCTGACGCTGCGCCGCTGCAGCGCCGGGTCGGACAGGTCGCGCGCCAGCCGGTCCAGGCGCTGGGCCCACAGCCACTCGGTCACGCTGCAGGGCTCGCCGGCAAACACACGGTGCACGCTGCTGGGCGACAGGCGCAGCGCGGCGGCGATGCCGGCCACGTCCAGGCCAGGTTCGTTCAGGTGGGCCTGAATGTAGGCCTTGATCTGCGCCCGGTGGTAGGCCGTCAGCTGCGACACGGCGGGCGCCTGCGCCGCCGGCAGCGTGCGCAGCCCGGCCACCAGGATCTGCGTCACGCTGTCGGCCACGGCGGCGGCCGACGCCGGCTCCAGCGTGCCGATGTCCTGCGCCAGCGTGCGGATCATTTCGATCATCAAATGCCCCGCGCCGCGCCGGCCGGAGACGGCGCTGGCCGTCAGCGCCTGCGTGTCGCGCACCTGGGCCCGCAGCGCCGGGCCGGGCAGCATCAGCACGAACTGCTGGAAATCGCCCCCAAAGACCAGGTCGTAGGGGCGTGTGCTGTCGTAGAGCGCAAAGTCACCCGCCTGCAGCACGGCCCGGCGGCCGTCCTGGTGCACCTCGCCCACGCCGTCGGTCTGGATGCTGACCAGGAAATAGTCTTCGCTGGCGCGTGCGATCTGGCGCGCGGTGCGGCGCACGCGCTGCGCCGACGCCGTGACACGCGACAGCGCCAGCGTGCTCAGCGTCTCCAGCACGATCTCGCCGTCGATGCGCGGCGCGCCGGCCAACGGTTCACATTCCAGCATCACATAGGCGTCGCAGACCGCGTCCACCCAATACGCGGTGCGGTCGGCGGCCGGCAGGCCGGCGGTGCTGAGCAGCTGTTGCGGCATGTCAGTTCCGCCCGGCCGTTCCGAAGGCACTGACAGCCCCCCCTGGGGGGCAGCGAGCGTCGCGAGCTTGGGGGCCTCATTGCCCGCAGCTTAAGGCCGGCTGCGCCGCGCCGCCAGCCCTTGCGCGCCGGGGTCAAGAGTGGCGCGAGCGGCAGTCAAGCCGGCTGGCCGACAAGCAAGGAGCATCGCTGCACCCCCACCAGGAGCCTTCGATGCCCATTGCCCACCCCGCCTTCCGTGCCGCTGCCGTGCAGGCCGCCCCGGTGTTCCTGGACCTCGACGCCGGCGTCGACAAGGCCATCGCACTGATCGCCGAAGCCGCCGCCAACGGCGCCAAGCTCATCGCCTTCCCGGAAACCTGGCTGCCCGGTTACCCCTGGTTCATCTGGCTGGACTCGCCCGCCTGGGGCATGCAGTTCATCCAGCGCTACCACGACAACTCACTCGTGTACGGCAGCCCGCAGGCATACCGCCTGGCCGCCGCCGCCCAACAACACAAGGTCATGGTGGTGATGGGCCACAGTGAAAAGGCCGGTGGCAGCCTCTACATGGGCCAGTGGATCATCGGCGCCGACGGCGAGACAGTCGCCATCCGCCGCAAGCTCAAACCCACGCACGTGGAGCGCACCATCTTCGGCGAAGGTGATGGCAGCGACCTCAGCGTGTGGGACACGCCGCTCGGCCGGGTCGGCGCGCTGTGCTGCTGGGAACACCTGCAGCCGCTGTCCAAATACGCGATGTACGCGCAGAACGAGCAGGTGCACGTGGCGGCCTGGCCGAGTTTTTCGCTGTACCGCGGCGGTGCGTATGCGTTGGGCGCCGAGGTCAACAATGCCGCCAGCCGCATCTACGCGGTCGAAGGACAGTGTTTTGTGCTGGCGCCCTGCGCCACGGTGTCGGCCAACATGGTGCAGGTGCTCTGCGGCGACGACCCGATGAAACGCCAACTGCTGCTGCAAGGCGGTGGTTTTGCCGGCATCTACGCACCCGACGGCCAGCTGATCAGCACGCCCATGCCCGAGGACCAGGAGGGCCTGGTCTACGCCGACCTGGACCTGGGCATGATCTCGCTGGCCAAGGCCGCGGCCGACCCCGCCGGGCACTATGCACGGCCCGACGTGACCCGGCTGTGGCTCAACAAGACCCCGGGCGACCGGGTCGTGAGCCCGGCCGCCGCGGCGCGGCTGGACGAGAGCCTGAACACTGCCGGGGACACGGCATGAGCAGCAGCTTCTACGCCGAGCAACACCGGGCGCTGCAGGACGAGTTCGACACGCGCCGCATGGCCGACCTGATGGAAGGCGCGATCGCCCACGACAGCTTGAGCGAGCAGGAAGCCGCCTTCATCGCCGGCGTCGACATGTTTTTTCTGGCGACGGTGGACCACCATGGCCGGCCGTCGGTGTCCTACAAGGGCGGCCTGCCGGGTTTTGTGACGGTGCTCGATCCGCGCACGCTGCTGTTCCCGTCCTACGACGGCAACGGCATGTTCTTCTCGATGGGCAACATCGCCGCCACCGCGCAGGTCGGCTTTTTGTTCATCGACTTCGAGACACCGAACCGCCTGCGGTTGCAGGGCCGGGCACAGATCGAACGTGACCCGGCGCTGATGGCGGCCTACCCCGAGGCGCAGTTCGGCGTGCGCGTGGCCATCGAACACATCTGGCTCAACTGCCCGCGCTACGTGCACAAACGCGTGAAAGTCGGCGCGTCGAAGTACGTGCCACAGGCCGGCTGCGACACGCCGATCCCGGCCTGGAAACGCATCGACATCGTGCAGGACGCACTGCCGGCACGCGACCAGGGCAAGGCCGTCGGCCAGACGATCACGATGGACGAGTACGGCGCCCGGCTGATGCAGGGCGACGCCTGAGCCTCAGAGCGCTTGCGCGAGCTGCTCCAGGATCGCGGGGTTCTCCAGCGTGCTGGTGTCCTGCGTGATCGCCTCGCCCTTGGCAATCGAGCGCAGCAGCCGGCGCATGATCTTGCCGCTGCGTGTCTTGGGCAGGTTGTCGCCGAAGCGGATGTCCTTGGGCTTGGCGATCGGGCCGATCTCCTTGGCCACCCAGTTGCGCAGTTCGGTCGCGATCTTCTTGGCTTCGTCGCCAGTGGGGCGCGGGCGCTTGAGCACCACGAAGGCGCAGATCGCCTCGCCGGTGGTGTCGTCCGGGCGGCCGACCACGGCGGCTTCCGCCACCAGCTCGGTGCAGCTGACCAGGGCCGACTCGATCTCCATCGTGCCCATGCGGTGGCCGGAGACGTTCAGCACGTCGTCGATGCGGCCGGTGATCGTGAAGTAGCCGGTTTTTTCGTCGCGGATCGCGCCGTCGCCGGCCAGGTAGTAGCCCTTCAGTTCCGGCGGGTAGTAGCTTTTCTTGAAACGCTCCGGGTCGCCGTAGATCGTGCGGATCATGCTCGGCCAGGGTTTTTTGACGACCAGGATGCCGCCCTGCCCGTTGGGCACGTCGTTGCCGAGTTCATCGACGATGGCCGCCGTGATGCCCGGGAAGGGCAGCGTGCAGGACCCCGGCACCAGCGGCGTGGCACCCGGCAGCGGCGTGATCATGTGGCCGCCGGTTTCCGTCTGCCAGAAGGTGTCGACGATGGGGCAGCGGCCGCCGCCGACGTTCAGGTGGTACCACTCCCAGGCGGCCGGGTTGATCGGTTCGCCGACCGAACCCAGCAGGCGCAGGCTGCTCAGGTCGAAGGACTTGGGATGGATCGCGGCGTTCGCCTCCGCCGCCTTGATCAGCGAACGGATGGCCGTGGGCGCTGTATAGAAGATCGTGACCTTGTGTTTTTCGATCATCTTCCAGAAGCGGCCGGCGTCGGGCCAGGTGGGCACGCCTTCGAACACGATCTCGGTACCGCCCAGGGCCAGCGGGCCGTAGGTGATGTAGGTGTGGCCGGTGACCCAGCCGATGTCGGCCGTGCACCAGAAGATGTCGTCGTCCTTCAGGTCGAAGGTCCACTTCGTGGTCAGCGCCGCGTGCAGCAGGTAACCGCCGGTGCTGTGCTGCACGCCCTTGGGTTTGCCGGTGGAGCCGCTGGTGTAGAGCAGGAACAGCGGGTGTTCCGCGCCCACCCATTCCGGCTCGCAGGCCTCGGGCTGGGCGGCCAGCAGCTCGTGCAGCCACTGGTCGCGGCCGGCCGTCCAGGCGACAGTGCCGCCGGTGCGCTTGTAGACGATCACGTCCTTGATCGAGCCGGTGCCGGGCATCGCCAGCGCTTCGTCGACGATGGCCTTCAGCGGCAGGTGTTTGCCGCCACGGGCCTGTTCATCGGCGGTGATCACCATCACCGCGCCGGCGTCTTCGATGCGGTCGCGCAGGCTCTGGGCGCTGAAACCGCCGAACACCACCGAGTGCGTGGCGCCGATGCGGGCGCAGGCCTGCATGGCCGCCACACCTTCCACGCTCATCGGCATGTAGATGACGACGACATCGCCCTTCTTCACGCCACGCGCCTTGAGCGCGTTGGCAAATTTACCCACCATCGCCAGCAGCGCGCTGTAGCTGACCTTGTTGACGCTGCCGTCATCGGCCTCGAAGATGATGGCGGTCTTGTCGCCCAGGCCGCGCTCGACGTTGCGGTCCAGGCAGTTGTAGGACACGTTCAGCGTGCCGTCGGCGAACCACTTGAAAAACGGCGCATTGCTGTCGTCCAGCACCTGGGTGAACGGGGTTTTCCAGCTCAGCAACTCACGCGCCAGGCGGGCCCAGTAACCGGTGTGGTCGGCATCGGCCTCAGCGCACAGGCGTCGGTAGGCGTCCATGCCGGACACGTGCGCGGCGGCCACGCCGGCGGCGGTGGGTTCGTAGACTCGGGCAGCTTCGCTCATCGTTGTCTCCTGCTGGGAATGGTTTTGCGTTGCCGCGCACTGTGCGGCGAGCGTCTGACGGACGGCTTACTCTAGACCCCGCAATGATGGACTGTCATCGGCGAAACCTAGAATGCGTTGGATGAGCGCCCCCCACCCGCCCGCCATGGGCATCCTGTCGACCGTCATCTTCGCCAGCCGCTGGCTGCAACTGCCGCTGTACCTGGGCTTGATCCTGGCGCAGGCGGTGTATGTCTTCCACTTCTGGGTCGAGCTGGTGCACCTGGTGGAAGCCGCCTTCGGCAACCAGGCGGCGCTGGCCAAGCTGGTGTCCAGCATCGGCTACAAGAGCGACCTGGCCGTCACCGGGCTGAACGAAACCATCATCATGCTGGTGGTGCTGGCGCTGATCGACGTGGTGATGATCAGCAACC
>JADMJD010000014.1 GCA_018780805.1 Rubrivivax sp. | reverse complement strand
GTGGCGCCGATGCGGTGCTGGCCGCCAGCATCTTCCACTACGGCGAGTTCACGGTGGGGCAGGCCAAGGCGCTGATGGCGCGTGACGGCATCCCGGTGCGTCTTTGAAAGAGCAATCGTGAAACCCGACTACAAACCCGACGGCACCACCGGTCGCGCCGCCGTGCGGCCCATGCTGCGGCGCTCCAAGGTGCTGCCGCGCGAGGTGCGGCTGATCGGCGGCACGCTGCGCGGCAGCAAGCTGCCGGTGGCCGACCGCCCCGGCCTGCGGCCCACACCCGACCGTGTGCGCGAGACCCTGTTCAATTGGCTGGGGCAGGACCTGAGCGGCTGGCGGGTGCTGGATGCCTTTGCCGGCAGCGGCGCGCTCGGTTTCGAAGCGGCGTCACGCGGCGCGGCTGAGGTGCTGCTGCTGGAGCGCGACCGCATGCTGGCGGCCAGCCTCAAGGCATCGCAGCAGCGCCTGAAGGTCGAAACCGTGCGTGTGCAGGAAGCCGATGCCATGAGCTGGATGGGCCGCACCGCGCCGCAGGCCTTCGAGCTGGTGTTCCTGGACCCGCCGTTCGACGCCGGGCTGGCCGCCCAGAGCGTGGCGCTGGCACAGCGGCTGCTGGTGCCCGGTGGCTGGCTGGTGCTGGAAGCCGGCGAGCCCCTGGCCGCGTTGCCGGCCGGCCTGCGCGAACACCGGCGGCTGAAGGCCGGGGCCGTGAGCGCGCAGTTGCTGCAGGTAGACTGAGTGCCCCCAGGATCCACGATGGAGACGCGCGCCGTGACCACCCTGACCCCGCTCACCGCCGTCTACCCCGGCACCTTCGACCCGATGACCCTGGGCCATGCGGACTTGATGCGCCGGGCGGCCGGCCTGTTCGACCGCCTGATCCTGGCGGTGGCCGCCGGCCACCACAAGCGCACGATGTTCACGCTCGGCGAGCGGCTGGACATCGCGACCGAGATCGCTGCGCCCTACCCGAACGTCGAGGTCATCGCCTTCCGTGGCCTGCTGCGCGATTTTGTCGTCGGCCATGGCGGCAAGGTGGTGGTGCGCGGCCTGCGCGCCGTCAGCGACTTCGAATACGAGTTCCAGATGGCCGGCATGAACCGCCAGCTGATGCCCGAAGTCGAGACCGTGTTCATGACCCCGTCGGACCAGTTCCAGTTCGTCAGCGGCACCTTCGTGCGCGAGATTGCCAGCCTTGGCGGTGATGTCTCCAAGTTCGTGGCACCTTCTGTGCTGCGGCGCTTGAAAGAGCGTGTCGCGCAACCGGACGAATAGAAGCTGCCCCCATGGCCCTGTGGATCACCGACGAGTGCATCAACTGTGATGTCTGCGAGCCCGAGTGCCCCAACCAGGCCATCTCGCTCGGGCCGGAGATCTACGTCATCGACCCGGAGCGCTGCACCGAGTGTGTCGGCCACTTCGACGAGCCGCAATGTGTGCAGGTCTGCCCGGTCAGCTGCATCCCGGTGCGGCCGGACCGCGTGGAAACACGCGAGCAGCTGATGGCGCGTTACCTCAGGCTGCAGCCGGACGCCGAGATTCCGAAGGTTTCTTGACCGTCGGCTTGCGGCGCGCCGGCGGCTCGGCAGTGGCGGGGCGGATGCCCGAGGGGCCGGCCACCGCCTGCTGTTCGCGCGCCCGCCGCTCGGCGCCCAGGGTCTGCAGGGCCTCCTTTTCACGTGCGGCCACGGCCTCGGCTTCGGCCCGGGCCTGAACCGAAGGCGCCGGTTTCAGGTCCATCAACTGCCCGCTGGCACAGGGCGTGGCCTGGAAGAGCCGGCCGTCCGGCCCACAGCGCCAGACGGCCTGCGACTGAGCCTGTGCGGTGTTGGCCAGCAAGGCCAGGCCCAGGAACAAGGGAGCGGTGCAGCTGCGGTTCATGCGGTGTCTCCGGTGTGGGCAGGGCGGGGCGGCTTGGGCCGCGGGGGCTGGGCGTGGATGCGGGCGAGGGCCTGGTCCATCTGGCCCGCGATCAACAGCTCGCGCGATTCCAGCGATTTGCTGATGGCCTGGTCGATCGCGGCCCGGTGGTCGGGTGAGGGTTTCTTGAGCACCCAGTGGATCACTTCCGACTTCACGCCCGGGTGGCCGATGCCCAGCCGCAGGCGCCAGTAGTCGGGTGTGCCCAGCATGCCGTGGATGTCCTTCAGCCCGTTGTGGCCCGCGGCGCTGCCACCGAGCTTGAGCTTGACCTGGCCGGGCAGCAGGTCCAGCTCGTCGTGCACGACCAGGATCTGCTGCGGCTCGATCTTGAAAAAACGCGCCAGCGCCGCCACCGACACGCCGGACTTGTTCATGTAGGTCATCGGCTGCAGCAGCCACACCGGGCCACTGGGCAGATTTACACGCGCCACCAGGCCCTGGTAGGCACGTTCGGCGACCAGGCGTGTGCCCAGTGCCTGGGCCAGCGCGTCTATCCACCAGAACCCCGCGTTGTGCCGCGTGGCCTCGTATTCCGGGCCCGGGTTGCCCAGGCCGACGAAGAGCTTGATCATGGGCCGGGATTATCGAGCGCCGCCCCATGAAAAAAGCCCCACCGCAGTGGGGCCCCCTGATGGACGAGCGCAGGACTTACTTCTGGTTCTGCTTCTCGTTTTTCTTGGGCTTGGCGCCCTTCTTGTCGGCCACGGCCACCACGGGCGCGACCACTTCTTCTTCTTCCTTCGGGATGGTCGCGGTCACCACCACCGGGTTCAGCGTGCCACGCTTGACGGCCTTGATGCCGGCCGGCAGCTTCAGGTCGCTGACGTGCATCGACTGGTTCTTGGCCAGGGCCGACAGGTCGATGGCGATGAACTCCGGCAGCTGGGCGGCCAGGCATTCCACTTCCAGCTCGGTCATCACGTGGTTGACCAGGCACTTGTCGGTCTTGACCGCCGGCGAAGAGTCTTCGCCGTCGAAGTGCAGCGGCACCTTCTTGCGCAGGCGGGTGGTTTCGTCCACACGCTGGAAGTCCACGTGCAGCACCAGGGGCTTGTAGGCGTGCATCTGGAAGTCACGCAGCAGCACCTTCTGGGTCTGGCCGCCGATGTCCATCTCGAGCAGCGACGAGTGGAAGGCTTCTTTCTTCAGCGCGAAGAAGAGGGCGTTGTGGTCGAGCTCGACCATCTTCGGTTCGCCGGCGCCGTAGACGATGCCGGGCACCTTGTCAGCGCGGCGCAGGCGGCGGCTCGCTCCGGTCCCCTGCAGCGTGCGCTCGTAAGCGGTGAATTTCATGTTCACTCCAAGTAAAAAAAGGCCCCGCGACCAGGGCCCTTCGGGAAATGGGGCCGACGGCCCCGGAATCAGAAGTTGTTGTTCTGCTCGGCAAAGAGCGACGTGACCGACTCACCATCGCTGATGCGGCGGATGGTCTCGGCGAACAGAAACGCCACCGACAGCTGGCGGATCTTGCCGCAGGTCTTGGCGGCGTCGCTCATCGGGATGGTGTTGGTGATCACCACCTCGTCCAGCTGCGATTTGGCGATGCGTTCGATCGCCGGGCCGGAGAACACCGGGTGTGTGCAGTAGGCGAACACACTCTGCGCGCCACGTTCCTTCAGCACCTCGGCGGCTTTGACCAGCGTGCCGGCGGTGTCGATCATGTCGT
>JADMJD010000112.1 GCA_018780805.1 Rubrivivax sp. | reverse complement strand
CGCTGATCAACCAGGTGCACTTCGCGATGGCGGTGCACGACATCCGCTACTACCTGAACGGCATCCTCTTCATCGCCGAAGGCCCGCTGCTGACGCTGGTGGCCACCGACGGCCACCGCCTGGGCCTGGCCCAGGCCACGCTGGAGCACGAGGTGCCCAAGCAGGAGGTGATCCTGCCGCGCAAGACCGTGCTCGAGCTGCAGCGTTTGCTGAAGGACGAAGACACGCCCATCGAGATGCGCTTTGCCGCCAACCAGGCCAAGTTCAACTTCTCGGGCATGGAGTTCGTCACCAAGCTGGTCGAAGGCAAGTTCCCCGACTACAACCGCGTGATCCCGAAGAACCACAAGAACACCGTGGTGCTGGGCCGCTTGCCGCTGCTGGGCTGCCTGCAGCGCGCCGCCATCCTGACGAGCGAAAAGTTCAAGGGCGTGCGCCTGAACATCGAGCCGGGCCTGCTGCGCATTGCGTCCAGCAACGCCGAGCAGGAAGAGGCCAAGGAAGAGCTGGAGATCGACTACAACGGCGACGCCATCGAGATCGGCTTCAACGTCACCTACCTGATGGACGCCCTGCTCAACATAGGGCAAGAGATGGTGAAGCTCGAGCTGCACGACAGCCAGGCCAGCGCGCTGCTGACGGTGCCCGAGCAGCCCGGCTTCAAGTACGTCGTGATGCCGATGCGCATCTGAGCGCCGTCCCCGTCCACCCAGCATTTCCAGCGGGCTTCGGCCCGCTTGCGCGTTTCAAGAGAAAGCCTCCATGAGCGACCAACCCGTTCCGCAGCCCACCCCCGACGCCTACGGCGAAGGCAGCATCCAGATCCTGGAGGGCCTGGAGGCCGTGCGCAAGCGGCCCGGCATGTACATCGGCGACACCTCCGACGGCACCGGCCTGCACCACCTGGTCTTCGAGGTGGTGGACAACTCCATCGACGAATCGCTGGCCGGGCATTGCGACGACATCCTCGTCACCATCCACAGCGACAACAGCATCAGCGTCATCGACAACGGCCGTGGCATCCCCACCGGCGTGAAGATGGACGACAAACACGAGCCCAAGCGCAGCGCGGCCGAGATCGCGCTGACCGAGCTGCACGCCGGTGGCAAGTTCAACCAGAACAGCTACAAGGTCTCAGGTGGCCTGCACGGCGTGGGTGTCAGCTGCGTCAACGGCCTGAGCAAGTGGCTGCACCTGAAGGTGCGGCGCGAAGGCAAGGTGCATGCGCTGGAGTTCAAAGCCGGCATCCCGCAGGACCGCCTGCAGGAGATGCGCGACGGCTTCGAGATCAGCCCGATGAAGATCGTCGGCGAGACCGACAAGCGGGGCACGGAGGTGCACTTCCTGCCCGATGACCTGATCTTCAGCAACATCGACTTCCATTACGACATCATCGCCAAGAAGCTGCGCGAGCTCAGCTTCCTGAACAACGGCGTCAAGATCCGCCTCATCGACGAGCGCAACAACAAGGAAGACACCTTCGCCTTCGCCGGCGGCGTGAAGGGTTTTGTCGAGTTCATCAACACCGGCAAGAAGGTCCTGCACCCGACGATCTTTGGCGCCATTGGCGAGAAGCAGAGTGACCAGGGCACGACGATCACCACCGATGTGGCGATGCAGTGGAACGACGGCTACAGCGAGAGCGTGCTGTGTTTCACCAACAACATCCCGCAGCGTGACGGTGGCACCCACCTGACCGGCCTGCGCGCGGCGATGACGCGGGTGATCAACAAGTACATCGACGACAACGACCTGGCCAAGAAAGCCAAGGTCGAGATCACCGGTGACGACATGCGCGAAGGCCTGTGCTGTGTGCTGAGCGTGAAGGTGCCCGAGCCCAAGTTCAGCAGCCAGACCAAGGACAAGCTGGTCAGCTCTGAAGTGCGCGGCCCGGTGGAAGACGTGGTGAGCAAGGCACTCACCGACTACCTGCTGGAGAACCCGACCGACGCCAAGATCATCTGCGGCAAGATCGTCGAGGCCGCCAAGGCCCGCGAAGCCGCCCGCAAGGCACGCGAGATGACACGCCGCAAGGGTGTGCTGGACGGCCTGGGCCTGCCCGGCAAACTGGCCGACTGCCAGGAGAAGGACCCGGCGCTGTGCGAGATCTACATCGTGGAGGGTGATTCCGCCGGCGGCAGCGCCAAACAGGGCCGGGACCGCAAGTTCCAGGCAATCCTGCCGCTGCGCGGCAAGATCCTGAACGTCGAAAAGGCGCGCTACGAGAAGCTGCTGACCAGCAATGAAATCCTGACGCTGATCACGGCCCTGGGCACCGGCATCGGCACCGGCATGGGCGGTGACGACTTCAACGCCGACAAGCTGCGTTACCACCGCATCATCATCATGACCGACGCCGACGTGGACGGCGCGCACATCCGCACCCTGCTGCTGACCTTCTTCTACCGCCAGATGCTGACGCTGGTGGAGCGTGGCCACATCTACATCGCGCAGCCACCGCTGTACAAGGTCAAACACGGCAAACACGAGCAGTACCTGAAGGACGCGCACGAGCTCGATGGTTACCTGCTGAAGGTGGCGCTGGACGGCGCGCGTGTGGACCCGGGCAACGGCCAGCCGCTGATCACCGGTGCCGCGTTGGAAGACCTGGCGCGCCAGTACCTGCTGGCCAACAACGTGGTGCAGCGCCTGGCCAACTGGATGGACGTGGAAGGCCTGCGCGCCATCGCCAATGGCCTGGTGCTGGACCTGGACAGCGCTGCCACCGCCGAAGCCGGCGCCGTGGCGCTGCAGGCCGCGCTGGTGGACGCCGAGGTGGCGGCCGAATTCGACACCCGCACCGACAAACACCTGCTGCGCATCAGCCGCCGCCACCACGGCAACGTGAAGAGCAGCGTGATCACGCAGGACTTCGTGCACGGCGCCGACTACGAAGCCCTGTCCAAGGCCGGCCTCACCTTCAAGGGCCTGCTGAGCGCCGATGCGCTGGTGCAGCGCGGCGAAGGTGAGCGCCAGAAGGAGCAGAAGGTCGACGACTTCCGCACCGCGATGGCCTGGCTGATGCTGCAGGCCGAAGGCGCCGTGGGCCGCCAGCGCTACAAGGGCCTGGGCGAGATGAACCCGGCGCAGCTGTGGGAAACCACGATGGACCCGACCGTGCGGCGTTTGCTGCGCGTGCAGATCGACGATGCGATTGAGGCCGACCGGGTGTTCACGATGCTGATGGGCGATGAGGTGGAGCCGCGCAGGAACTTCATCGAGGGGAATGCGTTGAGGGCGGCGAATATTGACGTGTGAGTTTTTGGGTTCTCAAAATTGATGAGAACTTGCAACAGAGCTTCAGTGCTCCTGTTGCAGGAGCCTCGCGGACACGAGCATCTAGTCTGGGGCTACGGACGCAGGATTGACGGAGGTCTTAGGACCCTTGTCGATGAAGTTCTTGAACTCGCGAGGCAGCAGTTCCAACATTCCTGGCGTTTCAAGAGCGTGCGTGTCGTAGGTTCTGCAAAGCCGCCGTACCGCTAGAGCCAGCCTTGCGACTCCCCCACGGCCGATTGTTTCGCCAAGTTTGCGCTTCTTTGCAGAACGAACTCGGCTTGCAGCGCCGCGCTTCAGTCTGCCGTCAGCTAGGTAGAGCGCGTTTGCGGTTTGGATGTAGCCACGGTGGTATGCAACGTTCTGTCGTGAGGTGAGCTGCTCGGAGAGGTCACCCCATGTCGACATGTCGACGTGAAGCATCACCAACGATGCAGAACCGTGTCGCCAGTACATCTCGAATGCTGTCCTAGCTAGGTGGCGGTACGCCAGCGATCCTGAGTGACCGCGACGCGTGACGATGTAGTGCCACGGCTTACTGACCTTTCGGCCGAACTGAGCGAAATAGACGACTGTCAGCCAGTCCCACAGACCATCGTTCTTGGGGTTCAGCAGCGCCTTTGCATCTTCCTTGTCGAGCAGGTCAACCATGTATCTGCCGAACTCGAACCGGCTCGAGAAGTTCTTGGCAGCATCGATTTCGGCATCGAACGCCAATTCAGTGGTTTCGATGCCGTCTAAGAGCTTCTGTGGGGGCAGTTCTCCAGATGTCCGCTGTACCAACCATTCTCGATACCTCGATTGCCCGACTTCGGTAAGTCGCCTTACTTTCATTCGTCCATCCCCTTCGTACGAAGCTCTCTGAGCTGCGATGCGAACTCGAAGCGATTACAGAATGCCTCTACAACATCGTTGCACCATTCGCGTTGCAGCTCTTCTCTCTCTTCATCGGGATCCTCTGTGACCCCATGAAGCGACAGCCAAGTCTTGAACGGTTCCCAAGCCGTCTCGTCGAGCGCCGGTGCATTCTTGGCTACCCATTCCGAAAGGCGTCGCACTGCCTCTGGCAAGACCATACCCATGAAAAACTTGTCGGACTCTGCTTCGCCCGCGGAGTTATAGACGTCCCTACTGAAACGGATCACCGCCCGGCCTTCCAGTTCCAATATCTCGACTTCCCATGGGCGCTGACCGAGATCCGCAGGCTCGAGCGCAATGAAACTGCTGCTGTCTCCCTGCCCGTCGGGGCGAACGTTTTCGGCTGCTGCCACAAGCTTGGCTGAGCCAGGCTGGAGCAGCAGCACCCGGAAAGCTAAAGTCCCGTCATCGCCAAGCTCGGAGAGAGTCCGAAAGCCCCTATCCCAGGCCAGCGCGGACCCAAGCTCCAACCGCTCCTCCGCATTCCCACGCCTCGCGATCACAACCACATTCAGCGGTGACGGAAGGGTGAGATTCGACAGGTCGAGACTCACCAGACTGAACGTTAACGCCTTCTTGGCGTCGTCAACAACAATGGTGACGCGGCTTTTCTCGATCTCAACGAGGCCGGTCGGATTACTGAGCGTCGAAAGTCGCGGCATCGGTGGCCTCTTTGTAGTTGAGCCGGATCCGTAGACGCAGGTTCTTGTCGAAACCAGTCAGCCTGAAGTC
This sequence comes from Rubrivivax sp., assembly GCA_018780805.1. Lineage (GTDB taxonomy): Bacteria > Pseudomonadota > Gammaproteobacteria > Burkholderiales > Burkholderiaceae_C > Rubrivivax. Next base: position 127,347 of record JADMJD010000112.1, on the reverse strand, counting down.
GAAGTCGGGCTTCTCGACCACGAAGCCAAGGCGGTTCATGGTCTGCTCTTTGATGATGCATCCATTGACAGTGATAGAGAACGCCTTGTCTGCTAGATCGAAGTCCAAGGGGTCGTATTCGTTGAAGGCGTCCTTGTCGAGGCCCTCGTACGCGAACTCAACGCTGACTTCTATCGGGAGCTTCGCGGAACCCAAGGCATCGGCTTTAGCTGGGCGGATTCGACAGCCGTCGGCAAGGCTTTCGATCGCCAGCAGTTTGGCTTGGGGGGGCGGTATCTGTCCGGGAATCGGAACCGCTCTTCCCTTCTGCGACTTCTTGCCCTTTGCCTTCACCGCAGAAAACGAACCCGGAGCCGAAAAATATTTCGACAAGAGTTTGAAGTCCCGCTTCTGGTCTCCCCCTGTCAGCACATCGAGGAGCCGCACCATGGCGTTCCTCACGATCGCAACCACCTCGGGGCCGGATCGGTAGTATTCCCCGAGTCGTGGCAGCCGCGTATTCCAGCGTAGATGTGTGGCCTCCTCCGCACTCAGCAACAGTCTCGACAGCTCCTTATCATTGATCAGGATCAGGCCGCGAGCCCGCTGGCGCAGTTTGCCCGCCCCTACTGGCTCTTCGCCGATCAGCAGGTCACGGCGTATGACAGCCTGCTCCGGTCGATCCAGCTCGAACGGGCAGGCCAAGTGAACGTCAAAGTAGCACTCTGCAGCTGCAGCATCTTTCGGTTTGACTTGTACCGGAAATCGGACGCTGACCATCTCTTCCTCTTCTAGCGCATCACGCATTGCCTGCAGGTCAGCGGCATCGAATGAGGCGTCGGATATCTGGCTCGCGTTGGTGAATGGCTTGGACTGGATGACTGAGCTTTTCTCAGAGCGCCCGATTGCTTCCGCCAAGAATGTGCGGTAGCCCTTCGTCGTACATGTGTGCAGTTCGTGAGCCCGGTCGTTCGATAGCAGTTGATCTGCGATGGCAACAATCGACGACTTCTCGAGAGTCGTTTCGCCCAGTGTGACCACAAGATCGCCGCGTAGTATCGGTACGAAGAACTCAGCAATCGTGATTTGCACGGCATCTGCCATGCGAATGTCCTTCGGCGATGGAATGATCAGAGAGAGGCCCGTGTTGCCTGCTTGTCGTGTGATACCGAAATGCTGACGGAATGAAGCGATGGGGCCTGCACTGTGGACAGGCAAGTGGATGCGGTCCACACCCTCTCCCTGCGCAACCCCCCAGTAGGCGTCACGCTTCCATTTGTGTCCGTCGTGCTCGTAGTCGCGCAGAAATGAGCTGGCCCCGAAGAGTGCCTCGGATTGATCATCTGCTCGAACCGTATAAGCGAAGATCGTCCTGATTCCACTCGTGCTGAAATAGGTGATTTTCCCCTGGCCTGCCCCTCCGTTCCCCGAGGTGTTCTCTTTGCCACCTTCTCCCTCACGAAACCAGAAGGCATTCCAGTTCTGGCCCTTGCCGTCCAGATCAGGCTTGTTGGTCACGCCTGTTAGCCCACTTGTCCCGAAATCCTCTACAACCAAACAAGTGCTCACGGTCGACGCTTGCCCGGCGTGGACATGTGGTACGGACTTCTTGAAACGCTCGTGGTGTTCTGGCGTGATGAGGCCTTCTACAAAGGTTCTGGCCTCTGTATCCAGCTCGCGATGTTGAACGGATACCACGACAGGCGCTGAAGCCGGGACTCGTGCATCCAGTGCGTTCTGCAGGATCTCTCGCAGCAGGATGGAAAGCCAGTCGCGACGCTCCTTGGCGAAGTTGTTCTCCGACAGACTGCGTCCCGATCTCCCTGGGCCGGTACGGATGTAGTCCCAGCGCGCTGCAACGGCGCTAGAGGCTGAAGAAGGTTGATTCACTCCGGTCTTCCCCCTTGAATTTCGCCTTGAGTTCGTCCAGCTCTCTCTGGAGCACCCGCGTGATCTTTGCCGCGTCCTCCGGCCCGTACTCATAGTTTTTCTTGTTGGACAGGTTACCGATGAGACGAATCTGGTGGATCGCGGACGTGACCCTGCTGTTCGCAAGGCTCACGAATCGCTCGCGCGGATCCCGAGTCGGCGTCGTTCCTCGTTGCTGCGGTACCTTGGCCATGTGGCCTCGCCATGGTGCGTCTGAAGAGCATATTGTGGCTACATAAATGATCTGTAGCAAGTCCATCCCTCGCGTACAGGGGTGCTGATTTCACCGAATCGATCAGGGCAAAGCGACGATCTTCCAGAAGAGCCGGTCAAGCGCGAGCTCATCGTGCGACTCACATTCCCAGACGGTGAAGACACGCCAGCCTGAGGCGTTGAGTAGTGCGCTTTTGGCTTGGTCGCGGGCAACGTTCTTGGCGAACTTGGGTTGCCAGAAGTCTTGACGCGTTGCCGGCGTGGTCGCGTCTGCGCAGCCAAGATGGCGATGCCAGAAGCAGCCATTGAAGAAGATGACCGCGTTGTAATTCTTCAGAACGAGGTCGGGGGTTCCTTGCAGGCGACGGTCGTGTAGCCGGAACCTGAGGCCGGATGCGTGCAGGTAGCGCCGCACTAGCTGCTCCGGCTTGGTGTGTTTCGTCTTGATCGAGGCCATCATGCGGGACCTCGTTGCTCTGTCTACTACGTCAACCACGGCCGGCTCGCAAGTTCAGCCTTGGAGAACGTCCCGGCACCGCGTGGTCGCATGGTGCCGCGTCCGGGTCGCATCAGGCCGCTTGGTACGATGCTCGGTTGAGCCTGGCTACTACCGCACGCGAGGCACCGACCGTCAACACTCAGAAGCAAAGAACAGCTACAAGTCCTCATGTCGGTACCAATCATTGACCTCTTTGCGGGACCAGGAGGGTTAGGGGAGGGATTTTCGCGCGTTCGGTCGGTTCAGTTCGAGATCGCCGTGTCGATCGAGAAGGACGAAATGGCCCACGAGACCCTCAGGCTCAGGGCCGCGCATCGCGCCCTCCAGCGCTGCGATAAAGCGACTGCGGAGACGTGGCGGAAGTGGGACGCCATCATCGAGTCCGAGCCTTGGAACATCGTTTTTTACCAGTTGCGCGAGTCAGGTGATCCCGCTATCACCCAAGCGTGTATCGCTGCCGATAGAGAGGCGTTGAATTTTGAGCTCGGTCCCGAGGCGCGCCAGCTTGCATCGTCCATGATCCGCGACCGCTTGGCCGTTTACTCTAGAAATGGAGGTTTGCCGCGGAATGCGGTGCTGATTGGAGGACCCCCATGTCAGGCGTACTCGATCGTCGGAAGATCCCGAAATAGGGGCACGAAAGGCTACGCGGCAGAGGCGGACCATCGACACTTCCTCTATCGCGAGTATTTGGGTGTGATCAGCGAGTTTGAGCCGGCAGTCTTCGTTATGGAGAACGTCAAGGGAATCTTGACTTCTCGCGTTCTAGACAGGCACATCTTTGAAACGATCATGCAGGACCTCAAGAGGCCAAGCGTGTCTGGCCTCTCGGGTTCTGGAGTCGAGTACGTCTTGTTTGCGCTCTCTGCTACTGAAGGAGTGCTCGTCGATCCGAGACCGGAAGACTTCATCGTGAAGGCCGAGGAGTACGGCGTCCCCCAGGCCCGCCATCGAGTGATCATCTTGGGGGTTCGAAAGGACGTTTTCGAGATTGCCAAGTGTGTTGGCACGCTTGTCCGGTCGAGGCCCCCCACCATGTGGGACGTGATTTGCGATTTGCCGCCGCTCCGTCCTCGGCTTTCGTATCGAGGCAAGGGCCAGACTTGGCTCGATGCGTTTCACTCCTCTTTCTTCGACAAGGCGGTGAAGGAGCTGAAAGGCTCTGGCCGCGAGGTTGAGTCCGCGGTTGCGGAGAAGTTGATGGCGGTGCGCGATAAGTTTCGGCAGCGCTTACTAGATCCCGGGTTCGGAGGAGATCGCACGCGTTTGAACGCCGCGTCAAAGGATCGCCTGCCCAAACGTCTGGCGGACTGGTATCGCGATCGGCCGCTCGATCTGCTGACAAATCACGAGAGCCGAGCCCATATGCCTACTGATCTGGTGCGCTATCTTTTCGCCGCGGCCTTCGGCGAAGTTACGAAGGCCAGTCCTCGGCTGATGGATTTCCCAAAGTGTCTGTTGCCTGCCCACAAGAACGTCGACCCGGACAATATCGGCGACTCGATCTTCAAGGACCGGTTTCGAGTGCAGCTGGCCGATCACCACAGCATGACCGTGACGAGTCACATTGCCAAGGATGGTCATGCCTTTATCCATCCCAAACCGAACCAATGCCGAAGCCTCACTGTTCGAGAGGCTGCCCGGCTGCAGACATTTCCGGACTCCTACGTGTTTCTTGGGAACCGAACATCGCAGTACACCCAGGTCGGAAACGCGGTGCCTCCGTTGCTTGCCCAGCAAATTGCTGAGGTAGTAGGCGATCTGCTAAAGCGGGCCAAGCTTGCCTGAGCCCACGCGGCCGCCCGATTTTGGTCAGCGCCTCTCGGTCGTTGTCGCCCCTCACGCCGCAGAGCAACCTGTCCGGCATCCGCGCCGCTTTGCAAGTGCTGGCCAACTTGTATAGAAAAGGCGGGATTCCTATACACAAGGCGGCCAACATGCATAAAACCGACCGGCAAGAGTCCCACGGTTCAAATGGCGACGGCCGGCCGAGGCCACAAACGATGCACGCCATCGTCAGTGCGAGCGCAGGCCTCCCAACGTCCCCCTGCCCTGTTTGCCAAACTTTGCCAAGCCTTCTACCATCAGTCCATGAGCACGATGAACATCTCGCTGCCCGACGCGTTGAAGTCGTTTGTTGATGAACAGGTGAACAGCCGAGGGTTCGGGACCAGCAGCGAGTACGTTCGAGAACTGATCCGCAAGGACCAGGAGCGTCTCCAGCTTCGAGGCCTTCTGTTGGCAGGTGCCAGCTCGAAGCCTGCCGCGGTGGCCGACGGGGCCTACTTCTCGGCGCTGCGCAGCAAGATCGGAAAACGCAGCCAGCCCTGATGGCCATGAAGCCGGTCGTTCTGCGCGAGCTGGCCCATCTGGATGTGGAAGACGCCATCGAGCACTACTTGCGCGATGGTGGTACGGCAGTGGCGCTGGGCTTCGTGGATGAGTTGGAACGGGCATACATGCACATCGCGCGCCATCCGGCGACCGGCTCACCTCGTTATGCCCACCAGCTCGGATTTGCAGACTTGCGTTTCTGGCGTGTCCAGCGCTTCCCCTACTTGGTGTTCTACGTCGAACGTGCCGATGACATCGATGTCTTGCGCGTGTTGCATGCGCAGCGTGACATTCCGGCCTGGCTCGACGAAGACTGAAGCGGTCGTTGCTCCAGGCCGTTTGTCGATGCCACCCCGCGTCACTCGTCGTACACCACAGGCCTCCCCCGCCCGCCCCGGAGAACGACCACGCCCCCCAAGAACACCATCTGCCTCTGGTTCAACGGCGACGCCGTCAAAGCCGCGCAATTCTACGCGGCCACGTTTCCCGACAGCCATGTCGGCACCGTCTACCGCGCGCCGGCGGACTACCCCTCGGGGCGGCAAGGCGATGTGCTCACCGTCGAGTTCACCGTGATGGGCATCCCCTGCCTGGGGCTCAACGGCGGGCCGGCTTTCCCGCACAGCGAGGCGTTCTCCTTCCAGGTGGCCACCGACGACCAGGCGGAGACGGACCGCCTGTGGGATGCCATCGTCGGCCACGGCGGCCAGGCCAGCGCCTGTGGCTGGTGCAAGGACAAGTGGGGCCTGTCCTGGCAGATCACGCCGCGTGTTCTGACCGCGGCGATCGCCAATCCAGACCCGGCCGCGGCCCAGCGCGCCTTTGCCGCGATGATGCAGATGGGCAAGATCGACACCGCCCAGATCGAAACAGCCGTTCGGGGCTGAATCAGCGGCCGAATCAGGGCGCCAGTGCCTGCAGCCGTTCCCCCAGCGTCGCCGCCGACAACTCCCCGATCCGCATCGACACCAGCTCCCCACGCGCGTTGAAGAACAACGTCGTCGGGTAACCCTGCTGCTGAAAACTGGCGCTGGCCTGGCGCTTCGGGTCGATCAGCACGTGGTGCAGGTCCAGTTGCTGCGCGTGCAACCAGCGCGCCACGCGAGCGCTGTCTTCGCCCTGGTTCAGGAACACGAAGTGCACGCCCGGGTGCTGGGCCTGCGCCTGCTGGAACACCGGCATCTCGCGCACGCAGGGCGGGCACCAGGTGGCCCAGAGGTTGATGACGGTGGGCTGGCCGACGAAGCTGCGCAGCGCCACCGGCTCACCCTGCAGGTTGCTGAACTGCAGATCGGGCAGCGGCTGGCCGCGCGGGCCTTGCAGCGCCAGCACCGCGGTGCCGCTGACGAACAGCAGCGTGCCCGCGGCCAGGGACCAGCGCAGCGGTTTGACGAGGGCCGGCGTCTTGCGCATGCGGCTGAGCGCGTAGAGCCAGGTGCCGGCCAGGCCGGCGGGCGCGTTCCAGCCGCCGTCCCGGATGTCCACGATGCTCAGCGGGGCCGAGAAGTACAGCGTCTTGTATTCAAAGACAAACGCCAGCCGCGCCACCACGGCGGCCACCAGCAGGGCCTGCCAGGCCACGGCCTCGGCGTCCACGCCCGCGCGGCGGCCCAGGGCCTTGGCCAGCACCAGCGTCAGCATGGCGGTGCCCAGGCTCAGCAGCAGGGGCAGCGGCAGCAGCAAGGGGCCGAGCGTGAGGGCCTGGGCGTTCATCATGGTGCCCGAATTGTCCGGCGTTCCAGCGCTAGCAGGTCGGGCAGCGCCCGCTGCCCGACCTGCTGGCGGGGGTGAATCAAGCCCCGCGCGGGTGGGTCAGTTCCTCAGCGTGAACTGCAGCGACGAACCGCCGGCGTTGTCCGAGCACTCCGTGTCCAGGAAGTAGGCCCAGACAAAGGCCGTGGCCGGCAAGGTCAGCTTGGTCCCCAGGCCGGTGGCCTTGATGATGAACGTCTCCGACACGTAGCTGTTGCCATCGAAAATGGTGACGGCGGTGGCCGGGTGCGGGCAGGTCCCGTCGGCGCAATAGGTGGCGGTGCTCGACTTCACCTTCACCGAATAGGTGCCGGGCTGCAGCGTCACGGAGGGCACAGGGTTGTTCGTGCCGCCGAAGATGCCGACGCAATTGGCCAGGGCATCGACAGACAGCGTGGTGGTCTGCGCGCTCACGGCGGCTGCACACACGGCGAGCAATGCGGCGCATCCGGTTTGAACGCTGCGCTGGAGGAAGGTCTTGGTCATGTTGAACTCCAAAAGGACTCAAAGGGCCGCAAGTTCAATGCGCTTCTTGTGGCCGGATGGCGGCGCGGCGGGTGCCAACGTCGATGCACGGTGCATGGGACGAAGCATGTCCGGCGACCCACCTTTATGTCCTTTAGCGCGTGTTAAATCTGCAGGGATGGCCTGTGCGTGCAGCGGCTCCCTTGTCAACGCTCCAGCGCCAGCAGCGCTTCCACGTGCACCATGAAGTGCTGCAGGTAGTCGGGCGAGGTGGCCTGCATCAGCGTCAACGCCTGGTGCAGCAGGTGCTCGGTGTTCAGAGGCCCGGCCTGCGCCGGCACCTGCGCCAGCGATTGCACCAACCGGTGCTGCACGTGCAGGCGCGACCAGGTGCCGCGGTCCTGGTGCACGGCGCGCAGCTCGCCGGGTGCGGCGGCGTGGCGCTGGATGTGGGCCAGCAGCTCGGCCAGCGGGCGCGGGGATGCCGGCGGCGCGGGCTGTGCCATGACCTGCGCGCGGCCAGGTGCTGTCTGGTGCTGCGCTGCCCGCAGCGTGGCCAGGCGCTGCGCCAGCAGCTGCCGCGTGGGGCCGGGCTGCGTGGCGGCGCGCCGGGCCAGCGCGTCGATGTGGCGCTGGCGCGCAGCCTGCCCCGGCGACGGCGGGGTGTTCATCGGCCGGCAGGCGCGGAGGCGGCGTTCACCGCATTCACCACCGGCCGCGGCGTGGGCGTGATTTCCACGCGCCGGTTCAGCGCGCGGCCGTCGGCGCTGCTGTTGGGCGCCACCGGCTGTTCGGCGCCGAAGGCCGCGGCGAACACCGCGCTGCGCGGCACGCCGGCGTCGATGAGTGCGCGGGTCACCGTCAGCGCGCGCTGGGCCGAGAGCTCCCAGTTGTCGGCAAAACTGCGGCTGCCGCCGCGCACGCCGCGGTCGTCGGTGAAGCCGCTCACCATCAGCATCTCGTTGCGCGCGGCCAGGTAGGGCGCCAGTGTCTGCGCCAGGCCCTGCAGCAGCTGCCGGCCCTCGGGCTCCAGCTGGTCGGAGTTGAAGGCAAACAGCAGGCTGCTGCTGATGCCGATGCGGCCGTTGTCCAGGGTCACACGGCCTTCCTTCAAAAGGACGGCCAGCGGGATGGCCAGCGCCTGCTCCAGCGCCGTGCGGCGCTGTGCTTCGGCTTGCCGTTGTTTGACGGCGTCGTCCAGCCGTGTGGCCAGGTCCAGCTGCAGCGCCAGCGTGGCCACCAGGATCAGCACAAACGCGCCCAGCAGCCCGGCCATCAGGTCGCCGAACACGGCCCACACCGGGGCGCCGGGCTCGGCACCGCCGTCCACGGCGTCGTCGGCCGTGGTCACTGGACTACCCTCCGCGTTGCGCGCTGCGGGATGAGCGCTTGGGAGCGGCCCGGCGCGCTCATGCCGCTTCGCTCGCGGCGGCCACTTGGCGCCGCGCCAGCCGCTGCAGGTCTTCCACGATCTGCTTCTGCGACAGCAGGCTCAGGTCGATCACCTCACGCGCCTGGGCCACGTAGTAGGCCAGTTGTTCGTCGCTGCGCGTGCTGGCCTTGGCCAAGGTTTCTTCCACGCGCTGCAGGTGGGCCAGCACCTGGGCGCTGGCGTCGCCGAACTGCCCCACTGCGGCTCCAAAGGCCTCGCCCAGGCTGGCCACGTCCACCGCGCTGGCACCCAGCTGTGCGGCCACGGCCTCCAGCCGCGCCGATTCGGTGTTCACCTGCTCGGTGAAACGCGCGCCGGCCGTCTCCAGCCAGTGGGCGCTGGCGGCCACCAGCGCGTCGATCGCGGCCTTCTGCTCGGTGGAGGTGTGCTGCACCGCGCCCAGCAAGGTGTGCAGCGTGCCCATGATCTGGGTGCGCTCGGCGAGCAGGCTGTTGTCGTGTGCCAGACTCTCGCTGAGCTTGCCGCGCAGCTGGGTGACCACGTCTTCCCAGGCCGCCATCTGCGTGGCCTGGCCCTGCGCCAGCATGTCCAGCAGCGTGCTGGCCTGGGCCTGCTGACGGGCCGCGGCCTCGTCCAGCCAGCGGTGGGTCTGCTGCGCCAGGCGCTCGGCCAGGCCGTTGTGCAGCGCCGCCGTCTGCTCGGTCATGCGGCCCAGCGCCGCGGCCTGGGCCGACTGCTGGGCCTGGGCCTCGGCCAGCGTCTGCACCAGGGCCGCGGCCTGCTGCCGGGCCTGCGCGCCCAGCGTGTCGGCCCAGCGGCTGCTGTGCTGCTCGAAGCGCTGCGCCAGGCCGTCCAGCTGCTGCTGCACCGTGGCGCTGATGTGGCCGTGCAGCGCCGCGGTCTCGCGCGTGATGCCGTCCAGCGTGGCGGCCACGGCCGGCTGCAGCGTGTCGGCCGCCAGGCGGGCGCTGTCGCTCAGGCTGCGCTGCAGGCTGGCCTGCACGGCGGCGGCGAGCTCACGGAAGACCTGCTCGTGGCCCGCTTGCACCTGCTGCTGGGTGGCCAGCAGCTGCGCCGCTGTCTGCTGGCTCAGGTGGGACAGCTGCTCGGCCATCTGCTGGCCGTGCTGAGACAGCTGCCCGGCGGTCTGCTCGGCCATGGCGGTCAGTTTGGCTGCGCTGTGTTGGCTCTGCTGTGTCAGATGCTCGGCCGTTTGCTGGCCTTGGCGGGCCAGCTGTTCGGCCAGCGTCTGCAGCCGCTCCACCAGCGGCTGCAGCAGCTGGGCCTGGCTCTGGGCCTGCTCGCGGGCCTGTTGTTGCGCCTGTTGTTGGGCCTCCAGTCGGGCCTGCGCAGCCTGCTCGGCCTGCAGCCAGGCGCGGCCGAAGCGCTGCAGCGGGCCGGCGATCTGGGCGTCCAGCCGCTGCGCCGCCTGTTGCCGCGCGCGCCGGCACAGCGCCGACATCAGGCCCAGCATCGCCGAGCCGGCGACACCGGCCACGCTGGTGCCAAACGCCAGCCCCAGGCCACGCACCGGGGCGGCCAGCGATTCGCGCAGCGCGTTCACGTCGCCGGCCTGCGCCATCGCCACGCCCGTGCCCTTGAGCGTGACCACCATGCCCAGGAAGGTGCCCAGCATGCCCAGCAGCACCAGCAGGCCCGACAGGTAAGGCGCCAGCGCCGGGCCGGCGAAGGCCACACGGTCCCCAGCCACGCGCAGCCGCACCGGCTGCTGCAGCGGGGCGGGCAGCTGCTGCAGCCATTCGGGCAGCGCGGTGGGCGGCGCGGTGAGCGTGCCCAGCGCCGCGTCCAGGCCTTTTGTGGCCTGCTGGTAGCGCCACAGCTCGTGCACGCCCATCGCGTAGAAGGCGGCGATCAGCAGCGTCATGCCCAGGGCCAGCGGGCTGCCGGGCAGGTAGCCGGCGGCTACCCAGCCGATGGCCACCAGGCCGGCGGCGCCGGCGGCGTGAAACAGGTGTCGGTTCATGGGATTTGAGTTTCAGCGGCGCGCTGCAGCGTGGCCAGCAGGCCCAGCACGGGTTGCAGGCGCAGGTCCAGCTCGGCGTGCAGCAGGCGCCGCATGTCGTGGTCGAAGCGGGGCAGCCAGGGCGGCCCGCCCGGCACCGCGGCGTCGCGCAGCTGGGTGAAGTGTTTGTCCAGCAGCACCGGCAGCTGGGCCAGCAGGGCCTGTTCGCGCGGCGCCAGCAGGTTGGCCATCACGGCGTCCAGCGCGGCCAGCTGCGCCATCGCGGGCGAGAGCCGGGCCACGGCGGCGCGTGTCTGGGCACGCAGCGGCGTGATGGCCGCGCCCATGGCCTGCTGCATCGCAAAGCAGTGGCGGCGAAAGGGCAGGAAATCCCAGCCGTCCTCGCTGCGGGTGCTGCTGTCGTCGGCGATCAAGCGTGCCAGCTCGGCCTGGACACGCTGCAGCTCGCGCTGCAGCGCGGCGTGGGCCGCCGAGGCACATGCCGTGGCGGCCACCGTGGGCGGTGCCTGCAGCACGGCGGCGAGCGGGATGGATTCTTTCCAGCCCAGCCAGCGGCCCAGGCCCTTGACGAGGGAAGGGGCCGCCCGGCCGGGCGGTCGACAAGGGCCAGCTGGGACAACAATCCCATCAGCGCCGAGCCATTCAGGGCCGTGCGCGGTAGTTCCATGCTGGGCGGGGTCAGATGGGCGAAAAACCCAGCACTCTACACCTTGTCAGCCGAACCAGAGGCCCCACAGCCCGGCCAGCACATGGCCCCAGATCAGCAGGTTGATCGACAGCATCGTGAACACGCGGCTGATGTTCCACAGCACACGCGCGCGGCTCAGACAGGCCGGCTCGCTGGTGAAGGCGTACAGCAGCAGGTAGAGCACCGACGGCACGAAGGTGCCCACGATGAGCAGGCCCATCAGCCAGTAGAAGACGGTCATGGCGGGGGTGGCTTCAGTGGTGCCGCTTCAGTAGTGCGGCGGCAGCTCGTCGCGCAGGCTGCGCGGGCCGCCGGCTTCGGCACCGGCGGCCTGGTGGTTCAGCCGCGTCACTTCCAGCATCAGGCGGTCGATCTGCTGCTGTTGTTGCACCAGCACCTCGTTCAGCCGGTCCAGCAGGTCCTCGGTGAACGCGGCCTTGGTCTCCAGGTCGACCAGGCGGTCGTCGATCTGCGTCAGGGCATCGGCTGTCATGCCCCGATGTTAGAGGTTGACCGGGCTCAGGCGGGCATAGGCGGGCTCAGGCCAGCTCGGCCACGCCGCGTCGCGACAGCGTCAGGATCTCTTCGATCAGTTCGTCCTTCATCGCGTCGGCTTCGTCGTTCGGGCCCTGGCAGGTGCCGGCGGCCGGGTGACCACCGCCGCCGTGGCACAACATCAGGTTGCCCACGTTCATCGGGTTGCCGCGGTCGAAGATGCTCTTGCCCACGGTGTAGACCGTGTTCATCTTCTCGCGGCCCCACATCACGTGCATGCTGATGTCGCACTGCGGGAACATCGCGTAGACCACAAAGCGGTTGCCGGCGTAGATCGTCTCCTCGGCCCGCAGGTCCAGCACCACCAGTGGCCCGTGCACACGCGCCACGCGCTGGATCTGCTGGCGGAACAACGCGTGCTGCGCAAAGAACAGGTCCACGCGCTCCTGCACGTCGGGCAGGGCCAGGATCTGCTGGATGCTGAGGTCGCGGCAGCAATCGATGAGCATCATCATCAGCTGGTAGTTCGAGACGCGGAAGTCGCGGAAGCGGCCCAGGCCGGTGCGCGCGTCCATCAGGAAGGACAGCAACTCCCAACCTGCCGGCGTCAAGACGTCATCAAAGCTGAAGCCGGCGGAATCGGCCTTGTCCACGGCGTCCATCATGGCGTCGGCGATGCGCGGAAAACGCGCCTTGCCGCCAAAGTGGTCGTACACCACCCGCGCGGCCGATTTGGCCTCGGCCTTCAGGATGTAGTTCGGTGTGTCGCGGCCGCCGTTGCGCACCGCCTCGCTGGCGTGGTGGTCGAAACACATGCCGCACCCGGGCACGTAGGGCAGGTTGGTCAGGATGTCACGCGGGCCCACGGCCACCTTGCCGTCCTGCACGTCCTTGGGGTGGTGGAAGACGATGTCACCCAGCAGGCCCAGCTCTTTCAGCAGAACGGCACAGACGAGGCCGTCCATGTCGCTGCGGGTCAACAGGCGGTAAGTGGTCGGGGCAAGCTCGGTCATGCGCAGGGCTCCTGGTGCTGGAACCCTGCTTATCGGCCCTGTTCCACCGGGGTTGAGGGCCTCAGGGCGGGGCCGACGCCGGCGCCGGCGGTTCCACCACGAACACGTCCTGGATGCCGCCGGTGCAGCCGCGCAGCTGGCCTGGGGCGCAGGCCGGCACGTCGGCCAGCAGCCGTTTCAGCTGGGCGCGCAGGAACTCCACGTGCGGCGACAGCATGCCCACGCCGATGGCCAGCGTGGTGCCCACGGCCAGCAGCGCGATCAGCAGCCGCTGGCGCCGGTTGACGGGGCGGAAGGGTTCGACGGGCGGTTGCGGGGTTGCCATGTTCAGGCGGGTTCCGTGATGAACTGGCGCAGCAGCGCAAACGCAGCTTCGGGCTGGTCGCGCCAGGTGCCGTGGCCGGCGTCGGGCACCACGGCCAGCCGGCCCCAGGGCGCGGGGATGGCCGCGGCGATGTCCTGCGCATCGGCCAGCGGGCAGACCGGGTCGTCGGCGCCGGCCAGCACCAGCACCGGGCAACGCACGGCGGCCAGGCCGGGCAGCAGGTCCATGGTCTGCTGCTCGCCGCTGGCCGAGGCAAACAGGATGGGCTCGTTGAACAGTGTGCGCTGGCGTGCCAGCGCGTCGCCGGGGCGGGTGTTGTACAGCGGCAGGCAGGTCTGCACGTAGGGCGCCCAGGTGGCGGCGCTGGGCGCCGTCCAGAAGGCGCGGGCGAGCTCACGTGCCACCGGCCCGCCCAGGCGCTCAAACATCGCCAGCTTGCGGTCCAGCCCCAGGTGCGGGCTGGTGCTGGACAGCACCACCTTGGCCGCGTGGCCCGGGTGGCGCGCCAGGTAACGCTGTGCCACAAAGCCGCCGAAGGACTGGCCCAGCACGATGGGTTTCACCAGGCCCAGCGCATCACTCAACCGCACCACGTCATCGGCGAAGGTGTCCAGCGTCCATTCGGCTTCGGGCCGGCGGTCGCTGCGGCCATGGCCGCGGTGGTCCACGTAGACGATCTGCACCCGATCGGCCAGCGCATTGAAGGCCGGCTTGAAGCTGGAGTGGTCGTAACCCGGGCCGCCGTGCAGCAGGATCAGCGTGGGCTTTTCGCGCAGCAGCGGCCCGTCCGGCACGTGGGACGGGCCCTGCACGTCGACGAACAGGCGCACGCCCGGGGCGATGGTGATCAGCATGGGGGCCGCAGCGTAGGAGTCTGTTGGACTTTGGGTGGGGCCTGCGTTGGGCCTGGAAACCGGCTGAGGCTAGGCGAAAAGCGCAGCCATACCGGGCGGTATGGCGAGCATTTTCAACGACGAATCAGCCGGTTTCCAGGCCCAACCCACAGGGCCGGGGCGATTTGCGGCGCCGGGCGTCGTTGCTGGCTCGTGGTGTGGACCCGCCACACGCCTCGCCAGCGCCCAGCCCACCACCACAACTCGCCCCGGCGCAGGCCCCACCCAAAGTCCGACAGACTCCCAGCACTCCGTCACGGCCGAAGGCATTTGACGGGTGATGGGCACTCACTTCGGTCATGCGCATGTCGTGCGCTTGCGGCATGCTGGACGCATGTCCTTCCTGCCGGCGCGCAAGCTCAGCTGCGGCATCGTGATCCTCAACGATGCGGCGGAGCTGTTGCTGTGCCACGTGACCGGCCACGACCACTGGGACCTGCCCAAGGGCGGCCCCGCGCCGGGCGAAAGCCCGCGCGCCACCGCGCTGCGCGAAACGCAGGAAGAAACCGGCCTGGTGCTGGACGACACGCCGCTGCTGGACCTGGGCCGCCTGGACTACCGCCCGCGCAAGGACCTGCACCTCTTCGCCGCCTTGCAGCCGCGCTGGGACCCGGCCGGGCTGGTCTGCGAAAGCCGCTTTTCCAGCGCCAGCGGGCAGCGCCTGCCGGAGATGGACGGTTTTGACTGGTTTGCCATCGACCAGGTGCGCCCGCGTGTGACGCCACGTCTGGCGGCCGTGTTGTGCGAACGGCTGGACCTGGCCGCGCTGCTGCAGCAGCTGCGCGCCCCGCAGGCCGAGCTGGTGGCCTGAACCGGCCCCAGGCCGCGCTGGCGGCCTGAACTGGCTCCAGGCCGCGCTGGCGGTCTGAACCGGCTCCAGGCCGCGCTGGCGGCCTGAACTGGCCCCAGGCCGCGCTGGCGGCCTGACCTAACATCCGGCGCCATGCGTGCCACCCGTCCCGAACACTGGTCCGTCGACGCCGGCGACGCCGATGTCGCCACCCTGACCGTGCCCGCCGTGCTGGGCCGCGACCGGGTGTTCGAGATCGACCTGCGATTTGTCGTGCAGACACCCGAGTCCGGGTCTGCCCCCTGGCTGGCCGTGCGGCTGGACTTGAACGGCGCCCAGGCCTGGCAGCGCCGCATCCCGGCCCAATGCCCGGGCGAAACCGACAACCTGGAGTTCCATTGCCGCCGCACCGTGGCCGAAGGCCAGGCCCTGCGCCTGCGCGCCGTCACGCAGGTGGGCGGCGGCGTGCGCCGCCAGCGGCTGCGCCTGGACGCCGAAGAGGTGAGCGACGGTGAACCCTGATCTCCCCTTCAGCCCGGCCGCCGACCGCAACCGCGGCCCCATCGGTGACATGCTGCAGCAGTGGCTGCCACGCGGCGCAGCGGTGCTGGAGCTGGCCAGCGGCACCGGCCAGCACGCCGCCCACCTGGCCGCTGTACGCCCGGACTGGACCTGGCAGCCCACCGAGGCCGAAGCGGCGGCCCTGCCGGCGTTGGCCTTGCGGTGCGCCGGCCTGGCCAACGTGGCCGTGCCGCAGCACCTGGACGTGCTGAACGGCCCCTGGCCCACACGCCCGGGCGGCTGGGACGCCGTGTTCTGCGCCAACCTCGTGCACATCGCGCCCTGGGCCGTCACGCCCGCGTTGATGCGCGGCGCGGCCTCGGTGCTGGCACCGCAGGGCCAGCTGGTGATGTACGGGCCCTACATCGTGGACGGCGAGCCGCTGGCGCCCGGCAACCAGGCCTTTGATGCCGACCTGCGCCAGCGCCACCCGGCCTGGGGCCTGCGCCGGCTGGCGGCGGTGGACGAAGTGGCGGCCGCGGCCGGCCTGCAACGTGTTGGCCGGGCCGACATGCCGGCCAACAACCTGATGCTGCGCTGGCGGTTTGCCAAGTCCGTCACGACCTGATTGCCCTCTACAAGGGGGTAGGCCGGACCGGTGGGCTGTGGTGGAATGCAAAGCAGTCGGGCTCTGACAGGGCCTGCCATGGAGCGACGTCCAAAGAGGCCCCGCATGCAGCTCCTCACCATCTCCCCATCGATGTCCTTGCGCTCACTGGCCCTGCTGGTGGGTGGCCTGCTGCTGGCCGCGGCTGCCCAGGTGGCGCAGGCCGCCGAGGCGCGCCATGCGCTGGTCATCGGCAACAGCAAATACGCCCAGGTGCCGCTCAGCAACCCGGCCAACGACGCCGCGGCCATGGCCAAGGTGCTCACGCGCGCCGGTTTCACGGTCGACCTCAAGCTCGACGCCGACCAGCGCCAGATGGACGCCGCCATCCGCGCTTTCGGCGACCGATTGAAGGGCGATTCGGTCGGGCTGTTCTACTTCGCCGGCCACGGTGTGCAGGTCAAGGGCCGCAACTTCCTGCTGCCCGTGGGCGCCACCGTGCAGCGCGAAGACGAGGTGCCGTTCAAGGCCATCGACGCGCAGCAGGTGCTGGACAAGATGGACGCGGCCAAGAACCGCATCAACGTCGTCATCCTGGACGCCTGCCGCGACAACCCGTTTGCCAAGGCCTCGCGTTCCACCGCGGGCAGCGGCGGCCTCTCGCAGATGGACGCGCCCAGCGGCTCGCTGCTGGCCTTTGCCACCGCGCCCGGCAGCGTGGCCAGCGACGGCAAGGGCAGCAACGGCCTCTACACCCAGCACCTGCTGGCCAACCTGGAGCGCCCGGGCCTGCCGGTGGAAGAGGTCTTCAAGCGCACGCGGCTGGGTGTGCGGCTGGATTCACGTGGCCAGCAGGTGCCCTGGGAAAACACCTCGCTGGAAGGTGATTTCTACTTCTTCCCGCCCACGCCGGGCAGTGCCAAGGCGGCCGCGGCGCTGCTGCCGCCACCGCCCAGCGTCGAACACATCCTGCGCACCGAGCAGGCCTACGAGCTGCTGCGCAAGGGCCAGCTGGACGAGGCGGACAAGATGTTCCGTGCCCTGGCCAGCGTCAGCACCCACCCCGAGGTGGCGCTGATGGGCCGCGAGGGCCTGGCCGAGATCCTGCTGTCGCGGGGCAATGCGCAGGGCGCGCTGGCCGAGGCCAACGCCATCATCGCCGGTTCACCGGCGCGCAGCGCGGCCTACCTGATCCGCGGCCGGGCCCTGGCCGCCAGCGGCCAGGCGGCCGACAGTGCCGCGGCGCTGCAGCAGGCCGCGGCCCCGCAGACGCAGGCCGATTTTTCCTGGCAGAAGTCCAAGGCGCTGGTGGCCGTGGGCAACCTGCAGCGCGCCGGCGACCCGAAGGCCGCGGCGCAGACCTACCAGAAGGCCGCGAAAGAAGACCGCCAGTCGGTGGAGGCCTTGTCCAATCTGGCCGTGGCCCTCAACCAGACCGGCCAGGGCAGCCAGGCCAAGGCGGTGCTCGAGCGGGCCCAGGCGCTGGACCCGCAGGACCCGATGACCGCCGCGCTGTTGCGCCAGGTGCGCGAGAACCTGGCCGCCGAGCAGGACGGCGCGAAGCAGAAATTCATCGACGACAGCGTGCGCGAGCTGGCGGCGCGGATGGCGCAGCCGGCCGCCAAACCGGCTGCCGGTGCCGACGACTGGACCTCGCCGGTGCTGGCCATCACCGTGCTGCCCTTCCAGGACCGCACGCTGGAATCGCTGACCGGCCGCATCGGCTTCGAGAGCCTGCTGCAAGAGGCACTGATCGGCGAGCTGCAGGCGCGCGGCTACACCCTGGTGGAGCGCCGACTGCTGGACAAGCTGATGGCCGAGATCAAGCTGGGTTCGTCGCAGCTGGCCGACCAGGACGCGCAGATCCGCCTGGGCCGCATTCTGGCGGCGCGGCTGATGGTGTCGGGGGTGCTCAACACCCAGGGCAACCAGCTCGCCGCCGCGCTGCGCGCCATCGACACCGAAACCACGCAGCTGGCCCTGGTGCGCACCGAGACCACCCCCAGCCCGGCCGACCCGGCCCGGCTGGCCGCGGCGATGGCGCAGCAGATCGCGCGCGCCGTGGCCGAGAAGTACCCGCTGAAAGGGCGGGTGGCGGCACTCGATGGCACCCGCGTGATCATCAACCTCGGCAAAAAACACGGTGTCAAGGCGGGCCAGAGCTTCAACGTGCTGACCCGTGGCGAGCCCATCGAGCTGAACGGCCGGGTGCTGGGCTACAAGGAAAACCGCATTGCGCGCCTGACCGTGACCGAGGTGGACGACGGCCTGGCCTACGCCAGCGCCGCCGAGCTGAGCGGCGCGATCGAGAAAAACCAGCGCATCGTCGCGCGCAGCGAATGAACACCACCCGGCGCGCGCTGTGCCTGCTCGCCGCCGGGGCGGCCGTGGCGCTGCAGGCCGCTGCCGCGCAGACCGCTCCCCGCCTGCCTGCCGTGGTGGTGTGGGATTTCGACAACCAGACCGTCGCCGCGCTGTCGGCCGTGCCACGCAACCAGGCCGACTGGCTGCAGCGCACGCTGTCGGAGAGCCTGGTTTCGGCCCTGCTGCAAACCCCCGGCCAGACCGTGGTGGACCGGTTGCGCCTGCAGGAAGTGCTGGCCGAGCAGAAGCTGGCCAGCGGCAGCCTGGCCGACGAAAACACGCGACTGCGGCTGGGCCGCATCGCGGGGGCCGAGCGCATGGTCTTTGGCGGCTTTTTTGTCGTCGGTGACGCGGTGCAGGTCAACGTGCGGGTGGTTGACACCGGCTCGTCGCGCGTGCTGTTCTCCGAAGAACAGACCGCGCCGTTGGCCGAGGTGATGCAGCAGCAGCCGGCCCTGGCCGCGCGGGTGGCCCAGGCCCTGGGTGGCCGTGGTGCTGCGCTGGCCGACCACCCGGCCGCGGTCTGGCAGGCCCACGACCGCGCCCTGGCCCTGGCCGATGCCGGCCAGCTGGACGAAGCCGTGGCCGCATTGCAACAGTTGCTGCAGGCGCGGCCGGGTTTCGAGCCGGCCGAGCGCCTGCTGGGCGCCGTGCTCCAGAAAATGGCCCGTCGCTGACACTGCCACCATGCCGATGCCTCCGCATTCCCCCTCTGCCGCCGCGCTGGCGGTGCTGTCGGTGTTGTCCGTCAGTGCGCTGGCCCAGACCACGCCCGATGCCGGCCGGCTGCTGGATCAATCGCGCCAGACCCAGCGCCCGCTGCAGCCGCCCACCGCCGCGCCCAAGCTGCTGGACGCACCGGCCCGGCCCACGGTGGAACTGCCTGAAGGCGCCACGGTGCAAGTCAAGGCCTTCCGCATCACCGGCGCGCGCAGCTACCCGGCCGCGCAGCTGGACGCCTTGGTGGCGCCCTGGGTCGGCCGCACGCTGGACCTGAAAGGCCTGAACGAAGCCGCGGGCGCGTTGACGCGGCTGTACCAGGCAGGCGGCCATGTGCTCAGCTACGCCTACCTGCCGGCGCAGCGTGTGGACGGCGGCATGGTCGAGATCGCGGTGCTGGAGGGCAAGGTCGACGCCGTGCAGGTGGTCACCGCGCAAGAGGTGCGGCTGCGGGACGAGGTGGTGCAGGCCCACACCGATGCGCTCACCCAGGCCCAGCCCGTGCTGCAGGCCGACGTGGAACGCAAGCTGCTGCTGCTCAACGACATGCCCGGCGTCGTGGCCCGCGCCGCCTTCACGCCCGGTGCCAGCACCGGCACGGCCGACGTGGTGGTCAGCGTGGCCGAAGACGAGCCGCTGGCCGTGCGCGTGGAGGCCGACAACCACGGCAGCCGCAGCACCGGCGAGTTCCGCGCCGGCCTGGGCCTGCAGCTGCGCAACATCTCGGGTTATGGCGACAGCACGCAGCTGCAGGCGCGGGTGTCCAACGGGGGTGGCCTGGTCAGCGGCAGCATCAGCAGCGAGCTGCCGGTGGGCGGCGACGGCTTCAAGCTCGGCGCCAGCCTGTCGCGGCTGACGTACTTTCTGGGTGGCGAGTTTGCGAGCCTGGGCGCCACGGGCGTGGCCAACAGCCTGGGCCTGAACGCCAGTTACCCGCTGCTGCGAGGCACGCAGGCCAACCTGACGCTGCGCGCCGCGGCCGAACACCAGCGCCTGAACGACGAAAAGCTGGAACTGATCGAAGGCCAGGGCCAGCGCAAGCGCAACACCACGCTGGCGCTCAGTGCCAGCGGCGATCTGCGCGACAGCCTGTTCGGCGGCGGCGCCACGGCCGCCAGCGTCACGCTGACCCAGGGTGACCTGAGCTTCGTGGACCCGCTGAAGCCGGCCACGGCCACCGACCCGGGTGATTCTGCGGCGCTGGCCTTGAACACCGCCCGGGTCTACCGCAAGGCCACGCTGCAGTTGGCGCGCCAGCAGGCGCTGTTCGGGCCCGTCAGCCTGTACGGCCGCTGGCTGGGCCAGTACAGCGGCGGCAACCTGGACAGCAGCGAAAAACTGGGCCTCGCCGGGCCGGCCGGCGTGCGCGCCTACGCGCCCGGTGAAGCCTCGGTGGACCAGGGCCGGCTGTGGTCGCTGGAGCTGCGTTACGCCGTCGAACACCTGGGCGGCCAGGCCACGCTGAGCCTGTTCCACGACCAGGCCGAGGGCCTGCTGCTGCGGCGCCCCATCGCGTTGCAGGCCGGCAGTTACGTGCCGGGTGCCGCCCAGCGCGTGACGCTGCGCGGCAGCGGCTTCGGGCTGCAGTGGAGCGATGGCCAGTTCGGCGTCGCGGCCTCGGTGGCCTGGCGCGGTCCGCATGAACCACAGGCCGAAGGCGGCGACCCCAAGCCGCGCCTGTACCTGCAACTGTTTGCCGCGCCCTGAGCGCATCGGGACGGAGCACCACCATGGCCACCCCGCGTGTCACCCACCATCCGCGCCGTGTGCGCACCGTGTCGCGCCTGCTGGCCTGGCTGCTGGCGCCGTTTGTCGGCGCGTTTGCCTTTGCACAGACCGCGCCGGCCCCGAACGCCCTGCCGCAAGGCGGGCAGGTCAAGGTGGGCGCAGGCCAGCTCACGCAACAGGGCAACCTGCTGCTGATCCAGCAGCTCACGCCGCGCCTGGGCCTGGACTGGCAGAGCTTCAACATCGGCCGCGACGCGACGGTGGAGTTCCGCCAGCCCGGCACGTCGTCGATCGCGCTGAACCGCGTCATCGGCCCCGAGGCCAGCAGCATCTTCGGCCGCCTGGTGTCCAACGGCCAGGTCTTCCTGAGCAATCCAAACGGCATCCTGTTTGCGCCGGGTGCGCAGGTGGACGTGGGCAGCCTGGTGGCGTCCACACTCGACCTGTCGCAGGACCACTTTGCCGCGGGCCAGTTGGTGTTCAGCGGTGCCGGTGGCAGCGTGATCAACCAGGGCAGCATCACCGCCGGGGGCTACGTGGCGCTGTTCGGTGCCGACGTGGGCAACGAAGGCGAGATCACGGTGCCGGCGGGCAGCGTGGTGCTGGCCTCGGGCCGCAGCGCCACCGTCAGCCTGAGCGACAGCGGCCTGCTGTCGGCCGTGATGGTGCCGGGTGACCCCGGCAGCGTGCTCAACAGTGGCCGCATCGCCGCCGACGGCGGCAGTGTGCGGCTGTCGGCCGAGTCGGCACAGGGCCTGGCGGCCTCACTGGTCAACAACAGCGGTCTGGTGCGCGCCAACAGCATCGTCGAACGCGCTGGTGAGATCCACATCACCGGCGACGCCGTCAGCAACAGCGGCCAGTTGCAGGCCGACGGCCGCGGCGGGGCCTCAGCCGGGCGCATCGTCGTGCGTGGCGGCATGGCCAGCGGCAGCCTGGACCTGGCCGGCAGCATCAGCGCGCAGGCGCTGGACGCGGGCGGCAGCGGTGGCCAGGTCGAGACCTCGGCTGCCCGGGTGCGCATCGACGACAACACGCGCGTGTCCACGCTGGCGGCCGATGGCCGGCACGGCCAGTGGCTGATCGACCCGACGGACTTCGTCGTCAGTGCCGGGGGCGCCACGCAGACGGAATCGGGCATCGGCGCCAGCACGCTGGCCACCAACCTGCAATCGGGCAACGTCACGCTGCTGACAGCCAGCAGCGGCAGCGAGGCGGGCGACATCCGCATCGAAGCCCCGGTGAGCTGGACGGCCAGCACCACGCTGACACTCTCGGCCATCGCCGATGTCGAGATCAACGCCAACCTCACGGCCACCGGCAACGCCGCCGGCCTGACCATCAGCGCTGGCAGTGGGCGTTACACGCTGGCGGACGGCGTGACCGTCTCGCTGCCGGGCAGCAGCCCCAGCCTGTCGATCAACGGCAGGGCCTTCGTCGTGATCAACACGCTGGACGAGCTGCAAGGCATGGGCCTGAACACCACCACGCGGGCGCTGAGCTACGCGCTGGGGGCCTCCATCGACGCCAGCGCCACCGTGGACTGGAACGACGGCGCAGGCTTTGCGCCGGTGGGCAACAACAGCGGCGCGTTCAGCGGCGACTTCGAGGGCCTGGGCCACAGCATCACCGGCCTGCACATCAACCGCCCGGCAGAAAGTTACGTCGGTCTGTTTGGCCAGGTGCGCAACACCACGGTGTCCCACCTCACGCTCGATGGCGGCAGTGTCACGGGCGGCACCTATGTGGGCGCGGTGGTGGGTTATGGCTACGGCTACAACAACGGCATCTACCTGGGCGGCCTGCGCCAGCTGAGCAGCAGTGTTGCGGTGGACTCGGCCCTGACCAACAACACCGTCTACGTGGGCGGGCTGACCGGCCTGTGGCAGTACGCGGCGGGTTTCGACGGGCTGCAGGCCAGCGGAACCGTGAGTTCCGCGTCCTTGTACGGCGCCGTCGGTGGGCTGGCCGGGCGTCTGGACTACGCCAGCACCGGCTTTCGCAACAGCCAGGCCAGCGGCGACGTGACAGCGCGCCGGGTGGCCAACGGCAGTGCCGGGGCCGACGTCGGCGGCGCCTTCGGCGAGGCCAACAACCTCAGCATCGACAACGTGCTGGCCACCGGCAGCGTGGGCGGTGGCGCCTACACGGGCGGCTTGGCGGGCCGGTTGGGTTCGGTCGCGTTAAACAACGTGACCGCCAGCGGCCAGGTGGCGGGCGACGGCAGCTACACCGGCGGGCTGGTGGGTTATGCCAGCTCCGGCAGCGTGAGCAACGCCCGCGCCGACGGCGACGTCGTCGGCCAGGGTTATGCGGGGGGCCTGGTGGGTTATGCCTACTACACGCCGCTGCAGTCGGCGCTGGCCCAGGGCGCTGTTTCCGGTGAATACAGCAGCGGTGGCCTGGTGGGCGATGCCAGCAACAGCCCCATGACCGACGTGCGTGCCACCGGTCCGGTGGAAAGCCGCAATGGCCAAGCGGGCGGGTTGGTGGGCGACGCCTCCCAGTCGACGATCACGCGCGGGCAGGCCGAGGGCGAGGTGCGCGGTCAGTACCGCGCCGGCGGCCTGGTGGGCACGGCCGACAACAGCGACATCAACGCCAGCAGCGCCAGTGGCGCGGTCACGCTCAGCGACACCAGCGGTGGTTCGGCCGGCGGCCTGGTGGGCGAGTTTGGCTATGGCGCCATCACGGCCAGCAGCGCCAGCGGCGACGTCCTGGTGCCCCAGGCCAGCTACGCCGGTGGCCTGGTGGGTTATGCCTACGGTTATTCGTCCGCCAGCAACGGCATCACCGACAGCACGGCGTCGGGCCAGGTGCAGGCGTACAGCAATGCCGGGGGGCTGGTCGGCTACTGGTACGCAACGGGCGGTGGCACCTTGTCCAACAGCCATGCCACCGGTGCGGTGACGGCGCAGTCCGTCGCCGGCGGCCTGGTGGGCAACCTGTACACCTACTCCTACCGCGGCGACGGCCAGCCGGATTTTGTGATCAACGGGGTGTCTGCCAGCGGGGCGGTGCAGACGCAGAACATCGGCGGTGGTCTGTTGGGCCGCTGGGAAGGCAACAACGCCCGGCTGGAGGACAGCCACGCCAGCGGTGCGGTGACGGCCGGCAGTGACAGCAGCTACCCCAACTTCCAGATCGGCGGTCTGGTGGGGCGGCTGGACAGTTACACCTACTACTACAGCGATACCGACCCCGACGCCGGGCTGCGCATCGATCGCAGCTTCGCCAGTGGATCCGTGCGCGCCACGGCGGTGACCGGCACCTATGGCTACGTGTATGCGGGCGGATTGATCGGTCAGGTCTATGCCACCGACTACGGCTACCCAGGCATGCAGCGCGCCGAGGTGCGGGACAGCTACGCCACCGGCCGGGTCGAGGTGGACGTGCCGGACGCGTACACCGCCGTCGGCGGCCTGATCGGCTACCTGGAGGGCATGGACCTGACCCGCACCTACAGCAGCGGCGCCGTGGTCGCCACGGGCGCGCTGTACAGCGAGGTCGGGGGTCTGGTGGCTCAGGCCAGCAACAGCACGGTGACCAGCAGCTACTGGGACACCGACACCAGCGGCCAGCCCTTCAGTGCAGCCGGTACCGGCCTGAGCACGGCCCAGATGCGGCAGGCCGCCAGCTTCGATGGCTGGGATGTCTCGGACGCACACGACACCGGCACCACCTGGCGCATCTACGAGGGCCACACCGCACCGCTGCTGCGCAGCTTCCTGCGCCCGCTCACGCTGACCCAGGGCGACGCCAGCAAGGCCTACGACGGTAGCAACTCGCTGGCCGGCACGGGCACACTCGACACCATCGGCGACCCCATCACCGACCTGGACCGCATCTTTGTGGCCGGTGCCGGCCCCGACGCCGGCAGCTACGGCTTCAATGCGGCCGCGTTGTACTCCTCGCAGCTGGGTTACGACCTGGACGTGTTGCACAGCGGCCAGACCAGCACCTTGGACATCACGCCGCGCAGCATCACGCTCACCGGCGCGGTGGCCGACAAGGTCTATGACGGTGGCACCGCCGCCAGCTTCGTGGCCACGCCCCTGCTGGCGGGCCTGGTGGCCGGCGAATCGCTGACGCTGAACTTCTCCGGCGCCAGCGCCAGCTTCGACGACCGCCACGTGGGCACCGGCAAGGCGGTCACCGTCAGTGGATTCCAGGTCGCCGACGGCGCCAATGGCCGCGCGGCCAACTACAGCGTGGGGGGCACAGCGGAAGCGGCCGTCACGCCCAAGCCCATCACGGCGGGCAACTTCCAGGCCCAAGACCGGGTCTACGACGGCGGCACGGCGGTGGTGGTGGGCTTCACCGATGCCGGCGGCTTGAGTGGTGTGGTGGGCAGCGACGTGGTGGCGCTGAACGCCGGCAGTGCCAGCGGCACCATGGCCGACAAACATGTCGGCAGTGCCAAGCCGGTGGCGGTGGGCGGTGTGTCGCTGACGGGTGCCGATGCCGGCAACTACACGCTGGCCGGCATCGACGCCGTCACCGTCAACATCAGCCCGCGCCCGCTGGACTTGCTGGGACTGCAGGCACCCGACAAGGTCTACAACGCCAGCACGGCCGTGACGGTGAACAGCAGCGCAATCACGCTCAGCGGCCTGCTGCCCGGCGACCTGGTTTTGCCTGACAACGACAACCTGCGCGGCCAGATGGCCGACAAACATGTGGGCACGGCCAAGCCGGTCACCTTGAGTGGCCTGGCCCTGGTGGGCCCGGATGCGGCCAACTACACCGCCCAGGCCGCCGGCCTGGCGGTCAACGTGCTGCCGCGTGATGTCTACGTCTATGCCACCACGGCCTACGTCAACGGGCAGAACGTCTCCTACAAGGTGTACGACGGCAGCAACGAGGCCCGGGCCACGCTGGTCGACTACGGTTATTACCTGATCGGCGGCGATGCGGTGGCGATCACCAGCACCAGCACGACGTTTGCCGACAAGAACGTGGCCTACAACGGCAGCGGCCAGGTCATCAACAAGACCATCACCGTCGGCGGCATCGCACTCACGGGCGACGACGCCAGCAACTACCTGCTGCGCACGCTCACTGCCACGACCAGCGGCCGCATCGACCCCCGGCCGCTGGCGGTCAGCGGGGTGGAGGCCGTGGACCGCGTCTACGACGGCACGCTGAACGTGGTGGTCAACGTGGCCGGTGCCGCAGTGGACCTGTCCAACCGGGTCGGCAGCGACGATGTTGCGGTGCAGATTCCCGTCGAGGGTGCGGTGGTCGGCACGATGCTCAACAAGGCCGTCGGGACCGGCAAGGCCGTCACCGTCCCCGGCCTCACGCTCACGGGCACCGAGGCCCTGAACTACACCCTGAATGCCGCCAACGGCGTGACGGTGGACATCAGCCCCAAGGACCTCACGGTTGTCTACACCGGGGTCGACCGGGTCTACGACCGCAGCACTTACGCCACGGTCACGGGTGCGTCGGCCGACATCATCGGCGGCGATCAGGTGTTTTTCGGTGCCAGCAACTGCTACGGGTGCAGCTACTTCACCGGTGATGGCGCCAAGAACGTGGGCACCGACAAGCCCGTCATCGTCCAGTCCTACTACAACTACCTGTACGGCAGCGACGCGAACAACTACAACCTGCTGAACCCTGGCGAACGCGCGGCCACCGCGGACATCACCGCACGCCCCATCACGCCCAGCGTCAGCGGCATCAGCAAGGTCTACGACGGCACGGCGGTCGCCAGCGTCACGCTCAACACCGGCGCCTCCGGCATCGTCAGCGGTGACAGCGTCAGCCTGGGCACGCAGAACGCGGTGTTCACGGCCGGCAAAAACGTCGGCAACGGCAAGGCCATCGCCGTCAGCGACATCACGCTGTCGGGCACCGACGCCTTCAACTACTCGCTGGCGGCCACCACGGCCAACACCAGCGCCAACATCACGGCCAAACTCGTCAATGTGACGGGCATCGCCGCCGTGGACCGGGTCTACGACGGCACCACCATCGTGGCGGTGCAGATCAGCAACCCCACGGTCGAAGGCCTGGTCGCGCTGGACGACGTGCAGGCCGTGCTGCCGGTCGACGGCATCAGCAGCGGCACGATGGCCGACCGCCACGTGGGCACCAACAAGCCCGTGGCCGTGACCGGCCTGTCGCTCAGTGGCAGCGATGCCGGTAACTACACGCTGGGCAGTTCGGGGGGCACGGTCAACATCACGCCCAAGCCCATCAGTGTGGCCTACACCGGTGTGGACAAGGTCTACAACCGCAGCGATGTGGCCACGGTCACTGGCGTGGCCACCGGCATCGTGCAAGGGGTGGGTGACAGTGTCGGCTTCACGCAGTCGGCGCTGTTCAGTGGCACCGACGGCCGCAACGTGGGCACCGACAAACCCATCGCCGTCAGCAACATCACGCTCACCGGCGCGCAGCGCGACAACTATGTGCTGGAGGCCACCAGCGCCAGCACCAGCGCCGACATCACGCCCAAACCCATCACCGTGGCTTACATCGGGATCCCTCGGGTCTACAACGGTGGCGACGACCTCAGCGCCGTGGTGCAGCCCGCGACCAACGACCTGGAGCCGGGCGACAGTGTCGGCTTCAACCAGACGGCGCGTTACGCCAGCGACGGCAACGCGGGCTCGAACAAGACCATCAACGTCACCGACATCAGCCTGGCGGGTGTGCTGGCCGGTAACTACCTGCTGGGCAATACCACCGCCACCACCAGCGCCAGCATCACCCCGCGCCTGCTGGGCGTGGCCGGCATGGCGGCCGTGAACCGGGTCTACGACGGCAGCACCACGGTGCAGGTCAACGTGACCGGTGCCGCGGTGGACCTCACCGGGGTGCTGGGCAGTGACGAGGTCACTGTCAGCCTGCCGCCGGAAGGCATCACCACCGGCAGCATGGTCGACAAACACGTCGGCCAGAACAAGCCGGTCAGCGTGACCGGGCTGCTGCTGGGCGGCAGCGACGCGGCCAACTACGCACTCACCGGCGCCGATGCGCTGACGGTGGACATCAGCACGTTGGGCATCAACGTGGCCTTCACCGGCATCGACAAGGAGTACGACGGCAGCACCACGGCCCAGGTGCTGGGCACGGCCATCGGCTTCAATACCGGCGACAGCCTGGGTGTGTCGGCCAACGCGGTGTTCACCGGCGCCGGTGCACGCAACGTCGGCGACGAAAAGGCCGTGGCCGTCAGCAACGCGCTGCTGACCGGCGCCGACCGCTTCAACTACGTGCTGCTCAACCGCGACGGCAGCACCACCGCCAGCATCACGCCGCGCAGCGTGACGCCGGTCTACACCGGCGGCACCCGTGCCTACGACGGCGGCGTGGCTGCGCCGGTGAACGTGGTGTTGAGCCGCCTGGTCGGCGGCGATGCCGTCAGCGTGGCGCAGAGCGCGGTGTTCACGGGCGACGACGCCAAAAACGTGGGCAGCGCCAAACCGGTGGCCGTGAGCGACGTGCAACTGGCCGGCGCCGACGCCGGCAACTACGTGCTCAGCACCACCAGCGGCAGCACCACGGCGAGCATCACGCCGCGGCTGATCGTGGTGGAAGGTGTCAGCGGCCTGCTGGCCACGCCGCGGGTCTACGACGGCACGACGCTGGTGCAGGTGACCGTGCCCGAGGGCATCACCGGCACGCCGCGCGAAGGGGATGTGCTGGCCGGCGAACAGGTGCTGGTGCAGGTGCCCGCCCCCGGCACCACCACCGGCACGATGGCCGACAAACACGCCGGCACCGCCAAGCCGGTGCAGGTGGCCGGCCTGGGCCTGAGTGGCACCGACGCCGGCAACTACGCCATCGCCAGCGCCACCGGTGTCACAGTGGACATCAGCCGCCTGGGCATCAGCGCGTTCTACAACGGGCTGGACAAGGTCTACGACGGCAGCACTGCGGCCCAGGTGCAGGTGCGGTTGGACGACGCGCTGGCGGGCGACGTGCTCACCGGCAGCGCCACAGGGGTGTTCACGGCTGGCAAAAACGTGGGCCAGAACCTGGCGGTGGCCGTCAGCGGCGGCGCGCTGGCCGGGGCCGATGCGCGCAACTACACGCTGCTGAATCCCACCGGTGCCACGGGTGCCAACATCACGCCGCGCAGCGTGACGGCGGTCTACACCGGTGGCAGCAAGGTCTACGACGGCAGCAGCACGGCGCCGGTCACCGGCAGCGTCAACGGCCTGGTGTCCGGCGACAGCGTCGCGCTGGACCAGACCGCGGTGTTCAGCGGTGGCAAGAATGCGGGCGACAACAAGGCCATCGCGGTCAGCGCCATCACGCTGGCCGGCACCGACGGCGGCAACTACCAGCTCAACAACACCACGGCCGTGGCCAGCGGCAACGTCACGTCGCGCCCCGTGGTGGTGGAGGGCCTGAGCATCAGCGCCGAAGACCGTGTCTACGACGGCAGCACCCAGGTGGTGGTGCAGGTGCAGGCCACGGAAGGCGCGGGTGTGCGCGCGGGCGACCTGATCGACGGCGACCAGGTGACAGTCAACCTGCCGGGTACCGGCCAGACCACCGGCACGATGACCGACAAAAATGCCGGCCTCGGCAAGACGCTCACCCTGACCGAGCTGTCGCTGTCCGGCACCGACGCCATCAACTACCGGATCGTCGGCGCCGACGGCCTGACGGTGGACATCAGCCCGCGCACGCTCAGCGCCACCTGGACGGGTGTCGACAAGGTCTACGACGGCACGGCCACGGCCAGCGCCACCGGCAGCGCCACCGGCATCGTGGCGGGCGACGCGCTGAGCCTCAGCGCCAGCGGTGTGTTCACGGCCGGCAAAAACGTTGGCAGTGGTCTGGCCATCGAGCTGCAGTCGCTGCTGCTGGCCGGCGCAGACGCCGGCAACTACGGGCTGGACAGCAGCACCGGCAACGCCACGGCCAACATCACGCCGCGCACGCTGCAGGTGGCCTACACCGGCGGCAGTCGCGCCTACGACGGCAGCACGGCAGCGCCGGTGCAGGGCACGCTGGGCGGCCTGATCGGCGGTGACGCGGTCACGCTGGGCCAGAGCGCGGTCTTCAGCGGTGGCAAGAACGTGGGCGACAACAAGGCCATCAGCGTCACCGACATCGCACTCGGCGGTGCCGACGCCGGCAACTACCGCAGCGACATCGCCGCCACCAACACCACCGGCAGCATCACGCCGCGGGAGATCGTCATCGATGGCCTCAGCGCCACGGCGGTGAGCCGGGTGTATGACGGCACGACCGCGGTCGCGGTGGACCTCATCGCCGCGGCTGGCGTGGCGCCCCGCGCGGGCGACCTGATCGCGGGGGACGACGTCACGGTCAACGTGCCGGACACGGGCCAGACCGTCGGCACGATGGCCGACAAACGCGTGGGCACCGGCAAGGCCGTGGTCATCAGCGGCCTGGGCCTGAGCGGCGCCGACGCGGACAACTACCGCATCGTGGGCGTGGACGGTGTCACCGTCGACATCACGCCGCGCATGCTCACAGCGGTCTGGACCGGCGTCGACAAGGTCTACGACGGCACGGCCACGGCCAACGCCACCGGCGCGGCCAGCGGCATCGTCACGGGCGACGCGCTGAGCCTGGCGGCCAGCGGTCTGTTCGACGCCGGCAAAAACGTCGGCAACGGCCTGGCCATCACGCTGAACTCAACGCTGCTGATCGGTGCCGATGCCGGCAACTACGCGCTCGACAACCCTACCGGCACCACCACCGCCAGCATCCTGCCCAAGACCGTGGCGGCGGTGTACGCCGGCGTGGACAAGGTCTACGACGGTGGCACGGCGGCCCAGGTGACGGGCCAGATCGACGGCCTGGTGGCGGGCGATGCGCTCAGCCTCTCGCAGAGCGCCGTCTTCAGCAGCGGCAAAAACGCCGGTGCCGACAAACCCGTGCTGGTGGCGGGCATCGCGCTGGACGGTGCCGACGCCGGCAACTACCGCCTGGCCACCACCGAAACCAGCACCATGGCCAGCATCACGCCGCGCCCGCTGGACATCACGGGCCTGAGCGGGCTGGCCGCCGTGGCGCGCACCTACGACGGCACGCGCAACGTGCAGCTCACCGGCAGCGCCCAGGGCCAGGGTGGCCTGCAAGGCGTGCTGGGCAACGACGACGTGCAACTGGCCCAGGGCGACAGCGCGCCCACCAGTGGCACGCTGGCCGACAAAAACGCCGGCCTCGCCAAGGCCGTGGTGGTGGACGGCCTGGGCCTGAGCGGCGCCGACGCCGGCAACTACCTGCTGGGTGGGGTGGTCGGCTTGACGGTGGACATCGCCCCGCTGCCGGTGGCCTTGAGCGGCCTGCTGGCCGTGAACCGCGTCTACGACGGCACGCGCACCGTGGCCATCAACACCGCCGCCGGCAGCATCGCCGGTGTGTTGGCGGGTGACGACCTGCAGCTGCTGGCCAGCGGCGTCACCGGCAGCATGGCCGACAAGGCCGCCGGCACCGCCAAGGCCGTGGCGCTCGACGGCGTGGCTTTCGCCGGCACCGACGCCAGCAACTACACGGTGCAGGTCTCGGGCCTGCAGGTGGACATCGCCCCGCGCCTGCTCACTGTGGTGGGCACGGCGCAGGCCAAGGTCTACGACGGCAGCGTGGCCGCGGCCGTGGCCTACACCGACGACCGCGTGGCCGACGACCAGCTCGGCATCGGCCAGACGGCGGCGCAGTTTGCCGACAAGAACGCCGGCACCGCCAAGGTGGTCAACGTCAGCGGCCTGGGCCTGAGCGGTGCCGATGCCGCGAACTACGTGCTGGCCGGCGATGCACTCACGCTCGCGGCCGACATCACGCCACGTCCGGTCACGGTCACGGCGGGCGACGCCAGCAAGGTCTACGGCAGCACCGTGCCGGTGCCGGCGCTGGGCTTCGCGCTGGCGGGCAGCTTGGCCGATGGCGAACGCATCGACGGCGTCACGCTCAGCCCTGGCGGCCTGGCGGCGGCCGACAACGTGGGCACCTACGCCATCACGGCGCGTGATGCCCAGGGCGCAGGTTTCGACCCGGCCAACTACGCGCTCACCTACGTGGACGGCCGGCTCACCGTCACGCCGCGCCCGCTCACCATCGCCAGCCAGACCGTGCTGCGTTACGCGGGCGATGCCAACCCCGTGCCCTGGGGTTTTTCCAGCGCTGAAGGTGGCCTGGTCAACGGCGACACGCTGCTGTCGGTGCAGCAGCCGGCGGCACCCGGCGCCGAGGCCGGCGTCGGGCTGTACACGCTGGCCCCGCCCGCCGCGGCGCAATTTGGCAGCGGGCTGGCGGCCAACTACGACATCCGCTACGAGAGCGGCCGGCTCATCGTGTTGCCGCGTCCGCCGCAGGTGGACGACGAAGACGGTGGCACCACCGGCGGCGGTGGGCAGGAGTTTGTGCTCGACAGCGTGCCACCCGAACAGGTGGCTGCTGCCGCCCAGGCCCTGCGCCGCAGCGCAGCGGCGGTGCGCGCCGCAGCGCTGGTGGCACCCACCGGCCCGGACCCGCGTGCCACCGGCAACGACGACCCCGCCGAGGTGCTGGCCGCCGTGCTGCGCGGCGAAACCCGCCGCATCACCCTGGCCACGCTGCTGCGCCTGCCGATGTTGTCCATCGACCCCCAACTGCAACGCCTGCTCGACGGCGGCGCGCTGCCCCAGCCCTCGCGATGAAAAGCCGCCCGATGTCACGCCCGATGTCCTGCTCGATGTCCGGTTGGCGGTCCCTGGGCCTGGCCGCGGTGCTGGCCGCCCTGCTCACCGGCCCGGCGGCGGTGGCCGCACCGCTGGACGACCTGCGCCGCCTGGTCGAGAGCAGCCAGTTCGAGCAGGCCTGGCGCTTGGGCCAGGCGCACCCGGAGCTGATTGGCAGCGTGCACTTCGACTTCCTCTACGGCGTGGCCGCGGTGTCGTCCGGGCGTGTCGCCGAAGGCCTGCTGGCGCTGGAGCGCCACCTGGCCGCTGTGCCGGCGAACGACCGCGCGCGGCTGGAGCTGGCGCGCGGTTATTTTCTGGTCGGTGAATTTGCGCGGGCCCGTTCGGAGTTCGAGTTCGTGTTGCGCTACAACCCGCCGGCCGGCGTGCGCCGCAACATCGAAGGTTTCCTGAGCGCGATGCAGCTGCGCGACAGCAGCCGCCGGCAGACGGCGTCGCGGTTGTACGTCGAGGCCGGCGTCGGCCATGACAGCAACGTCAACGGCGGCACCGACCTCGACGAGCTTCAGCTGGTCTTCGGCACCATCAGCCTGGCCGGTTCACCGTCCCAAGGCGTGGCCGACGGTTTTGTGCAGCTGGCCGCCGGTGGCCAGCAGACGCTGCGCGTGAGCCCGCAGTTCTCGGTCTTTGCCGGGGCCGACATCGACCACCGCGAAAACGCCCAGCAGAAGGACTACAACCTCAGCAACATCGGCTTCAACGCCGGCTTCACGCAGCTGCGCAACGAAGCGCTGTACCGCTTCACGCTGGGTGTGGGCGAGTTGCGCGTGGCCGGGCAGCGCTACCGCGACACCTTGTCGGTGGGCGGCGAGTCCAGCTTCAACCTCGGGCCCCAGCGCACGTTCACGGCCTTTGCGCAGTATTTCGAGTACCGCCACAACAGCGCCGAGCAGGCGCGTGATGCGCGGGCCGTCACGCTGGGCGGCAGCCTGACGCAGAACTTCTCCGAGCTGGCCGGTGCGCCGTCGCTGGGCCTGCGCTTCAGCTGGACGGTGGAGAGCAACAGCCGCCTTCGCGACGACCTGAGCCGCGATGTGCCGCTGGTGCGCGCCTTTGGCAGTTTTTCGCCGCAGGAGCGGCTGCGCCTGTCGGGCGGGCTCACGCTGTACGGCCAGAAGTTCCGGGGCACCGACATCGGCTTTGGCAGCACCCGCGAAGACACCGCGCTCAACCTCGACCTGGTGGCCAGTTACGCCATCGACCCCAAGTGGTCGGTGCGTGCCGAGTGGGTGTCGTTCTGGAACCGATCCAACCAGGATCTGTACGACAGCGACCGCCACTCGCTCGCCGTCAAGACCCGCTACCAGTATTGAGGCCCGCGATGCGAACCCTGGCCCTGAGCTCCATCCCGTTCGTGCTGCCGCTGGTGCTGGCCCTGAGTGCGGGCCCCGCCGCCGCGCAGGCGCGCCTGGTGCAGGTGCAAGGCGAGGTGCAGCTCGACGGCCGCCCGGCCGTGGCCGGCACCGAGCTGATGACTGGCGCGCTGCGCACCGGTGCCGACGGCGCGGCGCAGCTGCGTTTTGCCGACGGCACGCTGCTGATGCTGGGCGCGTCCAGCCAGGTGGCCCTGCCGCAGGCAGGTGTGCAGCGGGTGGCGCTGCAGGCCGGCGGGCTGCGCCTGGCCACGGCCTCGCCCGACTGGTGGGTGGACCTGCGCGACCGCTCGTTGCGTGCCACCGGCTACGTCAAGCTGCAGTGGTGCGAAGAGGATTGCCGTCTGGCGCCCGGCCTGTACGGCAGCGTGGCCCAGGGCGAGGTGGTGCTGGAATATCGCGGCGGCCGTTCGGTGCTGCGCAACCGCCACTTCCGCTGGGACGGCCCGGCGGTGCGGCCCGAGGTGCTGGCGCAGCCGCCGCTGCTGGCGGTGGACGAACCCCGGCGCGAGCCTGCGCTGCGCGCACGCAGCGAGGTCGCAGCGGTGCTGAAAGCCGGCATCGAAGCCTTCGGCAGCGGTGACGACCCCGCGGCCCGCGCCGCGCTGCAGCGGGTGGAAGCCGCAGCGCCCGGGGAGCCTCTGGTGGCCTACTACCTGGGCCTGATCGCGCTGCGTCAGGGCGACAACGCCACCGCGCTGCAGCAGCTGCAGCTCTACGCACGCCAGGATCCTGAAGGCGCCGCCGCGCGCGAGCTGCCCAAGACGCTGACCCTGCTCAGCTCGGCCCAGCTGCAGCAGGAGGTGCAGACCGCCGTCTCGCGCGAGCGCGAACTGGTGGGTGCCGCCCCCGAGCCCGGCAGCATCGCGGTGCAGGCCTTCGTGAACCGCGGCGACGAGAGCTTCCGGGCGATGGCCAAGGGCCTGGCCGCGATGATCATCGCCGACCTGTCCAAGGTGCCCGGCCTGAAGGTGCTGGAGCGCGAGAAGGTGCAGCTGCTGCTGGACGAGATGAAACTCGGCGACGCCGGCCTGGCCGACCCCGCTGGCGCCGTGCGCTCGGGCCGGCTGATGCGGGCCGAGAAGGTCATCGTCGGCAACTTCGAGGTGCAGTGATGAAACACCGGAGCCTGATCCTGCCGGCCGCGCTGGCCGTGCAAACCGTGCTGACCGCTTCAGCCGGCGCGCAGACCGCCGGCCAGAGTTTTGTGCTGGAAGGCGCGGTGATCGACAGCCGCAGCTCCAGCAGCCTGGGCATCACACGCGAAAGCGGCGAGCTGGCGGCGCTGTTTCGCGCCCAGAAGGCGCTGACCTTCGGCATCCTGCGTGCCGCCGGCATCCCGTTGGACAGCCTGCCGGCCGATGTGCGCGCCCGCATCGAACGTTTCCAGACCACCAACGTCGAGGCCTTCCGCGCCTACTCCAACGGCCTGGACCTGAAGGACCAGGGCCGTTTTGCCGAGGCGCGTGCGCAGTTCCAGCGTGCCGCCGAGCTCGACCCCGGTTTTGCGCTGGCGGTGGAACAACAACAGGCCATGCCCGAGGTGACGCTGGGCAGCACGGTGCAGATCCGCGCCGTGGTGGCTGCCGCCGCCGGCCAGGCGGTGGACCGCGGCAAGGCCGGCTACACGCTGGACGCCGCGCGCGCCGTGGCCGCCATCCAGGCCGGCCAGACCGTGGTGCTGGCCCCGGCCAGCGACGCCGCGGCGCTGAGCGGCGACCGCAGCAACGAGTTCAGCACCAACGCCGCCGGCTCGGGCGTGCAGTACGTGCCCAACCTGGCCGCCGGCCTGGCCTTTGCCAACAGCGTGGCGGGCCAGCCGACCGTGGGCCTGGCGCTCAGCGGTGAATGGAAGGGCGGCGAGTACAGCGTCAACAGCGGCGCGCTCGATTCCGTCGGCAGCAGCGGCAACTTCTTCGCGGTGCGCCGGGGCGCCACGCAGGCGCCGGTGAGCAGCACGGCGCTGGCCGACGGTTCGTCGGTCTACTGGGGGCAGTGGTTGTCCGTGACCGGTGCAACGGCCACGGTGGCGGTGGGTGGCACCGAGTTCACCGCGCCGGCGCTGAGCACGCTGGACTGGATTGCCGGCGACGCCACGCGCCAGATGCCGGGCAGCGGCACCGCGGTGTTCAACCCGGCGGGCGGCGGCAACCTCACGGGCTTGAGCGGCCAGGTGGCGGTGGACTTCCTGAACCGCGGTGTGCTGGTGCAGAACCTGGGTTTCACGCTGGAGGGCCTGGTCTTCAGCGGTCTGAACGGCAGCGCCAGCTACAGCGACAAGGCCTTGTCGGGTGGCTTCCTGGGCAACTACAGCAGCGGCAGCTGCGCCGGCTGCAGCGGCTTCCTGGTGGGCGCCTCGGGCTTTGGTGGCAACTTCGTCGGCAAGGACGCTGACGGCCTGATCTTCTCGACCATCATGGTCACCGACGGTGGCACACGCGGTGGGGTCACGCTGCTGAAGAAGGGGCCCTGAGGGGCCCGGCCCTGCCGCTCATCCGGCGGCCAGCGCCTTGGCGATGCGGTTTTTCGCCACCCGTGCCTTGGGCACCGGGTGGTCGAACCACTGGCGCACGTCTTCCTCCAGCCCGATGCCGTGCATGTAGTTGTAGAGCGCCTTCTTCAGGCCCACGCCCAGGCGGTCGTGGTCGGTGCCGGTGGGGTCGGTGAAACCCACGTCGTTCTTCGCAAACGTGCCGGGTGGCAGCGGTTGCAGCGTCACGCCGTAGTCCTCGGGGTGCTGGCCCACCGGTGAGTGCACGGTGCAGGCGAACCGGTGCCAGAAGCCGCTCTGGATGCAGCCTTCGGCAAACAGCTGGCGCACGTACTCCAGCGCGTCCACGGTGTCCTGCGCGGTCTGCGTGGGGAAGCCGTACATCAGGTAGGCGTGCACCAGGATGCCGGCGTCGGCAAAACCCTTGGTGACACGCGCCACCTGGTCCACCGACACGCCTTTTTTCATCAGCGTCAGCAGCCGGTCCGAGGCCACTTCCAGCCCGCCGCTGATGGCGATGCAGCCGCTGTCGGCCAGCTGCCGGCACAGGTCGGGCGTGAAGCTCTTTTCGAAGCGGATGTTGCCCCACCAGGAGATGGCCAGTTGCCGCTGCTGCAGCTCGGCCGCGAGTGCCTTCAGGCTCTTGGGCGGCGCGGCTTCGTCGACGAAGTGGAAACCCGTCTGCCCGGTTTCGGCGACTATTGCTTCGATGCGGTCGGCCAGCGTCTGGGCCGTGGCGGCGTCGTAGCGACCGATGTAATCCAGCCCCACGTCGCAGAAGCTGCACTTCTTCCAGTAACACCCGTGTGCCACGGTGAGCTTGTTCCAGCGCCCGTCGCTCCAGAGCCGGTGCATGGGGTTGAGCATGTCCAGCAGGCTCAGGTAACGGTCCAGCGGCAGGCCGTCCCAGGTGGGTGTGCCGACGTCGTCGAAGGGCAGGTCGGGCTCGACGAAGTTCAGGTATTGCACCGCGCCTTCATGGCGGCGGTAGGTGCGCACCAGCCGGCTGGCGCTGCGCCGGCCCTGCAGGTGTTCCAGCAGCGCCAGCAGCGGGCGCTCGCCGGCGTCCAGCGTGACGAAGTCGAAGTGGTCGAAGACACGAGGCTCGGCCAGCTCGCGCAGCTCGGTGTTCACATAACCGCCGCCCAGCACGGTGACGATGGCCGGATCCTGCGCCTTGATCGCCTGCGCGATGCGGAAGGCGGCATACACCGCGCCCGGGAACGGCACCGACAGCAGCACCACGGTGGGCTGGTGGCGCGCCAGCGCGTCGTGTGTGAGACGCTGCAACAGCGTGTCCACCAGGTTCGGCGGCGCGGCCAGCGCGGTGGCCAGCGGCTCGAAGGTGGGCTGGCTCATCGCCAGGCGCTCGGCGTAACGCACGAACTCGAAGCGCGGGTCCACCGCGTCGCGCAGCACGTCGGCGATGTCGTTCAGGTACAGCGTGGCCAGGTGGCGCGCACGGTCCTGCACACCCAGGGCGCCGAAGGCCCAGGCCAGCGGGTCGCCGCCGGTTTGATCGTCCGGGTCCACGTAGACGTCCAGCGTCGTGAAACGCGGGCCTTCGGGCAGGAAGGCGCGGCTGGCGATGCGGTGTGCCAGCGTGCTGTCGCGGCCCTGCAGAAACGCGATGGCCGGCGCGATGGTGCTGCGGTAGGCGTCGAACTGCGCACGCCAGGCGGCCACGCGGCCGTTGGGTGCATCGTGCAGCGCATCGATGGCGTCGCGCAGCAAGTCCAGCCCGGCGGGCGACAGCAGCTCCAACGCGAGTGCCAGCGCCAGGTCTTCCTGCACTGCGGCCACGCCGCGCCCGCGCAGGAAACCGGTGAGGTAGGCGGTGGAGGGGTAAGGCGTGTTCAGCTGCGTCATCGGCGGGATGAGCGACAGCACACGCAGTTCGGCGGCAGACATCGGGGGCGATTGTCCGCGCCCGGCAGAATCAGCGCATGAACGATGACATCGACAAGAGCCACGGCAACGCCGACGACGACACGCTGCACAGCGCCACCTGCTGGCGTGACAAGGGCTGGACGGCCCAGGTGATCAAAAACGAAGATGACGATGGCTGGGCGGTGGCGATGACGCTGCAGGGGCAGGCCGAGCCGGCGCTGGTCGGCCCCTGGACCATGGGCCGCGACAAGAAAAATCCCAAGCCGCTGGACGTGAACGCCTTCAACACCCTGGTGAAAACCGCCAAGGAGGTGCTGCGCCGCCACGAGCAGCAGCGCGAGGCCACGCTGCACAGGGCGCTGATGCTGAACACCGCCGACGGCCCGCTGCAGCTGACGCTGGACATCGTGCCCGACGACGACGACCCGCACGCCTGGCTGGCCGCCACCGATGCGGGTGGCGATCAGCTGGCGCGCGTGCGCGTGGCGGCCAGCTACCGGCTCAGCACCGCCAACGCCGAGGCCTGGGTGGCGGCCGGCTTCGCCCGCCCACGCTGATCAGGCGGCCGGTTCGGCCGGGGGTTCGGCCGGTGCATCGGCCTCCAGCGCCGTCAGCCACAGCCGCACGTCGAACTCCAGCTGGTGGTAATCCGGCGCCATGTGGCAGCACAGCGCGTAGAAGGCCTTGTCGTGCTCGCGTTCCTTCAGGTGCGCCAGTTCGTGCACGGCGATCATGCGCAGGAAGTCGGCCGGCGCGTCGCGGAACAGGCTGGCGATGCGGATCTCGCGTTTGGCCTTGAGCTGCCCGCCCTGCACCCGCGACACCGCGGTGTGCGTGCCCAGCGCCTGCGCCGCACGCTGCAGCCGGCCGTCGTACAGCACCTTGGCCAGCGGCGGCGCGCTGCGCAGGTGGCGCTGCTTGAGCGCCACCACGTAGTCGTACAGCGCCGGGTCGCTGCGCACGGTGTGTGGCTCGGGGTAGCGCCGCTTCAGCACCGCCCCCAACTCGCCGCGCGCCAGCAGCGCGGCGGCCTGGGCCTGCAGCTCGGGCGGGTAGCCCTGCAGGTACCTCAGCGCGGGCGGCAGAACCGTTGGCGGCTCAGCGCCGCGGGCCGGGCCGTTCGGCACGGGCCAGGGCCAGCTGGGTGTCGAGCTCGGCTTCGCTGATGCGGCGCAGCACGCAGAAGTTGGCCTTGGTCAGCGGGCTGCTTTCGAATTGGCGCAACAACACCGCACGGTCGCGGCGCGCCGGGTCCTCCGGCTCGCGCGGGGCGGCGTCGGGCATGGGCGGGCGCATGCGGCGCTCGTCAGGGCGGTCATCGCGGCGGTCGCCACGGCGCTGCTCCGGACGGTTGTCAGGGCGGTTGTCAGCGCGTGGTGGCCGGTCGGGGCGCGGACGCTGATCGGCTTGCGGCGGGTGGCTGGGGCGGTCGGGCCGGGCCTGGCCTTCGGGGCGCGGGCCGCGGTCGGGTCGGTCCGGGCGCGGGCCGTTGCCAGGCCCTGCCGGGCGCGGGCCACGGGCAGCCCCATCCGGGCGCGGCCCGCGTGGCGGGCGATCGGCGCGCGGTGGGCGGTCGCCCGTGGGGGCCGCACCGGCCGGCCGTTCGGCACGCGGGCCTTGCGCGGCGCGTGCCGCGGCACGCTCGGTGGCGCGGCGCTCGTCGACGATGGCTTTGCGGCGCGCCAACTCAGCAGTGGCGGCGCTGCGGTGTTCTTCGGCGATCTCGCCGGCCGGCTGGCCGTCGAGGTCGAAGCGTGTGGCCGCCGTGCTCAGGCCCTTCAGGTAGGCCGTGCTGGTGGTGTAGCGGCTCAGGAACAGGCCCAGCACCCGCTTGGTGAACACACCCGGCGCGCGCAGCTGCAGGTCGGCCTGGATGCGCAGCTTGATCGGCTTGCGCGGGCCTTCGGGGCCAAACAGCGCCGGGAAGCGCGCGGCCAGCTGCTCGCCGCACTGGGCCGGTGTCATGCCGGGCGTGGCCGGGTCTGCCGGTGTGGTGTCGGCCACGCCAGCCTCATCGGTTTCTGCTGCTTCTGATGTTTCCACGGCCTCTACGGCCTCCACGGCCTCCACGGATTCGGCACTGTCAGCCT
The DNA here is from genome assembly GCA_018780805.1 of Rubrivivax sp. GTDB lineage: Bacteria > Pseudomonadota > Gammaproteobacteria > Burkholderiales > Burkholderiaceae_C > Rubrivivax. Next base: position 87,153 of record JADMJD010000112.1, on the reverse strand, counting down.
CAGCTTCGGCCGCCATCGGTTCCACCACAGGTTCGGTGGCCGGCGCCGGTGTGGCGTCCAACGCGGGGGTGGGTTCAACAGGATCGGATTCGGACATCACAGGTCGGGCGGGCCGTCAGGGGAGCGGGGATTGTCGCCCCAAAGCCTGTTTGTGCTCAGCGGGGCGGCGTGTCGGCGTCCAGGGCCGCCATGCACTCGGCGATCAGCGCATGCAGCCGCAGCACCCGGTCGTCGCCCAGGCGCTCGTTCAGCGCCAGTTGCGCCTGCTTCCACGCGCGTTTGCCCTGCTGCCGCAGGCGGCGGCCGGCGTCGGTGAGCAGCACCTGGTGCGAGCGCCGGTCCGGGCCCGGCCCCTGCGCCACCCAGCCCGCGGCCACCAGGCCCTGCAGGTTGCGTGTGAGCGTGGACGGGTCCAGGCCCAGGCGTGCCGCCAGGTCCGCCGGGCGCAGCGGCCCGAAGGCCTCGATCTGCCCCAGCAGCGCGTACTGCGAGGTGGTGAGCCCGGCACCGGCCAGGGCCTCGGCATACGCCCGGTCCACGCGGTGGGACAACAGGCGCAGCTGCAGGTTGGTGCAGCCGCGCGGGGTGCTCATGGACGACATCAAAAGATTGTATCTACAATGGTTGCATCTGCAATGATCTTGGAGGCGGCCCATGAACAGCCCCGATCCCCACGCCGCCACGCTGGCGTTATGGCAGGCCGATGAAGCCGCTGCCCGTGCCCGCCTGGCGCCCACCGGCGTGGCCCGGCCCGAGCAGGTGGCCGGCCTCACCGGCCTGGAGGTGTTTGCCGCGATGATGGACGGCCGCCTGCCACCGTCGCCCATCGGGCAGACGCTGGATTTCTGCCTCGTGCAAGCGGAGCATGGCCTCGCCGTGTTCCAGGGCCGGCCAGGCTGGGCGCACTACAACCCGCTGGGCAGCGTGCACGGCGGCTGGTTTGCCACGCTGCTGGACAGCGCCGTGGGCTGCGCCGTGCACACCACGCTGCCGGCCGGCAAGGGCTACACCACGCTGGAGCTGAAGCTGAACATCGTGCGTGCGCTCAGCGACCGCGTGCCCCTGGTGCGCGCCGAAGGGCGTGTGGTGCATGGCGGCAAGCAGGTGGCCACCGCCGAAGGCCGGCTGGTGGGCCACGACGGCAAGCTCTACGCCCACGCCACCACCACCTGCCTGATCTTCGACGCGCGCGGCTGAGCATCGCCAGCGTCGCCCGCCGCGGCATGCCCGCAAGCCTAGGCCTGGTCGGCGTGTTCCGCCATCACCGGGCCGACCCGGAAGATGCCGCTGGCGCGCGCCACCGGCAGCTCGTCGGCCGTCACCAGGCCTTGCAGGAAGACCAGCACCGGTGTGTGGCGCAGCAACTGGGCCTCGCCCTGCACCCAGGCGCCGATGGAGGTCGGCGCCAGGTAATCCAGCTGCAGGCTGATGGTGGGCATGAAACGCCCCAGCAGCGACGGCGCCAGGTGGGTGGCACACACCGGCAGCAGCATGTCGCAGAAGCTGGCCATCATGCCGCCGTGGCAGATCTGGGCCGGGTTGCAGTGCCGCGCCTCGACACGGAAGCCCATCCACACCCGGCCTTCGGCCTTGCGCAGGTACAGCGGGCCGTTGTGGCGCATGAACTCGCCGCCCATGTGCACCTCGGCGAAGCCGGCCGGGATGCCGGCCGATGCGGCGCTGCTCATCGGGTCTCCTGCAACACGTCGGCGCCGAAGTCGTCGCCGGCCAGGGCTGAGCCGGTGTCGCCCCAGCCCGGGTAGGTGTCGCGGAAGCTCTGCACGATGGCGGCCAGCGGCACCTCGTCGAAAGCGCCGCGTTCGTGCACGTACTCCATGTGGCGCTGGCCGCTGGCGTCAAACGGGTGGTAGAGCGAATCGGCCCGGCCGTCCCAGTCCAGCGGCAGCAGGCCGAACCGCTGGCAGAGCTCGATGTTGAAGGCCGGCGTGGCCTTGACCCAGCGCTCACCCAGCCAGACCTCGGTGTAGCCGTGCCAGACGAAAAGATCGGTCTGCATGGTCTGGCGCATGCGTTCGGTGGACAGGTGGTTGCGCACGTCGGCAAAACCCACGCGTGCCGGCAGGCCGGCCGCACGGCAGGCGGCGGCCAGCAGCGTGGCCTTGGGCACACACCAGCCGTGGCCGGTGGCCAGCACGGCGCTGGCCTTCATGCCGGCGGGCCGCAGGTCGATGCGGTAGGGGTCGTAGCGGAAACCGTCGCGCACGGCAGCGTAGAGCGACACCGCACGTTCGCGGTTGTCGCTGCCTCGGGCATGTTGTTGCGCAAAGGAGATGACGGCGGGGTGGTCGCTGTCGATCAGCGGCGTGGCTGCCAGGCTGGCGGCCAGGGTGGCGGGGCTGGGTGTCATGGGGTCTTAGCGTAACTCGCCGGCCGGCTATGCTGGCGGCATGTACGAGTCCTTTTTCGGCCTGCAGACCGAGCCGTTTTCCGTCGCACCGGATCCGCGCTTCATGTACCTCAGCGACGTGCACCGCGAGGCGCTGCGCCAGCTGGAGATCGGCCTGCGCGGTGGCGCCGGCTTCGTGGTGCTGACGGGTGAGATCGGCGCCGGCAAGACCACGGTGTGGCGCAGCTTCCTGGAGCAGCTGCCGCCGAACTTCGATGTCGCCACCGTGGTGAACCCCAAGCTGGGCGTGGACGTGCTGCTGGCCCGCGTGTGCGAGGACCTGGGGGTCACGCTGCCCGACGGCCCGGCGCGCGACCCCATCGACGCGCTGCACGGCCACCTGCTGCTGGCGCACGCCCAGGGCCGGCGCACGCTGATCGTGGTGGACGAAGCACAGGCCTTGTCCGACGCCGTGCTGGAGCAACTGCGCCTGCTGACCAACCTGGTGACCGCCGACCGCAAGCTGGTGCAGGTGCTGCTGATCGGCCAGCCCGAGCTGCGCGAGATGCTGGAGCGCCCGGTGCTGGAGCCTGTGGCGCAACGCGTGGTGGCACGGTTCCACCTGCCGGCGCTGCCCGAAGAAGAAACGCGCCGCTACATCGCGCACCGCCTGGCCGTGGCCGGGGCCCTGGGTCTTCCGCCCTTCGAGGCGTTGGCGCTGGCGCACATCCATGCGCTGTGCGGCGGTGTGCCACGGCGCATCAACGTGTTGTGCGACCGCGCGCTGCTGGCGGCCTTCGAGGCCCGGGTCTTGCGCGTGACCCCGGAGCTGGTCGACCAGGCGGCCCAGGAGGTCTTTGCGCGTGCGCTGCCGCCCAAGCCGGCAGCAGAGGCCGCGGCCCCGGCACCCGACACCACGCCGCCGCCAGGGCCGAACGCCGCAGCGCCGGCCGGGGCCGCCGGGGCCGACCACCGCGGCGTCTGGGCCGTGGCCGGCATCGCGCTGGTGGCCGGGCTGCTTGTGTCGCCCTGGCTGCGCAGCTGGCTGGCCGGGCCCGAGCCGGCCCGCCCCACGGCCGCTGTGGCGGCACCGGTGCCCGCACTGGCCCCTGCCCCCGCGCCTGTTGGCGTGCCCGCATCGGCGGCCGTGGCACCTGCCCTGCCCAGCTTGTCGCCGCTGGACGTCTTTGCCAGCCCCGGCGATGAAGCCTCGGCCTGGCGCGCGCTGGCCAGCCAGTGGGGCGCCACCTTGCCGGCCGTTGAACCCTGCGCGGCCGCGCCCGGGCTGGGTCTGCAGTGTTACCGCGGCCGCGGCGGCCTGGCCGCCATCCGCCAGCTCGACCGCCCGGCCCTGGTGACGCTGACCGATCCCTTGGGCCGCAGCAGCACCGCGCTGCTGACGGCGGTGTCGGCGCAGGACGTGACGCTGCGCGTGGGCGACCGCGAGCAGGTGCTGCCGCTGGCCGCACTGGCACGCGACTGGCGGGGCGAATTCGGCACGCTGTGGCGGGCCCCGCCGGGTTACCGCGAAGGCATGCTGATCACCTCGGAAGACGGCGCGATCTCGCGCTGGCTGGCCGAACGCCTGGCCCCCATCGACGGCGGCAGCCGCCGGCCGCTGGACGAACGCATCGTGGCCTTCCAGCTCACCCAGGGCCTGGCGCCCGACGGCCTGGTGGGCCCGCAGACGCTGATGCAGCTCAACCGCGCCGCGGGTGTGGACGAGCCGCGACTGAGCAGGCGTTGATCCATACTGCGCGGTCGCTGTCTGGAGCCCGCCTCATGAAGTTCTGCCATCGCCTGGTTTGCGCGGCCGTGTTGTCTGTGGCGGCGGTCGCGGCAACGGCCGAGGGGGCACGCCAGGTCCCCGGCACGCTGGTGATCGGCGGCAGTGAATACGACGTGGCCTGGGGCCTGCCCGCGGGTGCGCCGCTGGGGCTGGCCGTGGTGGAGCACGGTTTCACGCGCCGCTGCGCCAACATCACCGGCACGCTGGAGGCGCTGGTCGCCCGGGGCCTGCTGACGCTGTGCGTGGACGCCAACATGACCGCCGGCAACCCGCAGCTGGCCGATGCGCTGGCGCAGCTGATCGCGACCGGCCTCAGCACACCCGATGGCGTGCCGGTGCCGGAGCGCATCGTTGTCGGGGGCCACAGTGCCGGCGGCGCGTTTGCGGTGCGCCTGGGTTACACCCTGGCGCAGCTGGTGCCGCAGCGCCTGGCGGGCGCGGTGTTGTTCGACCCCGTGGCGGCCGCAGGTTTCAGCGACCAGATCCGCGCACTGGCCGGCAGCGGCGCGCGCCCGGTGCGCAGCCTCAGCGCCTTGGCCAGCGGCTGCAACGCGCAGCTCAATGCCTTGCCGGGCCTGCGCGCCGTGGCAGCCGATGCAGCGGCGGCCGGTGCCGATGTGTTTGTCGGCGTGCAGCTGATCGACCGCTCCACCCACGTGGACGCCGAAGGGCCCGACAGTGATGTCCTGGCCTGGGCCGCCTGCCGCCAGGGCCCGCCGCGGCCGGCCAATGTGCGTGTGCTGCGCGAGCTGGCCGCGGTGTGGGCGGCCGACCTGGCGCTGGGCCGTCGCAGTGCCGACTACTACCCTGGCGGCGCTGTGCTGGAAAACCTGCGCCAGCAGGGCCGCGTGCAGCCGCTGGAATAAATCCAACCCCGATGTCGGGGATGGTGTACATTCAACGCTGTCAGTCATACCAAGACCGTCTTCTCGTCGCAGGTTTTCCGTTTGTCCCCGGCTCCCCGCCGGTGTTGCAGTCGATTTCCCCCCCGGTTTGATCATCTTGCGTGTTTCTGCACTTGCGTCGGCATGTGCTGCGCGAGCATTTTTGAACGAAGGAATCGATATGAGCACCACCACCCAAACTGGCATCGTCAAGTGGTTCGACGACGGCAAGGGCTTCGGCTTCATCACGCCGGACGCCGGTGGCAAGGACCTGTTCGCGCATTTCAGCGAAATCCAGGGCGGCACCGGCTTCAAGAGCCTGGCCGAGAACCAGCGCGTCGAGTTTGAAGTGAAGCAAGGCCAGAAGGGCCTGCAAGCCGCGAACATCAAAGCGCTGGCCTGAACCCGGCCGGCACGGGCAGCGCGGTTCACCGCGCCGCCCGATGCGCCCAAAACCCGCAATGTGCTCCGGCCCTTGCGGGTTTTTCAATTGGGGCGCGGCTTGTCAGCCCCGCGCCAGCCCCCGCGCGCTATCGTGTCGCCCTGGCCAACAGACCTGTGGAGACTGACATGAGCAAACGTGACGTGGTGGTGCTGGGTGCAGCACGTTCGGCAATCGGCACCTTCGGGGGTGGCCTGGCCGACATCGAGCCGGCCGAACTGGCCGGCCAGGTGATGAAAGCGACGGTCGAGCGTTCCGGCGTCGACCCGAAAGCGATCAACTACGTGACGGTGGGCAACACCATCCCCACCGAAAGCCGCTTCGCCTACGTGGCGCGCGTGGCCAGCATCCAGGCCGGGCTGCCGATGGACAGTGTGGCCATGTCGGTCAACCGGTTGTGCAGCTCGGGCCTGCAGGCCATCGTCACCACCGCGCAGAACATCCTGCTGGGCGACTGTGATTACGGCGTCGGCGGCGGTGTCGAGGTGATGAGCCGCGGCGGTTACCTCTCCCCCGCGATGCGCACCGGCGCGCGCATGGGCGACACCAAGCTCATCGACATGATGGTCGCCACGCTGACCGACCCGTTTGGTGTCGGCCACATGGGCATCACGGCCGAGAACCTGTGTGCCAAGTGGGGCATCACGCGCGAGGAGCAGGACGCGCTGGCCGTCGAAAGCCACCGCCGCGCCGCCGCGGCCATCGCCGAAGGCCGCTTCAAGAGCCAGATCGTGCCGGTGCTGCTGAAGACACGCAAAGGCGACGTCAGCTTCGAGACCGACGAACACGTGAAAGCCGGCACCACGATGGAAAGCCTGGCCAAGCTCAAGCCCGCCTTCAAGAAAGAAGGCGGGAGCGTGACGGCCGGCAATGCGTCCGGCATCAACGACGGCGCAGCATTCTTCGTGCTGGGTGATGCCACGGTGGCCGCAGCCCATGGCCACAAACCTCTGGCGCGCCTGGTCAGCTACGCGGTTGCCGGTGTGCCCAACGAGATCATGGGCGAAGGCCCGATCCCGGCGTCCCGGCTGGCGCTGAAGAAGGCTGGCTTGACGATCGACCAGCTCGACGTGGTGGAGAGCAACGAAGCCTTCGCCGCCCAGGCCATCGCCGTCGCACGCGGCCTGGAGCTGGACATGGCCAAGACCAACCCCAACGGCGGCGCCATCGCGCTGGGCCACCCGATCGGCTGCTCGGGTGCCTTCATCGCCACCAAGGCGATCTACGAGCTGCACCGCACCGGCGGGCGCTACGCGCTGGTGACGATGTGCATCGGCGGCGGGCAGGGCATCGCGGCGGTGTTCGAGCGGCTCTGAAGCCCGTGCGACGAGGGCGGCGGCACCACCGCTGCCCTTTTTCAGGGCTCATTTGTCCTATTGACAGGACAATAGAACAGGATCAGTCTTGCGCCCCATGCGCGGCCCCCTGCCTCTGCCCAAGTACCACCAGGTCTACCTGGTGCTGCGCGAGCAGCTGGCCGAAGGCCGCTTCGACGCCGGCCTGCCGCCCGAGCTGGTGCTGGCCGAGCAGTTCGACGTGGCGCGTGTCACGGTCCGCAAGGCGCTGGAGCGCCTGGTGGCCGAGGGTCTGATCGAGCGCGCCCCCGGCCGTGGCACGGTGCCCGTCAAACGTGCCGCGGCGGCGGCGATGCCGGAGCGTGCGCAGCTCACCGGCCTGCTGGAAAACATCGTCAGCATGGGCCTGCGCACCGCCGTCAAGGTGCTGGCCTGCGACGTGGTGCCGGCGCCGGAATCGGCCGCGCGCCCGCTGGGCCTGGCGCCCGGTGCGCCGGTGCAGAAGGCCGTGCGTGTGCGCTCCACACGCGAGGGCCCGTTTTCGCACATCACCACCTGGGTGCCGGCGGCGCTGGCCCAGGGCTTTGGCAAACGCGAGCTGGCCAAACAACCCATCCTGCTGCTGCTGGAAGCGCAGGGCGTGCGCATCGGCCGCGCCGAACAGAGCATCACCGCCCGCCTGGCCGACGCCGACACCGCGCCGCACCTGGACCTGGCCGTCGGCAGCGCGCTGCTGTGTGTGCACCGCCTGATCTTCGACGCCGACGACAAACCCGTGCAGTGGCTGCAAGGCCTGTACCGGCCCGACCGTTACCAGTACCAGATGCAGCTCTCCCGCGTGGGCGGCATAGCCGCCAAGGTGTGGGTCAGCAAAGAGCTGTCCGCCCAGTTTCACTGACCCCTTCCAACCCCAGGAGCCCGCCATGAACAACCGTCGCACCTTCATCCAGCAGTCGGCCGCGGCTGCGTCTGCGTTGTCCTTCCCGCTCATCGCCGGGGCCCAGCCCAAGGCGGTGAAGGTGGGCATCCTGCACCCGGTCACCGGTGCGCTGGCCTACTCCGGCCAGCAATGCCGCGAAGGTGCGCTGATGGCGCTGGAAGACATCAACAAGACCGGTATCAAGAGCCTGGGCGGCGCCAAGCTGGAAGCGATGCTGGGCGACGCGCAGAGCACACCGCAGGCCGGCACGGCCGAGGTGGAGAAGATGAACGAAGCCGGCGTCTCGGCCATCGTCGGTGCGTTCGCTTCGGCCATCTGCCTGGCCACCACGCAGGCCGCGGCCAAGTACAACCTGCCGCACGTGGTGGATGTGGGCGTGGCCGACCAGATCGTCAGCCGCGGTCTGAAGAACACCTTCCGCTTCGGTCCGGGCTACGCCACCTGCGCGCAGGTGGCCGTGAACAACCTGCACGTGCTCAACACCATCGCCGGCAAACCCGCGAAGACGGTGATGATCATCCACGAAGAAAGCCTGTTCGGCACCGGCACCGCCAACCTGCTGGCGCGTGAACTGCCGGGCTTCGGCTTCGAGGTGAAGGAAGTCATCAAACACGCGAACCCGACGCGCGACTTCAACAACATCGTGCTGCGCATGAAGTCCATCAACCCGGACATCGTGATCCCGGCCAACTACTACAACGAGTACGCGCTGCTGGTGCGCACGATGCAGCAGCAGAAGGTGGTGCCCAAAGCGATCTACTCGGTGCTGGGCGGCGCGGCGTCGAGCTACAAGTTCGTCAAGGAGTTCCCGGACGCGGCCGACGGCATCATCGACTGCAACCACTGGTTCAACCCCAAGGACCCGCGCGCCCAGGCGCTGAAGAAGCGCGCCGAAGCGAAGAACCTGTTCTTCACCTACGAGCTCTTCATGGCCTACACGGCCACGATGCTGCTGGCCGATGCCATCGAGCGCGCCAAGAGCGCCGACCGTGCCGCCATCATCGACGCGCTGGCCAGCAGCACGTTCAAGAACCACATCATGCCGTACAGCGACACCAAGTTCGTCAACGGCCAGAACATGGGCGCCCAGCCGCTGATGACGCAGGTGGTGAAGGGCGACATCAAGGTGATCGTTCCGCGTGAGTACCGCGAAGTGGAGCCGGTTTTCCCGCGGAAAGCCTGACGTGTTGGCCCCCAAGCTCCCGATGGTCGCTACCCCCCAAGGGGGCCGCAGGTCCCCTTGGGGCGGCCCGGCGGGGACCTGATGCTCCAGTTCGACATCCTGTTCCCGTCGGTCCTGAACGGGCTGACCACGGGCGCGGTCTATGCCTTGATCGCGCTCGGCCTGACGCTGATCTACGGCGTGCTGCACATCATCAACTTCGCGCACGGCGCGCTCTTGATGGTGGCGCTGTACGCCGTCTATTTGCTGAAGACGCACCTGGGTGTCGACCCCTATCTGGCGCTGCCCATCGTCGTGCCCGGCATGTTCGTGCTCGGCTACGCGCTGCAGCGCCTCGTGATCAACCGCGCCAGCCACGGCCAGGATCAAAACATCCTGCTCGTGACGCTGGGCATCTCCATCGTGCTGGAAAACCTGGCGCTGCTGGCCTTCAAGTCCGACACACGGTCCATCGAAACCGCCTACACGCTGAGCACGGTGCAGATCGGCCCGGCCTTCATCGCCGTGCCCAAGCTGGTGGCCTTTGCCGGCGCGCTGGTGTGTGCGGCGCTGTTGATGTTCGTGCTCAACCGCAGCGACCTGGGGCGTGCCATCCGCGCGGTGGCGCGTGAAAAACAGGGCGCGCGGCTGATGGGCATCGACGTGGACCATGTGTACGCGATGTGTTTTGGCATCGGCCTGGCCTGCTTGGGCGCAGCCGCGTGTTTCCTGCTGCCGGCGTACTACGTCAACCCGCAGGTGGGCTCGGGTTTTGTGCTGGTGGCCTTCACCATCGTCGTGCTGGGCGGCATGGGCAGTTTTGCCGGCGCGCTGATCGGCGGTCTGCTGATCGGCGTGGTGGAGTCCATCGGCGGTCTGGTGCTGGGTGAGTCGCTGGGTCAGATCGGCATCTTCGCGATCTTCATCGCGGTGCTGTTGCTGCGGCCGCAGGGCTTGTTCGGGGCCAAGACATGAAGGACCTGATCGGCATCGCCGTGTTTGCCGCCGTGATTGGCGTCTTGACGCTGGCCGTCGATTCCGGCGTCTGGCTCACCTTCATCATGCTGACGCTCTACGGCGCGCTGCTGGCGCAGGCCTGGAACCTGTTGGGCGGCTTCGGCGGGCAGTTCAGCTTCGGGCACGCGGTGTTCTTCGGCACCGGGGCCTATGTGCAGGCCATGGCGCAATTGCAGGGCGGGCTCAACGCCTGGGTGGCCTTGTTGCTGGCGGTGGTGGCGGCGGCGGCGGTGGGCGCCTTCATCGGCGCGCTGGCCTTCCGCTACGGGCTCAAGGGCTCGTACTTCGCGCTGGTCACGCTGGCCTTTGCCGAGGTCTTCCGCATCATCGCGGTGTCGGTGGATTTCACCGGCGGCGGTGTCGGCCTGATGCTGCCGCTGTCGGAATCGGTGGCCAACCTGCAGTTCGGCTCGCGCAAGGGTTACATCGCGCTGATGCTGGGCTTCGTGGTTGCGGCCTTGCTCGTCACCGCGTGGCTGCGGCACTCGCGCTTCGGCGCCCGGCTGCAGGCGGTGCGCGACAACGAAGACGCGGCCCGCGCCGTCGGTGTGAACCCGTTTACCACCAAACTCGGCGCCACGGTGCTCTCGGGCGGGTTCACCGGCGCGGCGGGTGCGTTCTACGTGCAGGTCTTCCAGTACATCGACCCGGGCATCGCCTTCGGCCCGCATGTCAGCGTGGAAGCGCTGGTGGCCGCCATCGTCGGTGGCATGGGCACGCTCTGGGGCCCGGTGCTGGGCGCGCTGGTGCTGCACGCCTTGGCGGATGTCACGCGCAACCTCTTCGGCGCGCTGCCGGGCATCAACCTGGTGATCTACGGCGTGGTGCTGGTGCTCATCGTCATGTTCATGCCACGCGGCATCGCGGGCCTGTGGAACCAATGGAAACAGCGCCGCTCCTGAGCCTGCGAGAGCTCAGCATCTCGTTCGGCGGCCTGCGCGCCGTGCAGCGCGTGAGCCTGGACGTGAAACCCGGCTCGCTGACCGCGCTGATCGGCCCCAACGGTGCCGGCAAGACCACGCTGTTTGCGCTGATGTCGGGTTTCCTGAAGCCCGACAGCGGCACGGTGCACTTCGGCGGGCAGGACATCACCGGCCATGCGCCGCATCTCAACGCCCAGGCCGGGCTGGCGCGCACCTTCCAGATCGTGCAGCCCTTTGCCGCGCAGACGGTGCGCGAGAACATCGCCGTCGGCGCGCACCTGCACCTGCCCGGTCGCGCCGCGGCGCTGGCCTCCGCCGAACAGGTGGCGCAGCGCGTGGGCCTGGCGCCGCAGCTGGACAAACCAGCGGCCGACCTCACCGTGGCCGGCCGCAAGCGCCTGGAGCTGGCACGTGCACTCGCCACCCAACCGAAGCTGCTGCTGCTGGACGAGGTGCTGGCCGGCCTGAACCCGCAGGAGATCGCCGAGATGATCCCGGTGGTGCGTGGCATCGCCGAATCCGGCGTCACGGTGCTGATGATCGAACACGTGATGCAGGCGGTGATGAACCTGGCGCAGCACGTGTGGGTGCTGGCGCAGGGCGAGCTGATCGCGTCCGGCACACCCAGCCAGGTGACGCAGGATGAACGTGTGATCGAGGCCTACCTCGGTCCCGGGGCCGCCCAGCGCCTGCGGGAGACACCCGCATGAGCACCTTGCTGCAGATCGAAGACCTCGCCAGCGGTTACGGTCGTGTCGAGGTGCTGCGCGGCGTCAGCCTGCACGTCAACGCGGGTGAGATCGTCGCGCTGCTCGGCAGCAACGGCGCCGGCAAGACCACGCTGAACAACACCGTCAGCGGCCTGGTGCCGGCCTGGCGCGGGCGGGTGGTGTTCGACGGCGCCGAGCTGACGAACGCCCACTACCGCGCGGTGGTCAGCGCCGGCCTGATCCAGGTGCCCGAGGGCCGCAAGGTCTTCCCCAACCTGTCGGTGGCCGAGAACCTGGCGCTGGGCGCCTACACCCGTGGCCGGGCCAACCGCGCGCGCAACCTGGCCCGTGTGCTGGAGATCTTCCCGCGCCTGGCCGAGCGCCGCCCGCAGCTGGCCGGCACGCTGAGTGGCGGCGAGCAGCAGATGCTGGCCATAGCCCGCGGCCTGATGGCCGAGCCGAGGCTGCTGATCCTGGACGAACCGTCGCTGGGCCTGTCGCCGCTGCTGGTGGAAGAGATGTTCACGCTGATCCAGCGCCTGAACGCCGATGGCCTGGCCGTGCTGCTGGTGGAGCAGAACGTGGCGCAGTCATTGGACATCGCACAACGTGCCTACGTGCTGGAAAACGGCCACCTGCGGTTCAGTGGCACCCCGGCCGAGCTGCTGGCCAGCCGCGAGCTGAAACAGGCCTACCTGGGCCTGTGAGCCGACACGACAACAACGACAGGAGACAAACAGCATGCAAAGAAGAACCCTGTTGGCCAGCGCCACGGCGGCCACTGCCGCGCTGGCCACCCCGGCCTTGCTGCGCGCCCAGAACCTGCCGCCGATCCGGCTGTGGGTGGGCGTCACCCCCGGCGGCAGCACCGACACCATCGCCCGCGAGATCGCGCCGCAGATGGGCCAGGCCCTGGGCCGCAACGTGGTGGTCGAAAACCGCTCCGGTGCCGGGGGCAACCTCGCGGCCGACCAGGTGGCCAAGTCCGTGCCCGATGGCAGCCACCTGCTGGTCAGCTTCACCGGCCACAGCATCAACGCGTCGCTCTACAAAAACCTGCCCTTCGACCCGGTGGCCGACTTCACGCCGCTGACGCAGCTGAGCAGCAGCACCTCGGTGCTGGTGGCCAACCCCGACCAGCCCTACAAGGACCTCGCGTCGCTGCTGGCCTACGCGCGTGCCAACCCGGGCAAGCTGAGCTTCGGCCTGGGTGGCATCGGCTCGTCGGTGCACCTGGCGGGCGAGGCTTTCAAGCTGCAGGCCAAGGTCTTCATCGTCAACATCCCCTACCGCGGCACGGCACCGGCGATCGCCGACGTGGTGGCCGGCACGCTGCCGCTGATGTTCGCGCCCGTGGGCAACACCCGCGGCCTGATCCAGGCCGGCAAGCTGCGTGCGCTGGGCACCACCGGCCTGCAGCGCTTGCCGCAGTTCCCCGATGTGCCGGCCATCGCCGAGCAGCTGCCGGGTTTCCAGTCGCAGGCCTGGTTCGGGCTGTTCGGCCCGGCCCGGATGGCGCCCGATCTGGTCAAGCGCATCAGCGACGCGGCACGTGCCGCGGTGCGCAGCGACAGCATCCGCAAGCGCCTGGAGGCCGATGCCGGCGTGGCCGTGGGCTCGTCGCCCGAGGAGTTTGCTGCGTTCGTGAAGGCCGACATCCCGCGCTGGGCCGAGCTGGTGCGCTACGCCAACGCGACACCGGGCTGAAGGGACGTCGGCCATGCCCGCCACGCTGGCCCAGAAGCTGATCGCCCGCGCGGCCGGGCGTGCGGCGGTGCGGCCGGGTGAGATCGTCACCTGCCGCGTGGACCTGGCGATGTTCCACGACTCGTCCGGCCCGCGGCGACTGAAGCCGATGCTGGACGAGCTCGGCGCGCAGATCTGGGACAAGGACCGCGTGGTGCTGGTGATCGACCACTACGTGCCGGAGTCGGACGACGAGTCGCGCCGCATCGTCAAGATCGCGCGCGACTGGGCCCAGGCGCAGCAACTGCCGCATGTGTACGACAGCCAGGGCATCTGCCACGTGGTGGTGCCGCAGCACGGCCACCTGCGGCCGGGTTTGTTCTGCGTCGGCGGTGATTCGCACTCGCCCACCGGTGGCGCGTTCGGCGCCTACATGTTCGGCATCGGTGCCACCGAGATGCTGGGCGTGGTGGTCACCGGCGAGCTGTGGCTGCAGGTGCCGCAGACGATCTTCATGCGCTGGAGCGGGCGCCTGGCGCATGGCGTGGCGGCCAAGGACATGGTGCTGGCGATGATCGGCCGCTTCGGCATGAACGGCGGCCAGTACCAGGCCGTGGAGTTCTGCGGCGAGGCGGTGGCCGCGTTGCCCATGGCCGAGCGCATGACGCTGTGCAACATGAGCGCCGAGCTCGGCGCACAGGTGGGCCTGGTGGCGCCGGACGACGTCACGCGCGACTGGCTGGCCCGCCATGGCGCGCCCGGTGTGGACACCACGCCCTGGCACAGCGACGAAGACGCACCCGGTGTGCGCCACAACTTCGACGCGTCGATGCTGGCGCCGCAGGTGGCGCTGCCGCACAGCCCGGCCAACGTGCGTGCCGTGGACGACCTGGAGCCCACGCGCATCGACGTGGCCTACATCGGCGCCTGCACCGGTGCGAAGCTCGACGACCTGCGCGCTGCCGCGCAGGTGCTGGCGGGTTACCGCGTGGCGCCGCATGTGCAGCTGCTGGTGGCGCCAGCCAGCCTGAAGGACCGTGAACGCGCCGAAAGCGAAGGCATCCTGAACCGATTGCGCGAAGCCGGCGCCACGCTGCTGCCCACCACCTGTGGCGCCTGCGCCGGTTACGGTGCGGCCATCCCCGAAGGCAGCACCGTCATCAGCTCCACCGCGCGCAACTTCAAGGGCCGCATGGGCGCGGCCACGGCGCAGGTGTACCTGGGCTCGCCCTACACGGTGGCCGCGTCGGCACTGGCGGGGCGCATCGCCGATGCGCGGGAGTTCCTCAAGTGAGAACCTGGCCATGAGAACCTGGCGTTTGCCGGCCGATGTCGACACCGACCAGCTCGCGCCCGGCGCGACGATGAAGTTCGGCCTCGACGTCGTGGCCCGCCATTGCCTGGAGGCGGTGCGGCCCGAGTTTGCACGTGGTGTGCGGGCGGGCGACGTGGTCGTGGCCGGGCCGGGCTTTGGCATCGGCTCCTCGCGCGAGCAGGCGGCCAGCGTGCTGGTGCACCTGGGCGTGGCGGCGGTGGTGGCACCGTCGTTTGCCGGCCTGTACTTCCGCAACGCCTTCAACGTCGGCCTGCTGCTGCTGAGCTGTCCCCGTGCGGCCCAGATCACCGACGGCGAAGCCATCCGCTTCGACGCCCGCGCCGGGGTCCTGACCCGCGCCGACGGCCAGCAACTGCCGCTGGACCCCATCCCCGGCTTCCTGCTCGACATGGTCGAAGCCGGCGGCCTGCTGCCTCAACTCAAGCAACGATTGGCCTCCCGATGACCACGCCTGAATTTGACCTGCTCCTGAAAAACGTGCGTGTCGTGCGCCCGCACGGCAACGTGGTGTTCGACGCCGACATCGCGATCAAGGACGGGCGCTTTGCCAAGGTCGCACCCGGCATCGACCCCACACGCGCCAAGGCCGTGCACGACGGCCGCGGCCAGCTGGCCTTCCCGGGCGTGGTGGACGCGCACATGCACACCGGCATCTACTCGCCGCTGGCCGAAGACGCGGTGACGGAATCCAAGGCCGCGGCGATGGGCGGCGTGACCAGCTCGCTGAACTACTTCCGCACCGGCCAGTACTACCTGAACAAGGGCGGCAGCTACGCCAAGTTCTTCCCCGAGGTGCTGAAGATCTCGAAGAACCGCTTCCACGTGGACTACGGCTACCACCTGGCGCCGATGGACAAAAAACACATCGAAGAGATCCCGATGCTGATTGCCAAACACGGTGTCAGCAGCTTCAAGATCTTCATGTTCTACGGCTCGCACGGCCTGCACGGCAAGAGTGATTCGCAGCGCGACTTCCTGATGATCGGCGAGGACGAGCGTTACGACCTCGCGCACTTCGAGTTCATCATGCGCGGCCTGCAGGCGGCGCGCGAGGCGATGCCGGACAAGGCGCGCCAGATCTCGCTGAGCCTGCACTGCGAGACGGCCGAGATCATGACGGCCTACACCAAGCTGGTCGAAAAGGACAAGTCGCTGAGCGGGTTGGCCGCGTACAGCGCCTCGCGCCCGCAGCACTCTGAAGGCCTGGCGGTGTTCATCGCGGCGTATCTCGCCAACGAAACCGCGTTGCCCAACATCAACCTGCTGCACCTGAGCTCGCGCAAGGCGGTGCAGGCCGCGATGACCATGGCCGATGTCTTTCCGCACATCGACTTCCGGCGCGAGGTGACCATCGGCCATTTGATGCTGGACACCGGCTCCAAGGCCGCCGAGCTGGCCAAGGTGAACCCGCCGATCCGCCCACGCGAAGACGTGGAGTTCCTGTGGGAGGCGCTGCTCGCCGGCGAGCTGGACTGGGTGGTGTCGGACCACGCCTGCTGCCGCCAGGAGATGAAGATCCCGCGGCGTTATTTTGGCAACATCTGGATGGCCAAGAGTGGCTTCGGCGGCACCGAGTACCTGTTGCCGGCGCTGGTGAGCGAAGGCACCAGACGCGGCATGGGCTACAACCACATGGCGCGTGTGACGAGCTGGAACCCGGCGCAGCGCTACGGCCTGAACCACAAGGGCGACATCGCCGAAGGTTTCGACGCCGACATCGCGTTGGTGGACCCGGCCCGGACCTGGACCATCGCCGCGAAGGACTCGCCCTCCACGCAGGGTTACACGCCGTTCGAAGGGCTGGAGATGTCGGCGGCCGTGACCACCACCTTCCTGCGCGGCATGAAGATCTTCGAGAACGGCGAGGTGATCGGCAAACCGCGCGGGCAGTACCTGCACCGGCCGACCGCATGAGCGCGCTGGGCCGTTCCCAAGCGCTCATCCCGGCGTGCGCAGCACACAGGGTCGTCCAGTGAATGTCGATGTCCCCGTCGCCATCGTCGGCGCCGGTGCCTGCGGCCTGACGGCGGCCACCGCGCTGCGCGAGGCCGGCGTCGAGTGCCTGCTGATTGAACGCGACGCCACGCCCAGCGGCTCCACCGCGCTGTCCAGCGGTTTCATCCCGGCCGCGGGCACCCGCTGGCAGCGCGAGGCGGGCGTGCTCGACAGCCCCGAGGCCTTTGCCGCCGACATCCAGGCCAAGGCGAAAGGCCGCGCCGCCCCGCACCTGGTGCAGGCCTACACGGCCGCCAGCGCACCGGCGCTGGACCTGCTGGCGCGGCATGGTGTGCAGTTCGAACTTCTCGACGGCTTTCTCTACCCCGGCCACCACACACGCCGCATGCACGCGCTGCGTGAACGCACCGGCGCAGCGCTGATGGCCGCACTGCAGCGCGCGGCACAGCCCGATCTGTTGACCGAAGCGCGCGCCACGGCGCTGCAGCCGCTGGCCGGGGGCTGGCGGCTGACGGTGGCACGCCCCGACGGCGCCGAAGAAACGCTCAGCGCCCGCGCCGTGCTGCTGGCCTGCAATGGCTTTGGCGGCAACCCGGCGATGGTGAACACGCTGCTGCCCGAGATGCGCGGCGCGCTGTTTGCCGGCCACGCCGGCAACGATGGCACCGCACTCAACTTCGGCCAGGCCCTGGGCGCCGCCACGGCCGACCTGGGCGGCTACCAGGGCCACGGTTCCTGGGTCGTGCCGCAGGGTGCGCTGATGACCTGGGCCGTGATGATGCAAGGCGGGGTGCAGCTCAATGTGCAGGGCCGACGCTTCCACGACGAAACCGCCGGGTACAGCGAAGCCGCAGTGCACGTGCTGGCCCAGCCCGGCGCCACGGCCTGGAACGTGTTCAGCGCGCCGCAGCTGGCGCTGGCACGTGAGTTCCCCGATTTCCGCGAGGCCGAAGCCGCGGGTGCGCTGCGTGAAGCGGCCGACCTGCCCGCGCTGGCGCGCCTGATCGGCTGCGAGCACGTGGACCTGGGCGGCGCATCGCTGACTGCGCCGTATTACGCGGTGCGTGTCACCGGCGCGCTGTTCCACACCCAGGGTGGCCTGGCCATCGACGCGCAGTGCCGCGTCTTGCGTACCGATGGCGCGGCTTTCCCCACGCTGCTGGCCGCCGGTGGCGCGGCGCGCGGGGTGTCCGGTGACGCGGTCTGGGGTTACCTCTCGGGCAACGGCCTGCTCAGCGCCGTGGCCGGTGGTTACATCGCCGCGCAAACGATCACGGAGGTGTTCGCATGAAGACCCGCTTGCACGAAAATCGCCCGCTGCTGGCGCCGGGTGTTTACGACTCCCTCTCGGCACTGATCGCCGAACAGGCCGGCTTCGAGGCGCTGTACCTCTCGGGGGCGTCCATCGCCTACACCCGCCTGGGCCGCAGCGATGTCGGCCTGACGACCTACCCCGAGGTGCAGGACACGCTGGCGCGCATCACCGAACGCGTGGCCACGCCGGTGATCGTCGACGCCGACACCGGCTTCGGCAACGCGCTGAACGTGCAGCGCACGGTGCGCGGTTTCGAGCGTGCCGGCGCGGCAATGATTCAGCTGGAAGACCAGGGTTTCCCGAAGCGCTGCGGCCACCTGGACGGCAAGACCGTGGTGCCGGTGGCACAGATGTGCGGCAAGCTGCGCGCCGCGCTGGACGCGCGCCAGAGCCCGCAGACGTTGATCCTGGCCCGCACCGACGCGCTGGCGATCGAAGGCCTGGACGCCGCGCTGGACCGGGCCGAGGCCTACCTGGCCTGCGGCGTGGACGCGCTTTTCATCGAGGCGCTGCGCAGCGCCGAGCAGATGGACGCCGCCTGCGCACGGTTTGCCCAGCGCATCCCGCTGCTGGCCAACATGGTGGAGGGGGGGCAGACGCCGGTGCAATCGGCCGCCGAGCTGGGCGCCCGGGGCTTCCGCATCGTGATCTTCCCGGGCGGTACTGCGCGCGCGGTGGCGCACACGCTGCAGGGTTATTACGCCAGCCTGGCCGCCGCCGGCAGCACCACCCCGTGGCGGGGGCAGATGCTGGATTTTGACCAGCTCAACGGGCTGATCGGCACGCCGGACCTGCTGGCCGCAGGCCGGCGGTACGAGTAGGTCCTCAGACCTTCTGCTGGATGCCGGCGATGGCCCAGTTGCGGGAATCGTCGGTCGGCTTCACCAGGTGCCAGATCTCGTCGAAGGCCACCGGGTCTTCACCCGCGGCTTCCACGACCTTGCCCTGGTAGTGCACGCTGACGATCTGGCGCTCGGGCTCCTGCGCAAAGTCCAGCACCTCGGCGTTCACTTCCACCACGTCGGTGTGCTGGGCGGCCGGGCCACGCTCCTGGATGTCCAGGCGCAGGTCGGCAAACAGCTCGGGCGTCGTGAAGTTGCGCAGGTCGTTGATGTCGGCCGTGTCGTTGGCGGCCTGCATGCGGATGAAGATCATCTTCGCCAGGCGCTCGAACGCGGGTTTGTCGAAGTCGGCCGGCAGCTGCGCCGCGGCGACGCCGGAGCCGATGGCCAGGCCGGTGAAGGCCGCTGGCTGGGCCGAAGCCGTAGGCTGCACGGGTTGCACCGGGGCCGGCTGCAGCGGCTGCAGCGGCTGGAAGGGCGTGCGCTGCATCTCACCGGCACCGGCACCGGCCGTGGCCGTCGCCAGGCGTGGGCCGGCGGTGTTGCCACCGTTGCGGCGTGCCATGAAGAAGCGGAACGCGAAGAAAGCGGCGGCCACCAGCAACGCGATCATCACGAAGTTGGCCAGCTCGGCGCCCAGGCCCAGGTGGCTGAACAGCGCGGCCAGCCCCAAGCCGGCGGCCAGGCCGGCGATCGGGCCCATCCACGAACGTTTGCCTGCGGCGGCCGCGGCACCCGCGGTGGCGCCCGCAGCGGCCGGCGCAGCAGCGCCCGGGTTGGCGGGTGTGGCCGGGCTGGGCGGCGTGTTCTGCGCCGGCTGGGTGGGCGTGCTGCGCTGCATGCCCTTGGAGGCACCACCACCCAGGCGCTTGGCGTCGGCGAACTCGGGCACCACGGCCAGCGCCACGGCGGCCATCACCACACCCACGAACCAGTTTTTCATGCGAAGCGTCTCCATCGTTGACTTGCGGCCGCATTCTGCGCGACCCGGCAGCCTGAGATGGTGACGATCCCTGCCAGTTCCAGGGCTTTGTGCGGATTTCAGGCCGACAAGGCCTTGCGCGCCCGGTGCAGGCGCACAAACAGGTTGTCTTCGCTGATGTTCAGTGCGGCACAGACGTCATCGGACGACCGGTCCTGCAGCACGCGCAGCACAAAGGCGTCGCGCAGGCCGGCGGGTAATGCCTCCACGCGGCGCAGCGTCTGCGCCAGGCGCTCACGTTGGGTGGCCTGCTCCTCGGGGCCGGCATGGGGGCAGACCAGTTCGACACCGGCGTCGTCGTCGCCACCCTCCGGCAGTGGGTCGTGCCCGCTGCGCTCGCGCACCAGATCGACGATCTTGTGTTTGAGGATGCCCACCAGCCAGGTGCGCAGCGCCGACCGTCCGGCAAACGCGGCCCGCCCCGTGGCCACGGCCTCGAAGACGTCGTGCACCAGGTCTTCGGCCAGGCTGGGGTCCATCAGCTTGCGGCGCGCGTATCGCACCAGCTCGCCGCGGTGGGGGATCAGGTCAGGCCAGGTCAAGGTGGTCATGGTGCAACTCCTGTGTGTGCCTGCACTGTCGCGGCCGGAACTCACGGGGTGATCACCGAAGATCACGGGAAGATCACATCGGTGTAAGGTGCCGCGCCATGCAGCGACCCCCCCGCATGCCCCGTCGCATCCTCGTGGCCGAAGACCAGGCCGACATCCGTGACCTGCTGGTGATGAACCTGCAGCAGGCCGGTTATGCCGTGCACGCCGTGCCCGACGGCGGCGCTGCGCTGGCCGCTGAGGCGCAACAGCCCAGCGACCTGCTGGTGCTGGACCTGATGATGCCGGGCCTGGACGGGCTGGAGGTCTGCAAGGGCCTGCGCGCCCGTGAACGCGACACGCCCATCCTGATGCTCACCGCCAAGAGCACCGAGCTCGACCGCGTGCTGGGCCTGGAACTGGGCGCCGACGACTACCTGACCAAGCCGTTTTCGATGGCCGAACTGCTGGCGCGGGTGAAGGCGCTGCTGCGCCGCGCCGATGTGCGTGAAACGGCGGCCGGCGCTTCCGCGTCGGAACGCCCGCTGCAGCACGGCGCGCTGCAGATCTGGCCCGCCAAACGCAGCGTGGCCGTGCGCGGTGCGGCGGTGGAGCTGACCGCGCTGGAGTTCGATCTGCTGCTGCACTTCGCCCAGCACCCGGGGCGTGTGTTTTCGCGCGCGCAACTGCTGGACGCCGTTTGGGGTTACAGCCACGACGGTTACGAACACACCGTGACCACCCACATCAACCGGCTGCGCAACAAGTTGGAGAAAGATCCGATGCGGCCCGAGTTCGTGCTCACCGTGCGCGGCGCGGGTTACAAGTTCAGCGAATTGACATGACAGCCGCCCAGCTCGCTTCGCTCGCTTCGCTCGCTTCGCTCGCAGCCCCCCGAGGGGGCGCCAGGTCCCTTGGGGCGGCCCGGCGGGACCTCTGATGACGGTCCGTGCGCGCCTGGCGCTGACCATCCTGCTCACCGGCCTGGCCACCACCCTGGCGCTGCTGTTCACGGTGGCCACGGCTTTCCAGCGTTTTGAACACGAAAGCACCTGGGAGCGTGCCAACGGCTTCATCGGGCGTGTGGTGGCCACGCACCCCGATCTGCTGGACCTGCACATGCGCGACCCTGAGGGGTTCACCGGCTTCTTGCGCAACCTGCTGCTGTTCGAGCCCAACTCGCGGCTGTACCTGCTGGCGGCCGACGGCACCGTGCTGGCCAGCTCCGGCCAGATGCCGCTGGCGCCCGGTTTCAAGGTCAAGCTGGCGCCGGTCAAGGAAGCGGTGATGACGGCCGGTGACCGTGCCCGTGCCGCCTACGTGATGGGCGACGACCCGGAGTACATGAGCGCCGACACGGTGATCGCAGCCCGGCCGCTGCGCGCCACCGTGATCCGGGCCGCCGACGAGGTGGCCGGCTACCTCTACCTCGTCTGCCAGAAAGCGCCGCTGCCGGCCGGCCGGCTGGACCTGCTGCGCAGCAGCGTCACCGGGCCCGCGCTGATGGGCGTGGTGGTGGTGGTGCTGCTGGGCTCGTTGATCGCGACCTGGGTCATCGGCACCGTGACCCGCCCCTTGCGGGAGCTGAGCGACACGGTGGACGCCGCGGCGCGCGACGGCTTCGAGGCCGCACAACAGGTGCAGCCTGCCGCGCTGCCGCCGCGGGGCGACGACGAGTTCACCCGCCTGCGCGCCGGCTTCCAGGCCATGCTGGCGCGGCTGCACGCGCAATGGGACCGGCTGCGCCGGCTGGACCAGTTCCGCCGCGAAGGTGTCAGCAACCTGTCGCACGACCTGCGCTCTCCGCTCACCGCCACCACCGCCGGGCTGGAGACGCTGGAGCGCCGCTGGGCCGGTGACCCGGCGCGCGCCGAAGACCGTGCCCTGCTGCAGGTGGCGTTGCGCAACACCGCCCACGCGGCCGGCATGGTGCGGGCGCTGGCCGACTTTGCGCTGCTGGACGAGCCGTCCTACCGCCTGCAGCCGGTGCCCATGGACGTGGGCGAACTGCTGGACGACGTGGCGATGCGGTTTGCCGGCCGCGCGGCGCAGGCCGGCATCCTGCTGCGCTGCGAACACGCCGCCGATCCGGTGATTGCTGCGCTGGACGTGGAGCTTTTCGAACGTGCGCTGGCCAACCTGCTGGACAACGCACTCAAGCTCACCCCGGCCGGCGGCCACATCACGCTGAGCGCGCGGCACGAGGAAGACCAGGTCGTGGTCGCCGTTTCAGACACGGGCCCGGGCATCGCGGCCGACCAGTTGCCGCTGCTGTTCGAACGTTTTTACCGCAAGAGCGAAGGTGGCCACGGCCTGGGCCTGGCCATCGTCGGCCGCATCGTGGGCCTGCATGGCGGCCAGGTGCAGGCGCAGAGCGCGCCCGACCAGGGCATGCACATCACGATCAGGCTGCCGGCCAGCCTGTGACGCTGGCCAGCAGGCCTTCGTCGATCCAGCGCCGCAGCAGCGCACCGGCCTGTGCCGCCGTGTCTTCGGCCACGAAGGCCTCGGCCAGCGTCGCGCAGGTGGCGGCAAAGCTGTCGCCGGCCGCCAGGTGCGTCAGCGCCAGTGCCTCCACCGGCCCCAGCGTGCGGAAGTGCGGCTGCAGGTCGCGCCGCCACACCAGCAAGGCACCCGGTGCGGCCAGCGGCGCGGCGGTGGGCGGTGTGCTGTCGCCGTCCAGCGCCTGCCAGATGGCCAGGGTGTTGAAGTGCAGCGTCAGCCGCTCGGCCGTGGGCTGCAGGGCAAAACCCAGCGTGGCCCAGGCCTCGGGTGGCAGCGTGGCCAGGTGTGCCAGCGTCGGCACCGGGGCATCGGGGCCGTCGAAGGCGCGGCGCAGCGCCCAGTCCAGCGCGGCCAGCTCGCCGATGTCGCCGTCCTGCGGGTGGCGCTGCTGCAGCCAGGCGGCGAAATCGGCGCCGTACCAGCGCAGGCTGGCGCGGGTGGACGGGTGGGTCTCGATGAAGGCCCGGGCGTCGGCCTCGAACCAGTCGCCGCCCAGGTAGCTGGCGGTGTGGCCGAAGGTGTCGGCCAGGGTCTCGACCAGGCGTGCGCGGTAGGCGTGGTGGTAGATCTGCAGCCGGCGGTCCACCGCGATGCCGGGGCCTGGCGCGATCGCCGCACGGATGCCTTCGGCAGCGTCCAGCACATGCTGCTGCAGCGCCGTCTGCAGCGCGAGCAAGGCACTCACGCCGCCACCATGCGGCGGGCGATGTCCAACTCCGCCAGCAGCTCGGGCAGCGGCGGGATGTGGTCGTCGCGTTCGATCATGGTGTGCACCGGGCCAAAGCGGGCCAGTGCCTGCCGGTACAGCGCCCACACCGGGTCGGCCACGGGGTGGTCGTGCGTGTCGATCAAATGGTCGCCATGGTCGGTGTGGCCGGCCAGGTGGATTTGCCGCACGCGGCCGCGCGGGATGCCGCGCAGGAATTCGGCCGCGTCAAAACCGTGGTTGACGGCGCTGACGTGCACATTGTTCAGGTCCAGCAGCAGCTCGCAATCGGCTTCTTCGCACAGGTGGTGCAGGAACTGCGCTTCGCTCATCGTCGAAGCGCTGAATTCGAGGTAGCTGGAGACGTTTTCCACCAGGATGCGCTGGCCCAGCGCGTCCTGCACTCGTTTGACGTTTTGCACCACGACGGCGAGTGCTTCGTCGGTGTAGGGCAGGGGCATCAGGTCGTGCAGCTGGCGGCCGTGCACACCGGTCCAGCACAGATGGTCCGACACCCACAGCGGCTGCACGCGCCGTGCGAGCGCGGCGATGTCGCGCAGGTACTGCGCATCCGGCCCCGCGACGCTGCCCAGCGACATGGCCACGCCGTGCATGGCCATCGGGTAACGCGCGCGGATGTTGTCCAGCATCACCAGCGGCTTGCCGCCGGGCACCAGGTAGTTGTCGGACAGGATCTCCAGCCAGTCCACCGCGGGCGCCTCGTCCGCGAGGAAGTCGCGGTAATGCGCCGTGCGCAGGCCCAGGCCGAAGATCCCGGACATCAGGTCACTTCTTGGCAACCAGGTCACCGATGGTGCCGCCCTTGCTCAGGCACTCGGCCGCGGCCACACCCTTGAAGCTGTGGCCCTTGCAGGCGTTCTGGCCCTTGCAGGCGTTTTCCGTGGTCTTGCAATCGGCGTTGCCCTTGCAGCTGTGCAGGCCGTAACAGTGCACCTTGTCGGTGGCGGCCACGGCCAGGCCGCTGCTGCCAGCCGGCGGGGTGGCGGCGAATGCGGCGGTGGACAACGCAAACATCGCTGCAGCGGCGGCCAGGGCGGGGTTGGAACGGGTCATGGTGGGAACTCCTGTGGGGGGTTGAGGCTTTTCAGGCCGGCTCGGTGAACCGGTCAGAGGCTGCGTCGTTCGGTCGCGGCCGTCCTTACACCGGGCTGCGGGAAAGCACGGGGGCTGCAAGGGCAGTGTTCGCCTATGGTCTGTATACGGAGTACAGAGCCCATGGCCACCGAACTGCACCGCATCGCCGCTGCGCCCGGCCTGGTCGACCAGGTCTACCGCGCCCTGGTGGATGCCATCGCCAGCGGCGCACTCGCCCCCGGTCAACGCATCACGCAGGAGGACCTGGCGGAACGCCTGGCCGTGTCTCGCCAGCCGGTGCTGCAGGCGCTGCGCCTGCTGAAGGCCGACGGCCTGGTGCAGGACGCACCGGGCCGCGGCTTGCAGGTGGCGGCGCTGTCCGCCGCCGGCATCGCCCAGGTCTACGCGGTGCGCGGTGCGCTCGATGCGCTGGCCGCGCGCCTGGCGGCGCAGCGCCGGGCCGTGCTGCCCCCCGCGCTGCTGAAAGCCGGCCGGGCCGCCGCAAAGGGCCGCGACGTGATGGCGATGATCGACGCCGACCTGGCCTTCCACCGCGCACTCTACGCAGCCAGCGGCAACCCGCTGATCGAACGCAGCGCGGCGCCGCACTGGTGCCAGATCCGCCGCGCCATGGGCGCCGTGCTGCAGGCTGGCGCCGCGCGCCGCACCGTGTGGGACGAACACACCGCCATCGCCGAGGCCGTTGCCGCG
The DNA here is from genome assembly GCA_018780805.1 of Rubrivivax sp. Classification (GTDB taxonomy): domain Bacteria; phylum Pseudomonadota; class Gammaproteobacteria; order Burkholderiales; family Burkholderiaceae_C; genus Rubrivivax. The sequence goes on along the minus strand of JADMJD010000112.1, from coordinate 61,980 downwards.
GGTGATGCCGACCTGGCCGCCGATCTGGCGCGCCGCCATGGCGACGACGCCAGCCACCACCTGGGCCGCGCGCTTGATGCGCTGCCCGCCAACGCCGGAGACAAAGCATGAAACTGACCCCCGAACAACACGCGCAGTTTCAGCGCGACGGTTACCTGTTTTTCCCCTCGCTGTTCACGCCCGACGAGGTGGCCACGCTGAACGCGGCCGTGCCGGCGCTGTACGCCCGGCGCGAGGCCTACAACGTGCGAGAGAAGGGCAGTGACGCCGTGCGCACCAACTTCGCCGCGCACCTGTACAGCGAGCCCTATGCCAAGCTGGCCCGCCACCCGCGCATGGTGGAGCCAGTGCAGGATCTGTTGGGCGAAGAGCTCTACATGCACCAGTTCAAGATCAACGGCAAGATGGCCTTCGAAGGGGATGTCTGGCAGTGGCACCAGGACTACGGCACCTGGAAAAACGACGACCTGATGCCCACCGAGCGGGCCATGAACGTCGCCATCTTTCTGGACGACGTCAATGAGTTCAACGGCCCGCTGATGTTCATCCCCGGCAGCCACAAGAAGGGTGTCGTGGATGCCCAACACGACCTCAGCACCACCAGTTACCCGCTGTGGACGGTGGACAACGCGCTGATCACGCAGCTGGTCGAGCGGGCCGGCGGCAAACAAGGCGGCATCGTCTCGCCCAAGGGCCCGGCCGGGTCGATGATCCTGTTCCACAGCTGCCTGGTGCATGCCTCCACCAGCAACCTGAGCCCCTGGAACCGCGTCAGCGTCTACCTGAGCCTGTGTGCGGTGAGCAACCACATCCGGCGCTTCAAGCGGCCGGAGTACATCGCACACCGCGAATTCGACGCCATCCCCTGCCTGCCCGATGACTGCCTGCTGAGCAACGTGGCCGTCGATCTGCCCTGGCGCGACGGCATGCCGGCCCGCGCGCTGGAAACCTCCCTCGATGAACTGAGCTTCGCCAAATGAGCACGCCCCTCTACGCCAAGCTGCAGCAGCGCGCCGCCGAGGGCCGGCCCATCCGCGTGGGCCTGATCGGCGCCGGCAAGTTCGGCAGCATGTACCTGGCCCAGATCCCGCGCACACCCGGTGTGCACCTGGTCGGCATCGCCGACCTCAACCCCGAGGCCGCCTGCCGCAACCTGGCGCGTGTGGGTTGGGCTGCCGAGCGCATCCAGGCGCCCAGCCTGGACGCCGCGCTGAAGGACGGCCGCACACACGTGGGTGACGACTGGCTGGCGCTGGTGCGGCACCCGGCCATCGATGTGATCGTCGAATGCACCGGCCACCCCATCGCCGCAGTGGACCACTGCCTGGAAGCCTTCACGCAGCGCAAACACGTGGTCAACGTCACGGTGGAGGCCGATGCCTTCTGCGGCCCGTTGCTGGCGCGGCGCGCGCAGGAGGCGGGTGTTGTGTACTCGCTGGCCTTCGGCGACCAGCCGGCGCTGATCTGCGACCTGGTGGACTGGGCGCGCACCTGCGGGTTTCCGGTCGTGGCCGCCGGGCGTGGCCACAAGTGGCTGCCGCACTTTGCGCAGAGCACACCCGAGACGGTCTGGGGCTACTACGGCCTCACGCCCGAGCAGGCCACACGCGGCGGGCTGAACCCGAAGATGTTCAACAGCTTCCTCGACGGCTCCAAACCCAGCATCGAAAGCACGGCCGTGGCCAACGCCACCGGCCTGGCGGTGCCCAGCAACGGCCTGCTCTACCCACCGGCCAGCGTGGCCGACATCCCGCGTGTCACTCGCCCGCGCAGCGAAGGCGGCGTTCTCGAAAAAAAGGGCATGGTCGAGGTCATCAGCAGCCTGGAGACCGATGGCCGCGTGATCCCGTACGACATCCGCATGGGTGTGTGGGTCACGGTCGAAGCCGAGACCGATTACGTCAAAAACTGCTTCGAGGAATACAACGCGCACACCGACCCGAGCGGGCGTTATTTCACGCTCTACAAACGCTGGCATCTGATCGGGCTGGAGGTGGGCTTCAGTGTCGCCAGCGTTGCGCTGCGCGGTGAACACACCGGTGCCGCTTCGCAATGGAACGCCGACGTGGTGGCCACCGCCAAACGCGACCTGCAGCCGGGCGAAGTGCTCGACGGTGAAGGTGGTTACTGCGTCTGGGGCAAGCTGCTGCCGGCCACCACCAGTGCCGCGATGGGCGGCCTGCCGCTGGGCCTGGCGCACGACGTCAAGCTGCTGCGGCCGGTGAAACAAGGCCAGAGCCTGACCTGGGACGACGTGGCGATGGACACCACCACCCGCGCCTATGCGCTGCGGCGCGAGATGGAACAGCTCTTCCGCGTTTGAACGGCGCGCATGAAAAAGGGGCCCCGCGGGGCCCCTTGTTTCGCGACACGCCGAACCGTGTTCACACGCGCGGCGTTTCGCTGTTCACACGCACCAGCAGCTGGCCGGCATGCTCCGGCGATGACAGGCTGGTGACGCTGGAGAAGATCGTCAGCGTCATGATCAGGGACAGGGCAAAAGAGACGAAGCGGGCGGTGCGGGGGGTGGTCATGGTGGGCTCCTGTGCGGTGGGTTCGGTGTGGCGATGGATGAATGATCGGCGTGTGCGGCCTGCGCTTCCAGCGCGCTGCGATGAATGGTCAGCGTGGCGCGCTGAAGCGCCAACGGCGGCGATGAACGGGCCGGTGCCATGAGTGGCCAGCACCGCGAAACCGCCGTGCCGGGCGTGCTGCTGATCGACAGCATCACGCAGCTGACCGCGGCCGATGCCGGTGTCTGGGCCGTGAGCGGCTCGCATGGCGGCACCAGTGCGGCGGCCTATGCGCTGGCGCTGCCGCTGGCCGGCGCGGTGTTCAACGATGCCGGTGTCGGCAAGGACGGGGCGGGCATTGCCGGCCTCGCGCTGCTGCAGGCCGCGGGCACGGCCGCCGTGGCGGTGGCGCACGATTCGGCGCGCATCGGTGACGCGCTCGACACCTGGGGTGCCGGCCACATCTCGCACGTGAACGCCGCGGCGGCGGCCCTGGGCCTGCGGCCCGGTCAGCCGCTGCAAACCGCCTTGTTGTCTATCCTGAAATGACAACGGCCCCGCCAAGGCGGGGCCGTTGCTGCGCCACGCAGCGCGTGGCGGCGTCAGCTGCGCGGGGCTTGTTCGGCTTGCACCAGCAGCGCGCCGCTGTGGGCCGGCACGGCCAGGCTGGTGACGCTGGCAAAAACACCGAAGGTCATCACGAAGGAGAGGATCAGGGCGGCGGCGTTGACGTTGCGGGCGGTGTTCATGGTGTGGTTCCTTGGGCGGCGTAGCGTTGCGATGGATGAACTATCGGTGTTCATCAGTGAACGCGAAACCCGTCTGCGACGAGCCGACGGCCGCGGGGGATGAAGCGCCATCCACGCCGATGAACCGCAAGCCTCAGCGCGCCGTCAGGGCCGTAAACAACCGTCCGCGGATCAGGCCCAGCGCCTGGGCGCGGCCGACGCTGGCGCTGGACACCACGGATGTGGCGGCCACCACCAGGCCCAGCGGTGGGTGCACCCACAGGTACTGCCCGCCAAACCCCAGTCCGAAGAAGGTGGGCCGCTGGCCTTCGCGCGCCGGCACCACCCACCAGCCCAGGCCATAGGGCAGGCCTCCCGGCGCGCCACCGGCGCTCTGCGGCTGCGTGGCCGCCTGGCGGAAGGCCGTGCCCAGCGGTGTTTCTGCGTCGGCCAGCATGGCCTCACCCAGCCGGGCCAGGTCGCCTGTGCGCAGCTGCAGGCCCAGCGCGCCCACGCTGTGGCCTTGCGGGCCGGTGGCCCAATCGAACGCGGAGATGCCCAGTGGTGCCAACAGGTGCCGCTGGGTGTAGTCGGCCGTCTTCTGCCCCACGGCCCGCTGCAGCGCCACCGACAGCAGGTTGCTGCTGTGGTTGTCGTACTGGAAACGTTCGCCCGGCGTGCTGGCGAAGGGCCGGCTGCCGATGGCGAGCGGGTCGTCCCACTGGCGGCGGGTGAGTGGTGCGGTGGTGTCAAAACCCGCCGTCAGGCCCAGCAGGTGGCGCCAGTTCAACGCCCGCATCGCACGGCCGTCGGCCACGTCCTGCAGCTCGGGCAGCAGTGGCAGCAACGGCTGGTCCAGGCTGGTGATCTCGCGCCGCGCCAGCGCCACGCCCACGGCCATGCCGAGCACGCTCTTGGTGACGGACTGCAGGTCACGCAGCGTCTGCGGCCCGCTGCCGGCACGGTGGAATTCGAAGCGGACCTGGCCGGCCCGGTGTGCCACCACGCTCTGCACATCGGGCAGCTCGTCTTCGATGTGGCGGGCCAGCGTGTCGAAGGCCGGCTGGGCGCCTGCCGGCTTCGTTGCCAGCAGGCCCAGCAGCAGGTGGCGGCGTTGCATGGCCCATCGTAGCGTGGCCCTGAAATGCAAACGGCCCCGCCGAAGCGGGGCCGTTGCTGCGCCACGCAGCGCGTGGGTTTCTCAGCTGCGCGGGGCTTGTTCGGCTTGCACCAGCACCGTGCCGCTGTGGGCCGGCACGGCCAGGCTGGTGACGCTGGCGAAGACACCGAAGGTCATCACGAAAGACAGGATCAGGGCGGCGGTGTTCACGGTGCGAGTGGTGTTCATGATCAGGTTCCTTGGGGGCTGCGTGGCGTTGCGATGGATGAACTATCGGTGTTCACCACGCGGCTTGAAAGCCGTCTGCGACGAGCCGACGGCGGCGGTGGATGAAGCGCCATCCACGCCGATGAACCGCTGCCGTTCACCGCCGACAATCCCCGGATGGAAACCCCGCTCATCCACTGGCAGGAAGCCGGCCAGCCCCGCAGCGCGCGCTGGCGCTCTGAACGAGGCGCCGCGCCGCCGCAGCAGGTGCAGCTGGCCAAGGACACCACGCCGGCCGACACCGTCTACCGCGCCGCCTGCGAAGGCACGGCCTGGCTGTGGCGCGGCGATTTCCACCAGGCGCGGCAGATGCTGCAGGCGCTGGACCGGCGGCTGGACCGGGTGCCGCAGCGGAACCAGCGCCGCGCGCCGGTGGCGCCGCTGGCCGCCGGTGACCCGGCCGCCTTCCACCGCCACCGCCAGGCGCAGGCGCACCGCGCGCGGGTGCTGGGCGCGGTGCTGGTGGCGCTGGACGCCGAGCAGGTGCTGGACCTGCGCCGCGCCCCCGATGTGCGCGAGGCCTGCAACCAGGCCTGGGGGCCGGAGCCGGTCAGCGAAGCCTCGGTGGTTTCGCTGCGCGAGCTGCTGGGCATCACCAGCGCGCACGAATGGCGCCGCCGGGGCGTGCCGGTGCCGGCGCTGGGCGCCAGCATCCACCCGCACTACGGTGTGTTTTCGCCCTTGCGGGGTGAATACGTCGCGCTGGTGGCCGAGGCCCCGCTGCCGGCCTGGGGGCCGGACGGTGGCGTCGCCTTCGACATTGGCACCGGCAGCGGCGTGTTGGCCGCGCTGCTGGCCCAACGAGGAGCCGCGCAGGTGGTGGCCACCGACCTGGACCCGCGTGCCCTGGCCTGTGCCCGCGAGAACCTCGAACGCCTGGGTGTGGCCGATCAGGTGCAGCTGGTGGCGGCCGACCTGTTTCCCGAGGGCCAGGCCGACCTGATCGTCTGCAACCCACCCTGGTTGCCGGCGCGGCCCAGTGCGCCCATCGAGCGCGCGGTCTACGACGAAGATGGCCGCATGCTGGCCGGGTTCCTGGCCGGTTTGGCGGCGCACCTGCGCCCGGGTGGCCAGGGCTGGCTGCTGATGTCCGATCTGGCCGAACACCTGGGCCTGCGCACGCGGGCCGATCTGATGGCCGCCATCGCCGCCGGTGGCCTGCAGGTGCTGGGCCGCCACGACACCCGGCCGCGCCACGCCAAGGCCTCGGATGCCACCGACCCGCTGCACCTGGCGCGGGTGGCCGAAACCACCTCGCTCTGGCGGCTGGCCCCTGTGGCCTGACAACGGGCCGGGTTTCCCGCGCCCCTTGACCGAGGGGAGTGGGCTGCTGGTGGCGCCGCTCAACCGCCCAAGCACCCGAGGCGCGGACAAGCTGCCAGCGGGGCAACTCGCGGGGTGCGTTGTGATGGCTCAACAAATTTTCACGACGCTGAGGCTCGTGTTTGCAGTGGCCGCCTGCCTCGGGTTCGCCGGGGCAGCGCCAGCGGCCAACTACGTCGACAGCCAGAACCGGGAGTGGCTGGACATGACGCTGGTGACCGGTTCCAGCTGGAACTCGATCAACAGTGTCTGCCAGAGCGCCACTGAGACACCCGGCGCCTGCGCCGGACTGGCCAGCAGCGGCTACGACCTCACCGGCTGGACCTGGGCCGGCCGCGACGAGGTGGTCGACCTGATCCAGAGCTTCATGGTCGCGGACGGCGACAACACCGCTGAAGCTGTGATCTTGTCGCAGAACGGCCATGGCACGCAGGACCACGCCTGGGCGGCAGCGCTGATCGCGGCCATGGGGCAGACCAGCAGCAACGACCTGCGCAGCTTCGGCTTCATGAACGGCCTGGACCAGCTGGGCTTCAACACCACCGGCCAAGCGGCCTTCATCTGCAGTGGCCCGAGCTGTGGTTGGGAAAGTTATGTCGGCGCCGGCGTCAGTGCAGGGGTGTCACCGGCGCAGAGCAATGCCGCTTACGCCGGGTGGTTCTACCGGGAGGCGGCGGCGGTGCCCGAGCCGTCCACCCTGTTCATCGGGCTGGCGGGGCTGGCCTGCCTGGGTGCTGTGCGACGCCGTGTCGGCGTGCGGTCCAGCGCCTGAATGCAAACGGCCCCGCCAAGGCGGGGCCGTTGCTGCGCCACGCAGCGCGTGGCGGTGTCAGCTGCGCGGGGCTTGTTCGGCTTGCACCAGCAGCGCGCCGCTGTGGGCCGGCACGGCCAGGCTGGTGACGCTGGCAAAAACACCGAAGGTCATCACGAAGGAGAGGATCAGGGCGGCGGCGTTGACGGTGCGGGTGGTCATGATCAGGTTCCTTTGGGGGCTGCGTGGCGTTGCGATGGATGAACTATCGGTGTTCACCACGCGCCTTGAAAGCCACCTGCGACGAGCCGACGGCGGCGCTGGATGAAGCGCAGACGAAGGCGACGAACGGTGGCCTCAGCCGTCGGGCGTGAAATCGCCCGCCGGCCTTTGCCCGCCGTGCAACCCCTTCCGGGGCTGCACGTGCAGGCTCAGTCCACCGGCCAGGGCATCGCGCCGGGCAGTGCTTGCTCCGGCTGCGGCGGGGCGGCCTGGCCGCTGTCCACCGCACGCCACCAGGGCTGCGCCGCCCGGCCCGGTGCCTGCGCCGGCTCCACCGGCTGGCCCAGCGTGGGCATCAGCAGTGGCACGCCCAGCGGCTCGGCCAGCGCCAGCAGGGTGTCGGCCGGTTCGTCCCAGGCGTGCATCGCCAGGCTGAAGGTGCCCCAGTGCACCGGCAGGAACACGCCGCCACCCAGCAGTGCATGGGCTTTCAGCGCGTTGGCCGGGCCGAGGTGGATGTCGCCCCAGGCCGGGTGGAAGGCGCCCACCTCCAGCATCACCAGGTCGAAGGGCCCCAGGCGTTCGCGGATCGTCGCGTACTCGCTCGTGAGCCCGGTGTCACCGCTGAAAAACACCGCATGCCGCGGCCCGCGGATCACCAGCGACGACCACAGCGTGGCGTTGCGGTCCTTCAGCCCGCGGCCGGAGAAGTGCTGCGACGGCGCGGCGGTGATTTCCAGCCCGGTGCCGGGCACGGCGTGGGTTTCCCACCAGTCCAGCTCGGTGATGCGCTCGGGCGGCACGCCAAAGGCCTGCAGGTGCGCACCCACGCCCAGCGAGGTGACAAAGGGCACGGCGGTGTGCCGCGCCAGCGCGCGCACCGTGGGGTAGTCCAGGTGGTCGTAGTGGTCATGCGAGACCAGCACCACGTCCGGCGTCGGCAGGTGGCTCAGCCGCAGCGGGGCCGGCTGGAAGCGTTTAGGCCCGGCCAGTCGCGAAGGCGAGGCCCGCGGGCCCCAGACCGGGTCGGTCAGCACGCGGTGGCCGTCGATTTCCACCAGCACGGTGGAGTGGCCCAGCCAGGTGGCGCGCAAGCCGCTCGCCGGCGGCTGCAGCCACAGCGGGCGCGGGTCCTGGCTGGGCAGGGCGTGGCGCGGCACGCGGCGTTCGCCGCCGCACAGGAACTGCGCCACCGACGGCATCGCCACGGCGGGGTCGCGCAGCCCCGGGGTGATGGGGTGCAGGTTGCGGAAGCCCCCGCCGCCCCAGCGCGGCGAGGCCTGCATGCGTTCGAGGCGCTCGCCCTCTGCGCGTTTGCCCAGGCTTTTCATGCGGGTGACGATACCCGCGCCGGGCGATCAGCGTGTGCGCTGAAGGTGAACCGGCTTTGCCGGGCACCTGACTCCCCCGCGGGGGGCGGGCAGGGCGCAGCCCAGCCCTTGGGGGCACTATGAGGCCATCACAGGCGCGCGCACTGGTCTTCCTTCAGCGGTGCACGGTTGCCACCGCCGGTGGGCGCCGGGATGTTCTCCTTGCACTGCAGGTTGCCGTTCATGCGGTTGTTCAGCAGCGTCACGCCGCCGGTGTTCTGGAAGGCCTGCAGCACGCCGCCGACGATGTTGCCACTGGCGGTCACCGGACCAGTCTGTTCGTCGAACAGGATGTCGCCGTTGATGCGCGCCTTGCTGATGCTGGCCGAGCCGCCCTGAACGATCTGCACCGAGCCGCCGAAGGTGGAGCGGCCGGTCACGGTGACGTCGGCCGCACCTTCGGCCTGCAGGTTGCCCACCACGGCCACGCTGGTGGCCAGCAGCGTGGCGCCGGTGCCCACCACGATGCTGCCCTGGGCGCGCGTGCGGTTCAGCACGCAGCTGGCACCGTCGGGCACGAAGATGTTGACCAGCGACACGGCCCCCACCGTGCCGGTGCAGCGGAACTCCTCGGCCTGGGCCGGCAGGGCGGCCAAGGCGAGAGCGGACGCGAGGGCGGCGGCGCAGAGAGCAAATGGGGTCTTCACGGGGATCTCCTGGTGGTTCCGCGCGGATTGCGCACCCCCACTGAGCAGCCAGGCGCCCCGGAAATACACGCCTCAGGGGCAGGCCGGGCCCGGGGCTTGTGTGTCGGTCACGGCTGCGGCCGCGTCCACCGCCTTCAGCGGGCCGCTGCACAGCGGGGCGCTGCGGTCTTCCAGGCGCTTGAGCACGTCCTCGCTCAGCCATTGGCGTTGGGGCGCCCGGCGCGGCTGGCCGCCGGGCGGCAACGTGGCCATCACCAGCGCCGCGGCGCCCGTGGCCAGCGGGGCGGCCATCGAGGTGCCGGACCAGACGCCATAACCGCCGCCGGGCACGGTGCTGGTGATCAGGTCGCCGGGGGCGGCCAGCTTGATCCAGCCGCCGTAGTTGGAAAACGCCGCCTGCGTGCCCAGGGCGGTGCTGGCGCCGATGGCGCGTGAGCCCTTCACCACCTCGGCCGCCGGGTACCACAGCTCATCCGGGCTGCCGCCGTTGCCGGCAGCGGCCACCACCGCAGCGCCGTGGTTGCGCGCGCAGCGCTGGCGGTCGGCGCGGTAGGCGGGGTGGTCGTAGCCGCCGTCGTCGTCGTCGAGGTTGCAGCTCACCAGGCCCACCACACGCACCAGCATCTGCGTGGGCTGGGTGCTGCCCAGGCTCAGGTTGATCAGGTGGGCGCCGTCGTCGGTGCCGGGCTGGCCGTCCGGGTCCACGGCCCAGAGCAGGCCCCGCGCCAGGGCCCAGGCTGTGCCGCCGCCCTGCGGGCCCAGCACACGCACCGGCATCAGCTTGGCGCCGGGGGCGGCCAGGGCCACCAGGCCGGCCACGTGGGTGCCGTGCCCAAAGCCCAGGTCGGCGCGGCTGCCGACTTCGGACGGGTCGTTGTCACCGTCCACGAAGTCACGCCCCAGCACGGCGCCGTTGACGGTGGCAAAACGCCCCGCCAGGGCCGGGTGCGTCAGATCGACGCCGGTGTCCAGCACCGCCACACGCACGCCGGTACCGGTGCTGCGGGCGTGGGCTTCGGGCAGGCGCAGGGCCTGGGGCGCCCATTGTTCGGCGTACTCGCCGGCGTCGCTGCCAATGGCCCACTGCGAATTTTTGGTGGCCTCGGGTGACACGCTGTCCACGTTGTCTTCGGCCAGCAGCACCCCCGGTGTCTGGCGCAGGGCCGTCAACACGGGCCCGGGGTCGGTGCCGGTCGGGATTTCCAGCAGGTGGATGGGTCGGCGGCCCAGCTGGTCCTTCACCGTCAGCCCCAGCCCGGCGGCGATGGGGCCAATGCTGGCACCACGGTTGAGCTCGACGACGACCAGCGTGGCCGCGCCAGCCTGCAGCAGGCCCAGACCGGAGCCGAGGGTGATGGCCAGGACCATCTGGCGAAGGGTGTTGTGCATGGGGGCGTGTCTCCTGACGGACAGAGCAGTCTGCCCGCCGCCTGATACGTCAGGCCCCCCGGAATCGGTGGGTTTGGGGGTTCAACCCCGTCCGTGCAGCGCAACGCCGGCCCAATGCCACGGATGGGCGCCCTGGCGCGCCAGCGCGAGTTGCGCTGTTTGCAACGCGGCGGCTGGCCGGGCACCGGCCTGCAGCTGCTGGTAGAAACCGCTCATCAAGTGGGCACTCGCTTCGTCCTGCACCGGCCAGAGTGTGGCCAGCACGTTGCGCGCACCGGCTTGCAGGCCCGCACGCACCAGCCCGAGCAGCTCCCCGCCCGGGTCGACCCGGCTGACACCGGTCTCGCAGGCCGACATCGCCACCAGCGACACGTCCAGCTGCCAGCGCCGCAGGTCCATCAGCGTCAGCGGGCCGTCGGCGAGGTGCAGCTCCGAAAACGCCGGGCTGTCGGCGCGGAAGCGGCCGTGGCAGGCCAGGTGCAGCAGCCGGGCCTGCGGCGCCGCCTGGCGCAGCGCCGCCAGCGTGGCCTGGTTTTCCGCCAGCACCTGGGTGCCCGGCCCCAGCGCCGCGGCCACCGCCTGCACCTCGGCCGCCACCCAGGGCAGGGCGGGACCGCCCACACCGACGACCAGGGCCGGGCCCGCCGATGGCACCGGCCGGCTCTGCAGGCGTTGCCACACCTCGGCACTGGGCGCGAGGGTGAGCGTGTGGCGCGCCAGCAGCCAGTCCTGCCCGTCGTGCAATGCACAGAACGGCAGGTAGTGCAGGCCGCGGTGCGGCACCACCACCACGTGCCGGGCGTCGCCCAGCCCGGGCACCAGCGGTGCCCAGACCTGGCGGTACAAGGCCTGCAGCCGGGCCTGCACGCGCTGCTGCAGCAGCGCGGCGTGCCGCTGCAGCGACGGGCTGGCCCCGAAGCGCCAGGTGTCGAACTGGAAGCGCAGTGCACGCAGCTGTTCGTCCATGCCCTGCACCGGGGTGCTGACCTGCCAGAGCCCGTCGCGCCGCACGACGACGCCATGCACCTGGTCCGCCGCCAGGTGGAACAACACGACCGCGGTGTCGGCCGGCAGCCGGGCCTGCAGCGCGGCGGTGTGGAAGGCCTGCGGGCCGGGCCGCAGGCGGGCGTCGGCCGTCGCGGTGTGCCCGGTCAGCGCCAGCCGGCGTTGTGTTTCCAGCAGGCTGTGTTCCAGCGTCTGCCGGCGGGTGTCGTCGCCTTCGACCACGGCTTCCTGCCAACGTGCGCGCAACCAGTGCAGCTGCGTGTGTTCGGCCGCCGGGGCAGGCGCCGGGGTGTCGCCCGGCAGGCTGGCCGCCAGCACCCGCGCCCGGCCGCCTTCGATGGCCTGCAGCAGTTCGGCCGGGTCCAGGCGCGCAGCGGCCAGTTGCACCAGCCGCTCGTGTGCAAACTCCGCGTCGCCGCCCAGGGCGACGCGGATGTCGTCGTCGTCCAGGCCTTGCCGTTCGTCGTCCACCATCGCGAGCACCTGCTCGTAGTGGCCGCGGGCCTGGGCCAGGCGCTGCCCATCTTCGGCGATGCGGCCCAGCAGGCGCAGGCCCAGGCGCCGCACCGCGGGCAGGTCGGGCGCCGCGGCCAGGGTCTCGGCGACCACCCGGCTGGCCTCGTCGGCCTGCCCCACGGCGTGCAGGGCACAGGCTTCCAGGGTGCGCGCTTCCAGCAGCCAGCCGCGGATGCCGCTGGTGGCCAGGCCCTGCACGGCACGGCGGGCGCTGGCCAGCGCGGCCTCGCCATCACCGGCCTCCAGCGCCACCCGGGCCGCGCACAGATCGGCATAGGCCAGGGCGGTGGGGTGGCCCAGGTCCACATACCGGGCGCGCGCCTGCTGCAAACCCGCCAGCGCGCGGGTGTGTTCACCCTGCAGGCCGAGTGCGCGGGCCCGCTGCACCTGGGCCCAGGCGGCTTCGGCGGGGGCGGTCATCTGGTCGGCCTGGGCGATGACCTGGTCGTACAGCTGCACGGCCTCGCGCAACATGTTCACGGCCAGGTAGGCGTCGGCCAGGGCCGCCTCGGCCTCGATGCGGCGCTGCGGCGGTGCATGGGCCGCCGTCAGCTGCGAGCAGGCGGCCACCAGGGCCTGCAGCGCGGCCTGCCAGCGGCCGCGGTGCAGCTCGATGCGGCCGATGGCCTGCTCGGCGTGGGCCGCCGAGATCGCAAACCCGCGCGCCCGCGCCCGCATGCGCGCGCGTGCATTCACACGCAAGGCATCGTCGAAGCGGAACTGCCAGGTCAGGGCGTTGGCCAGTGCGATGTCGGCCACGATGGAGTGTTCGGCGTCGTCGGCACGCGCAAACCGCACCGCCGCCTGGCGGAACAGCGCTTCGGCCTCGGCATGCCGGTCCTGGCGCGACAGCATCGTGCCCAGGTTCAGCTCGATCTTGCCGGCGGAGCGTTCGTCACCGGTCTGCAAAAACAGCTGCAAGGCGTGGCGGGCGCGTTCCGCGGCGTCGTCGTCCCGGCCCATCATGGCCAGGGCCACCATCTGCGGCACCTGGGTCTCGGCCGCGTGCTGGGCGTCGCCCAGCGCGGCAAAGCCGGCCTGGGCCTGCTCCAGCCGCAGCAGGGCCTGCGCCAGCTGGCCCTTGGCCAGGCTGGCGATGCCGTCGGCCCAATCGGCCAGGGCCTGGATCTCCAGCTCGCCTTCACCACAGGCCAAGGCCAGGGCCGCCAGCTCGTCGGCTGCCGTTTCTGCCTGTGTCGGATCGGTATGCCAGGCTTCGTAACAGCGCGCCTTCAGGGCCCAGGCCCGGGCGCGCAGCGGCACGGCCGGTGTGTTCACCGGGGTCGGCGCGCAGCCTGGAGCTGCATCAGCGGCAGCACGATCTCCCAATCGCTGCCCTGCAGCGTGAGGGTGGCTTCACCTTCGGGCACACCCTGGAAGCTGAACTCGCAGAGCTCGTTCCAGGCCACGTCGCCACGGTAGGCGCCCACCGCGAGCTGCGCGCGTCCGGTCGCGTCCGGGCCCAGGACCTGGCCGCTCAGCAGCCAGCCCTCACCTTCCGGGCTGATGCGCAGGTCCACATCCCGGCCCTCGGCGCTGAACAAAATCTGGCGTGTGTCTTCGCCCACGTTGCGCACGCCGGCGGCCTGGGCGGTGAGGCCTGCGCTGTCGAACTGCAGACGCGCCGCCAGCGAGCGCACCAGGGGCGAGGCGGCGGGTGCCGGGCGCCGGGCCTGGAAGAGCTGCAGTGCGCGGTTGATCACCGGCTCCGGCGCGTCCACGAGCAGACGGCTGCGCAGCAGGGCGGCGGTCAGGTCGTCGTCGGAATGGGTCGCACGTGTCATCGGAGGCTCCAGCCAATCGGGTCAGTCGGCACACAGAGCATGTGCACCCCCCTGAAAATACAAGAACAGTTACATCTCGGCCAGGATGCTGCGCAACTTGGCCAGGCAACGGGCCCGGGTGGGGCCGATGCTGCCTTCGGCCATCTGCAGGCGCCGCGCAATCTCGTCGTAGGCCAGGGGTTCTTCCTGAAGGAACAACAGCTCCACAAACTGCCGGTCGCGCGCGGCCAGGCGGTCCACGGCCTGGCGCAGGCGGTCCAGGTCCTGCAGCGCGGCGAGCTGGGCGTCTTGCAGCGGCGCGGGGTCCACCTGGGCATCGATGGCGTCGCTGGCCTCCTCGCCCGTGGTCGTGCGCTGGCGCTCGGCCAGCAACCGCAGCGTCTCGCGCTTGGCCGTGGTGACCAGCCAGGCGCGCACCCGGCTGCCGTCGTCCAGCCGGTCGAGTGATTCATACAGGCGCTGGAAGGCGATCTGGAACACGTCCGCGGCCAGGTCATCGCCCAGGCCGGCGCGCCGCGGCACGGTGTAGACCAGGCGCTGGTAGCGCCGGACCAGCGTGCTCCAGGCGGCAGCCTGGCCTTCGCGGCAACGTTCCACCAGGGCGGCATCGGTGAGTTCTGAGAGGTCCACCCATGCATCATGCCATTGGCGCACACCCGGCCTGTGCCGCACGGTTCAAGGACAGGGGGTGTCGTCGCCCGGCAGGTCCAGCACCGCCGCGGCGGCATCCAACTGCCGGATGGAGGTGCCACACAGCAGCGCGCTGCGGTCCTCCAGCCGCTTGGCCACGTCTTCCGGCCGCCATTGGCGCAGCGTCGGGCGGCTGGCGTCGCCACCCGGTGGCAGGGTACCCAGCACCCGTGCCGCCACCCCGGAAGCCCAGGGGGCGGCCATCGAACTGCCCGACCAGACGCCCCAACCACCACCCGGCACGGTGCTGATGATCTGCTCGCCCGGCGCCGCCAGCTTGACGTGGCTGGCCCGGTTGGCAAAGCCTGGCAGCTGGCGCTGCGCGTTGCTGGCCGTCACGGCGCGGCTGCCCGGTACGCCCTCGGCGCCCGGGTGGTTCAACACGCTGTCACTGCCATCGTTGCCGGCGGCGGCCATCACGACTGCACCGTGGCCGGCGGCGCAGCGAACGGCGGCGTCGCGTTCGTCATCGTCCACCTCGCCGTCACCGTCTTCGTCGTCGTCATCATCGTCGTCACCGCAGGTCACGCTGGCGGTGATCAGGCGCAGCAGTTCCGTTGGCTGGGCGGTGCCCAGGCTGAGGTTGATCACGTGGGCGCCGTCGTCGGTGGTGGGGTCCCCGTCGGGGTCGACCGCCCAGGCCAGGGCTTCGGCCAGCACCCAGAGGTTGCCGGCGCCCTGGCTGTCGAGCACCCGCACCGGCATCAGCGTCGCGTCGGGGGCGGCCAGCGCCGCCAGGCCGGCGACATGTGTGCCGTGGCCGTGGCCGGCATCGGCACGGCTGCCGGCGTCCGACGGGTCGTCGTCCCCGTCGACAAAGTCCCGACCCAGCACACGCCCGTCGGCGCGGCGCGCCAGACGGCCGGCCAAGGCGGGGTGGGTCATGTCGACGCCGGTGTCCAGGATGGCGATGCGCACACCCGTGCCCGGCGCGACGCCCTCGACCTGCGGCAGCCGAACCGCCGCCGGACCCCATTGGCTGGCATAACTGCCGGCGTCGCCGCCGATGGCCCAGACGACGTTGCGCGCACGGGCCTCCGGGGTCTGGCTCTGCTGGTTCAACTCGGCGTTCAGCACGCCGGACACGCCGCGCAGGCGTTCCAGCACCGCCGCGGCGTCGCCGCCGGCGGGCAGCCGCAGGCGCCAGATGGGGCGACGGCCAAACTGGTCCAGCACCGTCAGGCCGTTGCTGGCGGCGAGGCTGGCCACGTCCACGGCGCCGAGGCGAACGATGAGCTCGGCGCCGCCAGCCTCCCCGGCCCCGGCCGGGACGCGGTCGGTGTCGGCCGTGGGGCTGCCACCACCGCCGCAGGCGGCGAGGCTCAGCACGGCCGCGGTCATCAGGGTCAGGCGCGAGGGTGATGGCATGTTGGTCTCGTGGTCCTGTCGGGGTGACAGCTGCGCCGCACAGAGCGGCCATGCAGCGCTTTGATACGTCCGGTGGGCGTGGCGCGCCTCACTGGCGTACCTTCGCACTGCGCGCTCCGGAATTCGACCTTGGGACGGCCCGGCGCGCTCAAGCCTTGCCATGCAGCTGGAACGCGGCCCAGTAAAACGGGTGCTGTCCCCCGGCGGCCGCCTGTCGCTGCGCATGCCGCAGGGCGGCGGCGGGCCGCAGGCCGCGGGCCAGCCCGGCGTGGAACTGCTGCATCAGCCCGGCGGTGGCGGCGTCGTCCACCGGCCACAGGCTGGCCAGCACGCTGTGGGCGCCGGCCAGCTGGAAGGCCCGCACCAGGCCCTGCAGTTCACCGCCCGCCGTGTGCTGGGCCTGGCCGGTCTCGCAGGCCGAGAGCACGACCAGGCGGGTGCTCAGCTGGGCATCGCGCACATCCATCAGCGTCAGGGGTCCGTCGGCGAGGCGAAGCTCCGAGAACGCCGGGTTGTCGGCCCGGAACCGGCCGTGGCAGGCCAGGTGCAGCACGTCGGCGTGGCGCGCAGCGGCCAGCACGGCCGCTGCGGTGGCCTGCGGGCCCTGCAGCAGCACGGGCGGCACGCGGCAGGTCTGCGCCACCGCCTGAACCTCGGCCGACACATGCACCAGCGCCGGGTCGGCGGCGCCGACCACCAGTGTCCGGTGCGTGCTGGGGTCCGGTTGCTGTTGCAGGTGCAGCCAGGTGCCCAGGCTGGGGGCCATGACCAGCTCGTGGCGCTGCTGCAGGAAGTGTTGTCCGTCGTGCAGCGCGGCCCAGGGCAGGTAGTGCAGCGGTCCATCAGGCACCAGCACGATTCGCCGGGCCACGCCCAGCAGCGGGGCCCAGGGCGCCCAGACGGCCTGGTACAAGGCCTGCAGCTGGCGCAGGCTGCGGGCCTGCAGTTGCTCGGCATGCTGCTGCAGCCGCTGGCTGCCGCCGAAGCGCGGGGTCTCGATCTGGAACCGCAGGCTGCGCACACGTTGTGCCAGTTCGGGCTGCTCCACGATGCCATGCATGATGGCATCCGGCCGCACGACACAGGCCACCAGGCGGTTGCCCTGCAGCGACAGCAGCAGCGCGGCGGTGTCCGCCGGCAGTGCGCGTCGCAGTTCACGCGCGTCGGTGGGCCCGCGGTACGCCTGCCAACCGGGCGCAGGCCCCGAGGCCAGCGCCACGCGCCGTTGCGCCTCGGCCAGCTCGGCCTCCAGGCCCTGCAGGCGTTCGCCGATGTGGCTGCGCCCAGCGCTGTCGCCCTCGGCCACGGCGGCCCGCCATCGGTCGCGCAGCCATTGCACGCGCTGGGACTGCGGATCGAAGGTCTGGCTGCTGCTGGAACGCGCCAACCCCAGCGCCAGCGCTTGTGCACGGCCACGTTCCAGCTCCACCAGCAGGCGGCCGGCTTCACCATCGGCCAGCGCCAGGGCCACCAGGCCCTGCGTGGCCTGGTCTGCCAGGCGGCCGAGCGCGCTGCGCGACTCGTCGTGTGTCAGCTGCCGGCGCGCCTGCTCCAGTTGTTCCAGCGCGGCTTCGAAGTGGCCGCGCGCCGTGTCGCGGTTGTCCACGCGCGCGGCCAGCTGGCCCAGGCCGATGTGGCCGCGCAGCCGCACGGCCAGCGGTGTCAGGGATTCGCGCAACAGGCGCTGGAAGGCGCGTTGGGCGGCGTCCCAGCGGCCCAGCGCCTGCAGGGCCTGGGCTTCAAGCGCCATGGCCTCCTGGGCCCAGGCGCCCGCACCGTCATCGGCCAGGCCCAGCACGGCCTGGCGGGCGTGGGCCAGGCCGGCCGCAGGGCGCTTGTCAGCCAGCGCCAGCTCGGCCCGGCACACCTCGGTGTAGGCCGCCGCCGTGGGGTTGCCTTGTTCGGCGTACAGGGCCGCGGCCTGGTCGAGGCCTTGCTGGGCGGCCCGCAATTGCCCCAGCCGTGTCAGGGCACGCGCTTGTTGCAACAGGGCCCAGGCCTGCTCCGCGGGCGCCCCCAGCGCCTGGGCACTGCGGGCCACGCGGCCTTGCAGCTCCGCGGCCTCTGCCAGCAGCTGCACTTCCACGTAGGCGTCGGCCAGCGTGCCTTCGACATCCAGCACGCGGTGCGGCGGGGCCTGGTCGGCCGCCAGCCGGGCACTGGCCCTCAGCAGGGCGCGCAAGGCGGGCTGCCAGTGCCCGCGCAGCAGTTCCAGCCGGCCGATGGCCTGTTCGGCCTGGGCCGCCAGGATGCCCAGGCCACGTTGTTCGGCCCGCATGCGGGCGCGGGTGTTGACGCGGAAAGCCTCGTCGAAACGCAGCTGCCAGCTCAATGTGTTGGCCAGCCCGATGTCGGCCACGATGGAGTATTCGTCGTCGCCTGCCCGGGCAAAACGCACGGCAGCACGGCGGTAGAGCTGCTCACACTCCAGGTGGCGGTGTTGCTGGAACAGCATGCTGCCCAGGTTCAGCTCTATCTTGCCGGCCGATCGTTCGTCCCCCGCGTCGGCAAAGCGGGTCAGCGCCAGCTGGCCGCGGGCCACCGCTTCGCTGTCGCGGCCCAGCATCGACAGCGCGACCATCTGCGGCACCTGGGTCTGCGCCGCATGCAGCAGGTCGCCGCGTGTCTCGAAGGCGGCTTGCGCGGTTTCCAGGGCCGCCAGTGCAGCGGTCAGTTGCCCGGTGGCCAGCGCGGCGATCCCGGCCGTCCAGTGTTGCAAGGCCGGCAGCGCCCCACCGCGGTGGTGGCTGGCCAGTTCAGCCAGCGCCGCAGCGCTGGCGCTGGCCTGGGCGGGCTCGCTGTGCCACGCGGCATAACAGGCATCCTTCAAGGCCCAGCCACGCGCCTCGGCCGCGCTGCGCGCAGCGTCGGCTGCATCGATCACCAGCGCGGAGGCCATGTTCTGTGTGCCACCAGGTTCACATCACACCTGCTCAGATGTCGCGCGGGATGGCGAGGTCCGGCAGGAACAACTCCCAGTCGCCACCGCGGAGCACCACCGTGCACAGCCCGGGCGGCACGTCTTCAAAGCTGAACTCGGACAGATCGCTCCAGGTGGATTCGGCGCTGTAGCCGTCGTTGCTGTTCAAACACGCCCAGCCACTGTCCTCCGGCCCCAGAACCTGGCCGCTGAGGTGCCAGCGGTCGGTGCCCGGGACGGCCGAGATCCGGAGCTCGACCTCTCGCCCGTCGGCCTCGAAGAGCAGTTGCCGGGTGTCCGCCTGGTGGTGCCGAACGGCGGCCGTGGCAGCGCCGGCGAGTGTGCTGTCGAAGCTCAGGTGGGCGACGAGTTGACGCCAGGGCCGGGCTGTCGTCGCCGCCAGCGGGCGCTGCTGAAACACGGCCACCGCCTGCAGCACCAGCGCCTCGGGTGCATCGACCAGGGTGCGGCTCTGGTGCAGCGCGCAGCCGATGTCTGAAACGAAGGGGGGCGTCATCGTGCTCATGTCTGTGTCGGGTTGATGGACTGAGCGCCCGCGCGCTGAAGAAATACATGCCACGGCCGCGAAACCGCGACTTGGGGCCTGCGTTTCGTCAGAACTTGCACCCATGGGGGCCTGCGGTATTTCCGGTGCGGTCTGCGTGCTCTGTCCGGCGTCCAACCCTTGAACCGGAGAACCCGATGTACCGTCCTGCCCTGTCCCGTGTGAGTCTGTCCCCCCGCCTGGTGCTGATCCTGTCGGCCGCTGCCGTGTTGGCCGGTTGTGCCAGCACCGCCACCCCGGTGGTCTACAAGGTCGGGCCAGCGCCTGTGGCAGCCCGTGCCGATGCCGACCTCCAGGCCTGTCGGGCCGAGGCCGAAACCTCGGTGGGCATCAACAGCACCAAGGCCACCAAGGTGTCCGCCGGCACCGCCAAGCGGGGCGCCGTGGCGTTTGTGGACAAGGCCGTGGAGTCGGTCGTCAACGGCTCGCGCAGTGCCTACGAAAAAGCCCGCGGCGCGGCGGCGGGCGCCATGGCCGGCACGGTGACGTCGGTGGTGCTGAACTGGAACGAACCCGACACGGTGTACCGCGAGTACGTGGACCTGTGCATGAAGGAGCGTGGCCACAAGGTGCTGGGGTGGCGCTGAGGCCTGCCGTGCCGATGGCCCGACGGTTCCACTGGCAACGCCTTTGGCACCAGGGGCTGTTGCGCCGACTGTGCGACGCCCTTCGTTGCAACCGTGACGTGTACGTGACAGACGGCGCCGACGCTCTGTCAGGCACGGCGGGTGAGCACGATGCCTGCCGCCACTGAACAACTGGACCACCCTTGCCGAGGATTGAACATGACCACCCTGAGCTTCCTGGATGCCGACCACCTCACCGGCCCTTCGACGGCTCGCATCACGCAGGCCAAGCGCGCCTACACCACGCGCCGCGTGCCCTTGGCCGCGATGACGCACCTGCTGACCGGCCCGCAACCCGTGCCCCAGGCGGGGGACCTGATGCTGGCGCGTGTCAACAAGCTGGGCAAACAC
The DNA here is from genome assembly GCA_018780805.1 of Rubrivivax sp. Lineage (GTDB taxonomy): Bacteria > Pseudomonadota > Gammaproteobacteria > Burkholderiales > Burkholderiaceae_C > Rubrivivax. The sequence goes on along the minus strand of JADMJD010000112.1, from coordinate 41,825 downwards.
GCCTCGCTGGAAAGCACCGTGAGCCGGCGCTCGGCGCTGTTCGTCGGTGACGAGATCGTTGTCGCCTGCGCGGCGCGCTACGCACCCGACCAGTTCGATGCCCAGCTGCCGGCGTCGCTGGCGCCGTGTCACCTGGCCGCCGGTGGCGGCGTGGCCGGGCTGGTGGTGGCGCGCCATGCCGGTGTCGGTGCACCGACCGAGATCGAGCCGATCGGCCTGCTGTGCGACGTGTCCGGCGTGCGTGCCAACCTGGCGCGCTGCGCCATCGCACCGACCGTGTTGGTACCTCAGCGCCAGCCGGTGACCATCGTGTCGCTGGGCACGTCGATGAACGCCGGCAAGACCACCTCGGCGGCCTACCTGATCCGCGGCCTGACGCGCTCGGGGCTTCGTGTGGCCGCCGCCAAGGTCACCGGCACGGGGTCTGGCAACGACCCTGGCCTGCTGCGCGACGCCGGCGCCACGACGGTGCTGGATTTTGTCGATGCCGGTTGGGCGTCGACCTGCGGCCTGTCCCTGGGAGAGCTGGAATCGACCGCGCGGCTGCTGGTGGCGCACCTGGCCCAGCCGCAGGTGGACGCGATCGTGCTGGAGGTGGCCGATGGGCTGTACCAGCGCGAGACGGCCGCGTTGCTGAAGTCGCCGCTGTTCCAGGCCCTGGTCGATGGCGTGATCTTCTCGGCGGGCGACGCCATGGGTGCTGCCGCCGGAGCACAGTGGTTGCACAGTGCCGGGCTCGCGCCGCTGGCGCTGGCCGGCACCCTGACACGCTCGCCCCTGGCCCGCACCGAAGCGGCCCTCGCGACCGGCCTGCCGGTGCTGGGCCTGGACGAGCTCAGCGCCCCCGCCACGGCTCGTGGGTTGTGGGCGCAGGCGGCGCAGCGGCGCACGGCGGGTGTGGCAGCGTGACCCTGCCGGCGGATGCGCTGCCGGCGGTCTTTGCCGGACAGCGCCGCACCTGGTTGCTGGCCTTGTTGGGCAACGGGGTGGCACGCGCGCTGCTGGCCGGCGTGCTGGTGCTGGCTGTGCGCGCGCTGGTGCAGCCTGCGGCGGCGCTTTGGTCCTGGGCGCCCGCAGCACCCTGGTGGCTGGCCATCATGGCCGTCGGCGTGGCGGCATCGGCCTGGCTGCGCCAGCGTGAAACCGTGGACGCCGAGGCCTTGGCGCAGCACTACATCGCGCATGTCCGCCTGCGCCTGTTCGACCACCTCACCCGCCTGAGCCTGGCCGTGGCGCAACAACGCAGCCGCGGCGGTGTGCTGATGCGCTTCATCGGCGATGTGCAGGCGCTGCGCGCATGGGTCGGGCGCGGCATTGCCACCTTGCTGGTGGCCGGGAGCACGCTGATCCTGCTGCTGGCGCTGCTGGCATGGCTGGCGCCTTTGCTGGCGGCGGGCGTCGGTGTGTTGAGCTTGCTGCTGGCGTTGGCACTCGGGCGCCTGCACGCCGGTCTGTTCGACGCGACGGTGCTGGCGCGTGACCGTCAGGCCGGCATCGCGGCATCCATGGGCGACCGCATCGCGGCCTTGCCCACCTTGCAGATGGCCGGTCAGGCCGAGCGAGAACGCACGCGGCTGCGGCGCCAGAACCGTCGCCTGCGGCAGGCCTTGCAGACCCGTGCCGAATGGCGGGGGCGCCACCGCGCCCTGGTGGCCATGGCCACGGGGGGCGCCACGTTGATGATGGCGGCCTTTGCCGGCTGGCAGGTGGCCCATGGCACCGGCCTGGGCCAGGCCGGTTCGGTGTTCGGGGTCGCCGTGGTCGTGGGGTTGATGGTGGGGCCGTTGCGCGACCTGGGCCGGGTCGCGGAGACCTGGGTGGCGGCGCGTGTGGCGCGCCAGCGTGTGCAGGAGTTTCTGGCCGTGCCGTCGCTGCCGCCGGCGGGCCGCGAGCCGCTGCCGTCCGGCGCCGCTGTGATGAGGGTGCAGGTGCCGGTGGTCGCAGAACGGGTGCGTGGGCCGGATGCGTGGGTGCTCCCGGGTCGCCGCGTGGCCATCTGCGGGCCCTCGGGTGCGGGCAAGACCAGCCTGCTGCTGGCCCTGGCCGGTCTGGAGCCGCTGAGCGACGGTGCCGTGCAGCTGGACGGGGTGTCGCTGGCCGCACTGGGCCCGACGGCGCGTGCGCGGGCGGTGGCCTTGCTGTCGCCCGATCTGCCGCTGATGCGCGGCAGCGTGCGTGAGAACCTGCTGTACCACGGCGCCGAGCCGGAGCCGGCCCTGTTGCAGCGTTGCCTGGCCTTGTCCGGCCTGGACGTGATGCTCGCGCGCTGGCCACAGGGCCTGCGCACGCGGGTGCGCGACGCGGGTTGCAACCTCAGCCACGGTGAACGTCGGGCGCTGCAGCTGGCCCGAGCGCTGATGGCCGAACCGGCCGTGTTGCTGATCGACGATGTGCACGCCTGTCTGCCAGGGGAAGCCGAGGCGGCGCTCGCCGGGCTGATCGGCGCCTGGCCGGGCACCTTGATCTACAGCACGCAGGACGCCGTGCTGGCCACCATGGCCGACGAGGTCTGGGTGCTGGACGGCGGCCAGGTGAAGGACGCCTGGGCCGTGCGTGGCGTTGCAGCGGCCCCGATCAAACCGCTGCATCACTAGATAAAGAGAAGGGCGTGCCAACACGCCCAGTCGCCATGCACACCACCGTGTTTTTGCCCGCCGCGGGACGGGATGAGCTGCCCTGCCTGTTGGCGCTGCCGGCCGAGCGCGCGCACCCGGTGCCACTGGTCATCAGCGTGCACGGTTTCACGCGCCAGCCGCTGGAGCATGCCGCGGCGATGGCGCCGCCGGTGCTGGCCCGGGGCTGGGCCTTGCTGGTGCCGGTGTTCGACGAGCGCCACCACCGCCGCTACCAGCAGCTGCTGCACCCGCGCCGCGGCACGCGGTCGGACCTGGCGCTCATCGCGCTGGTCGAACGCCTGGCGCCCGTGCACGGCCTGGCGCGCACCGGGTGGGGCCTGTTCGGCTTCTCTGCAGGCGCGCAGTTTGCGCACCGCTTTGCGCTGCGGCACCCGGACCGCATCGCCACCCTGGGCGTCGGCGCCGCGGGTTGGTACACCTGGCCCGACGCCGCCCGGGTTTACCCCGAAGGTTGGGGCGGCCTGGACGAACGGCTGGGCGGCGCAGACCCCGCAGCCTTTCTGCGGCTGCCGTTGCGGCTGTGGGTGGGTGAACAGGACGACGGGCCGGGCCGCCACTTCCGCGAGAGCGCGGACCTCAGCGCGTGGCAGGGTGGCAGCCGGCTGGCGCGTGCCGAAAACTGGGCCCAGGCACTCGCCGCGGCCGGCCGCGCGCAGGCCCCGGTGGTGACACGCATTCCACGCGCCGGCCACTCGTTCACCGCCTGCGACCGTCGCGGCCGGCTGGCCGAAGACGTGGCCCGGTTCTTCGGCGAAACGCTGTCACAAACGAATGTGACGGTTTGATGTATCGGCACTGAGCGGCCCTGCTCTGTGTGACAAGCGTGTGACGGACCCGGGTCCCCCACGCACCTGTCCACAGCATCCACAAGGCCGTCCCATGACCGAGATCCCCCAGACCTTCATCGCCAGCGGCCTGCACTGGCGCTTGCCCCTGGACCTGGGGGCCATGCTGATCCTGGTGTTCGGCCTGTACTACCGGCGCTACCGCGACAAGGAGCTGGTGACGGCGGCGGCGCTGTTCAACGTCTTCATCTTCTCGGTGCTGACGGTGCTGTCCAAGGTGGAGTTCGGCATCGCGGCAGGTTTTGGGTTGTTCGCCATCCTGGCGATGTTCACGCTGCGCTCCGAGCCCATCGGCAAGACCGAGATCACCTACTTCTTTGGCAGCGTGGCCATTGCCGTCATCAACTCGGTGCAGGGCACGGACCCGCTGTTTGCCGGCGGTATCACGGCGCTGGTGCTGCTGGGCGCCTGGCTGATCGACCACCCGCGTGTGCTGCAGTCGGTGGACGGCATCCGCATCACGCTGGACAAGATCGACCACCACGCGCTCTCGCAGCCCGACCGCATGCGGGCCGACCTGTCCAGCCGGCTGGGTGTGCAGGTCATGTCCTACCAGATCACCGCGCTGGACTACATCAACGACATGGCGCGCATCACCGTCTTCTACCGAAAGGCCTGAACCATGGACCCCTTGTTCGCTGCTTTCCGCCCCATCAGCCTGCAGGCCCTGAACAGCAAGGCCGCCATGCTGGAACGACTGGACAACAAGTACGTGGTGCGCGCTGCCGTGCTGCAGGACGCCGTGGCCGACCTGGCCGAACAGTTCGACGTGCTGGAGATCGACGGCCAGCGGGCCTTCACCTACGACACCTGCTACTTCGACGACCCCGAGCGCCGCAGTTACCACGACCACCACCAGGGCCGCCGCCAGCGCATGAAGGTGCGCGTGCGCCGCTACGTGGACGCCGGCCTGTGTTTTGTGGAGGTCAAGCTCAAGGACAAACGTGGCATCACGGTCAAGAAGCGTCTGCCCTACGACATGGACAAATACGGCACCCTGGACGACGCAGCGATGGCCCATGTGCGCCAATGCCACGCGGCTTTGTACGGCCGCCCGTTCGACCGCCTGCTGGAGCCGGTGCTGCGCATGAGCTACCGGCGCGTGACCCTGGTGGCGCGCGAGGGCGGCGAGCGCATGACCATCGACACGCACATCCGCTTCCTCGGCACCGACGAGCGCCAGACCGACGACGACGTCTTCATCGTCGAAACCAAGTCGGCCAACGGCCACGGCCTGGCCGACGCCATCCTGCGGCGCCAGCACCAGCACCCCACCAATGGCTGCTCCAAGTACTGCGTGGGCATGAGCGTCACCGGGGCGGTGCAGAAGTTCAACCGCTTTCGCCCGGCGCTGCGCAAGCTGGGGGCGCTGGCCCAGCTGCAGGCGTTGCCGCAGGTTGGCGGGGCCGCCGCATGAACCCGGCGGTTGGAGGCTCACCCGTGGAACTCGGCCCCATCGTGCGCAAGGTCAGCCAGTCGCTGGGCACCAGCGTGCCGGACGAACGCATCGAGGCCTTGATCGTGGAGCTGCTGGAAGAGGAGTTCAGCGATGCGCGGGTCACGGCCTTCCTGCCGGTGTTCCTGCACCGTTATGCGCTGGAGGCGCTGCGCCGGGAACAAGAGGCGGACCGGCGCGGCCATTGAACATGGGGCACCGGTCGTGCGCCACCTGGCTGCTGCCGGCCGCGCTGCTGCTGCAGCCTGCCTGGGCCGAGCCTGGGCCGGAGCCGGCCATCGATTGGCAAGCGCGGGTGACGCTGGCCCACGATCAATTTGTTGGCCTGCACGCCGAGCCGGGCGCGGCGGCCACCTGGCTGCGGCGCGCCGAACTGGGCGCCCGGCTGGCGCACGGGCCCTGGCGGCTGGACCTGAACACACAGCGTGGCAGCAGTGGCCGCTGGGATCTGAACGAATGGCGAATCAGCTGGCGCAGTGGCCGGGAGGCACCGCAGGGCTGGGCCGTGGCCGTTGGGCGTTTCGACCCCGCCTTCGGGCTGGCGCCCACCAGTGGCACCAGCGCCCGGCTGGCCCCGGAGCCGTCGCCGGTCTGGGACGGCCTGCCAGCGCTGGACGACGCCGAGGGCGCGGAGCTGCTGGCGCTCAGCCGCTGGTGGCCGGCTGAACAAGGCCTCTGGTCACTGCAGGCCAGCGGCCTGCACCGGGACGGCCGCGCGCCGCAATGGCAGCTGCGGCTCACCCGGGGGGATGACACCTGGCTGGCAGGTTTCTCCTGGGCCCATCAAGGTGATGTGGCCGACGACGGCCGCCTGCGCAGCCGTGTGGGTGTGCGCGGCACGGCCGAACACCCGCGTGGCCGCCGGCTCACGCTGGCGCCACGCGGCGATGTCACACATGCGCAGGCCTGGGGCCTGGACCTGACGGTGCTGCGCGCACCCTGGCTGGCCAGCCTGGAGCTGGTCGGGCGCCAGGTGCATGGACCGGAGGCGCACCACGCACAGGGCGTCGTGGCCTTGCTGGCCTGGTCACCCCGCGGCGGCTTGCGGCGCATCGATGCCGTGCAGGGCCGCCTGCGTGCGCCGCCGTCGGTCCGTGGCGACGCTGCGGCCACCACCTGGTTCATCCGCAGCAGCTGGCTGGACGTTTCGCCCGGCGGGCGGTTGCAGGAAACGCTGGGCGGTGTGGAATGGCGGTGGAGCGCCGATGTGCGCCTGCAATTGGCCATGGCCATGGCCCTGGCCCACGCCCGGGCCCATGATGCGCCCCGTGGCCAGTCCGGCCGCTCGTGGGTCATTCGTTCGGAGTGGTGGCGGTGAAGCTGCTGAGATTGGTCCTTCTGGGCTGGCTGCCGTGGGTGTCTGCACAGGCCCAGGCCCAGCCGGTGCCGCCCGTGGCCGCCACCCTGCTGCAGGCGCTGCCGGTGCCCGGCACCGCCGCGGCTGGGGTCAAGCCGCGCGAGCTGTCGGGCCTGGCCTGGTCACCCGACGGGCAGACCTTGTTGGCGGTGTCCGACCGCGGGCGCCTGTTCCGCTGGCAGCTGCGCTGGTCGCAGGGGCTGATCGACGGCCTGCAGCCGCTGAGCGTGCACACGCTGGTGCACGATGGCCAGGTGCTGAACGCAGAGGCCCTGGCGTGGCAGGTGTTGCCGGCGCCCACGCTGGTGGTGGCCGACGAAACCGCGCCGCAGGTGTGGCCGGTCTCGCCGGACGGTGTGCTGGGCGCTGGCCAGCCGCTGCCGGCCCCGCTGCGCGACAGCCACGCTCGCCGCGGCAGCAACAACGGCGTGGAAGGCCTGGCCTGGCACCCGGTGCACGGCTGGCTGGCGGCTGCTCAGCGCCCGCTGGCGGGTGTGCCGCCGGGGGTGCACCGCCTGTACGGCGGCACGGGCGTCCACTGGGACCTGCGCGCCGCCGCCCCCCGCTCCCACGTCAAGGCCCTGGAGCTGTTGCCCGACGGCCAGCTGCTGGTGCTGGAGCGCTTCAAACAAGGGGATGCCCACCAGCACGTGCTGCGCCGGGTGGATCTGGCGCGCTGCGGCGGTGCCCAGCCCTGCACGCCGCCCGCCTGGGCCGTGCCGCTGCCGGCTGCAGCCCCGCCCACGCTGAACCTGGAAGGCCTGGCCTGCCTGGACGGCCGACGCTGCCTGCTGGTCAGCGACGACGGCGGTCAACCCGGCAGCGGCTGGTTCCTGCTGCTGGCCTTGCCCTGAGCGGGCGCCGGGTGGGCGCCCGCCGGCTCTCGGGCTCTCAGGCCGCCACGGCCACCGCGCGCTCCACCTGATCGGCCAGATGCTCGGCCAGGTGCTCGGCATCGGCGGCCACGCCGGAGAACCGCCCCGAGCCCCAGGTGTGCAGCCAGGGCAGGCCGATGAAGCTGAGCCCGGGCACCGCCGTCAGCCCGCGTGTGTGCACAGGCTGGCCGCGGCCGTCGAACACCGGGGCCTGCAGCCAGCCAAAGTCGGGCCGGAAGCCGATGCACCACACCACGCTGGTGATGCCGGCGGCGCGCAGGTCCAGCGCCGTGCGTTCCTCGGCCGGCGCCCAGACCGGCGTGTAGACACCGCCCGGCGGGGCGCTGAGGCCCTGCGCCTCGATGTGGCGGTCGATGCTGGCGTTGATGCCGTTGTAGATCCGGTCGGCCTCGTCCAGGTGCTCGCGCAGGTTGGGCTGGAAGCGCAGCTGCCCGTCGGCGTAACCGTCGACCAGGCCGTAGAGCTGCAGGCCTTCGAGCGCAAAGCGGCGCAGGTCGATGTCGCGCCCGCCGTCGCGGCCGGTGACGTAGTGGTTGGTGTTGTCGCGCACACCCTCGCGCAGCGGGTGCTGGGTCACCGGCATCTCGTAGTAGCGCATGTCGGCCAGCCAGTCCACCACGTCGCGGCCACGGTAGAAGCGGGCGCAGCGCGGTGCCGGGCCGGTGGCCAGGTGCACCGGCCGCCCTGCGAGGTGCAGGTCTTCGGCGATCTGCGCGCCCGACTGCCCGCAGCCCACCACCAGCACCGCGCCCGGCGGCAACTGCGTGGTGCTGCGGTACTGCTCGGAGTGGATCTGCAACACCTCGGGCGGCAGCGCCGCCGCCCAGGGTGGCACGATGGGCGTGTGGTAGCCGCCGCTGGCCACCACCACCTGGTCGGCGGTCCAGTCGCCGGCGCTGGTGTGCACCTCGAAGCCACCCCCTTCGCGCGGCCGCACGCGCTGCACGGCCACACCTTCGTGCAGCGGCGGGGCCACGTGGCGCAGGAAGCCTTCCAGGTAGTCCAGAATCTGCGGCTTGGTCATGAAGCCGTGCGGATCGTCGCCCCGGTAGGGCCAGCCGGGCAGCTGGCATTGCCAGTTGGGTGTGACGAGGCAGAAGTTGTCCCAGCGGCGCTCGCGCCAGACGTGCATCGCGCGGTGTTTTTCCAGCACCACGTGCGCGATGCCGCGCTGCTTCAGGCACCAGCTCACGCTCAGGCCAGCCTGGCCACCGCCGACGATGAGCACGGGGATGTGGGGCATGTTCATGGTCATTCGTCGCTCGGGTCGAAGGCGGTGACGGTGACGCGCGCACCGGGTTGATCGCGGAAACGTTCGGCGTCCTGCTCGATGCGCTGCAGCTGGTCCAGCGCCGCCGAGCAGGCAAAGCCGTACTTGGCGCGCACCCGTTCGGAGCCGATGTGCAGCGCCGTGCGGGCGCGGTGCAGCAGCTCCGGCAGCGGGTACGACTGGCCGACCGTGAGGTGCTCGCGCACCACCAGCGAGGGGGAGTAACAGCGCGAGACGTCACCGTCGGGCCACTGCAGGTGGAAGTGCATCTGGGGCATGGTGTTCAGGCCAGGGCGGCGAGGGAGGTGTAGATGTCCAGGTGGCGCGCCGCGCTGGTGGTCCAGTCGTGGCGGTGGCACACGGCGGGCACGCTTTGCAGCGGCGGCGCGTCCAGCGCGCGCTGCATCGCGGCGGCGATGCTGGTGGCCTGCCCCGGGTCGGCCCAGTGCGCGTCGCCTGGCGCCAGGTATTCGGTGAAGGGCGCGCAGTCCGACACCACCACCGGTGTCTGGCTGGCCAGCGCCTCCAGCACGACAAGGCCGAAACCTTCGCGCAGCGAGGGCATCAGCACACCGTCGGCGGCGCGGTAGAGCGCGGGCATCGCCGCATCCGGCACCGGGCCGGTGATGACGACGGCGTCGCGGTGCGGGCTGGCGGCCAGCAGCGCGTCGAACCGGGCCCGGCAATCGGCATGGTCCAGCAGGCTGGCACCGCCGGCGATCACCAGCTGGGCCTGCAGGTGCACGGCGCGGTGCAGCAAAAAGGCCTCGAGCAGCCGCAGCGAGTTCTTGCGTTCTTCGATGCCGCCCACGGCCAACCACAGCGGCGCGCCGGGGCGCAGGCCGTGGCGCCGGCAAAGGTCGGCGTCGTACGCGTCGGGGCGAGCGCGGTAGCGCGTGAGGTCGACGCCGTTGTGCACCCGTTGTGCGTGCACGCCCCAGTCATCTTGCAGCACCTGCTGCCAGAGCGCGCTGACCACCAGCACCTGCGCCGCGGCGGTGACGCTGCGCTGCTGCCAGGCGGCCAGGCGCGGGTCGTCGAACGGGTCCAGGTGGTGCACGGTGCGCACGAAGGGCAGGCCCAGGTCCGCCAGTGCATTGGCGCCGATGCCGTCGTGGCAGTGCAGCACGTCGAAACGCTCCAGCGCCTGCGTGGCCAGGTGCTGCCGGTAGGCCTCGATGCGCTGCGCCACGCGGTTGGCCGTGCCGGCGGGGGCCGTGGCCGGCAGCGGCACCGGCGAAAAACAGAAGGGCACGGGCCGGAACAGCGCCTGCCCCGGGGCGGCCGGGGCCCAGACCGTCACGTCATGCCCTGCAGCCTGCAGCGCCGTGCCGAGCTCGAGCACGTGCACCACGCCGCCGCGCGGGTTGACGGAATGGGTGAGCAGGCCGACCTTCATCGGGTCACGCGAGCGGTGCGATGAAGGGTTCGGCGGCCACGTCCCACAGCAGCACACGTTCGGCACCGTCGCGCAGCCAGAACTGCGGTTCGGCCGTCACCGTGCCGATGGCGGCGGCGGCGATGTCTCGGCCGTGGAATCGCGCGAGCACGTCGGCCAGGTGCTGCGGCCGCACGCTGAGCACGAAGCCGAAGCTCGGGAAGGCCTGCAGCCAGCGGCTGCGCGGCACGCCCGGTGGCGCGGGGAGGGTGGCCAGGTCCACCACGGCGCCGACGCGCGAACCTTCCAGCAGCATCAGCGTGCTGCCCAGGGTGCCGGCCATGCTGATGTCCTTGGCGGCGTCGGCCAGGCCGTCTTCGGCCAGCCCGGGCAGCAGCGCCAGGTCGCCGCGCAGGCGGGCCGGCGGCGCGTTGCGCGTGGCGTTCCAGAACGGGTAGGGCTCTTCGAAGGCGCCTCGCAGGTCCACCGCCATCACCAGCACATCGCCCGGCCGGGCGTCGAAGCTGGTCAGCAGCTTCTGCGCGCGGCCCAGCACGGCCACCGCCAGGTTGGCCTGCGCTGCCCGGTGGTTGCTGTGGCCGCCGACCAGCGGCACGCCGTAGGCCTGGCAGGCGGCGGCCAGGCCGGCCAGCACCGGTGCGGCCGATGTGGCATCGGGTGCCCATTGCGCATCCACCACCGCGGTGGCGCGGCCGCCCATGGCCGCGATGTCGCTCAGGTTCACCATCACGCCGCACCAGCCAGCGAACCAGGGCATGGCGCGCACGAAGTCCTCGACGAAACCCTCGATGGCGAACAGCAGGTGGCCGCCCTGGCCGTCGGGGATCGCGGCGCAGTCGTCGCCCACCGCGATGCCGGCAGCGAAGGCTGGCGCCAGTTGCGTCAACGCGCCTTCGATGTCGCGTTTGTGCGCAAAGCCGCGGCTGGCGCGCAGTTCGGCCACCAAGGCTTCCAGCGTCATGGCCGGGCCCGGCAGGTGAAGCCCGTCAGCGGGTCGTGGCAGGGCGGGTACATCGCCAGGTCGGCCTGCATCAGGTGGTGCGGCCGGCCGTGCAGGGTCTCGGCGCGCAGCGACTGCCAGTGCATCTTCTGGAACAGGCCCAGGTTCTGGCTTTGCACATGGGCCAGGAAGATCGCTGCGCCGCGTGCGTGTGCGCTGCTCACCGCCAGCCGGATCAGCGTGGCGCCGATGGCCGCCTGGCGCCGGAAAGCGGCGTGCACCGCCAGGCGCGAGCCCCACCAGATGCCGGTGCCGTCTTCGTCGGCGTGGATGCGCACCGTGCCGACCACCTGGTCCGGCATGCCGCCCACCAGCGACAAGGCCACCAGCGTCTGCGCATGGGCGTCGATGCGGTCGAGGTCGTCGCCGACGAACACACCTTGTTCGGCGCAGAACACGGCCCGGCGCAGTGCGCGGGCCTGGTTGAGCTCCCAGCCGGCGTCGGCCCCGGGTTCGACCCATTTCACGCGGTATGCCGCCGGCGCAAATGCCGTCGGCAGCTCGCAGAGCGTGGTGTCAGCCTTCATGGACATTCAGCGACGAGCAGGCACCGCACTTGCCGCAGCCGGCCTTGATGTCGGCCGAGCGCAGGCCGGCATCCGCGACCATCGCCCCCAGCGGCTCCAGGATGCTGCGCATGAACTCCGGGCTCGGGCTGCGGTGGTCTTCCAGCGGCGTGCCGGCAATCGGCACGAAGGGCACGACGAAGGGGTAGACGCCGATCTTGAGCAGCGTTTCGCTGATGCCCAGGATGGCCTCGCGTGTGTCGCCCAGCCCGGCCAGGATGTAGGTGCTGACCTGGCCGCGGCCGAAGACCTGCACCGCGGCCTCGAACGCCGTGATGTAGCGCTCGACCGGCACCGTGGCCTTGCCCGGCATGATCTGGGCGCGCAGGGCCGGCGTCACCACCTCCAGGTGCATGCCCAGCGTGTCGATGCCGGCGGCGTGCATGCGCTGGAACCAGCGGTCATCGTCGGGTGGTTCGCACTGGCCCTGCAGCGGCAGATGGACGGCCGCCTTGATCGCAAACGCACTCTCGGTCAGCACCGCTGCGCCGCGGTCGGTGGCGTTGGGTGTGCCGGTGGTCATCACCATGTGTTTGACGCCGTCCAGCAGCACCGCCGCGCGGGCCACCTCGGCCAGCTGCTCCGGGGTCTTGTGCGCGATGGTGCGGCCCGCGGCCAGGCTCTGGCCGATCGCGCAGAACTTGCAGGTCTTGCGCCGGCTTTCATAGCGGATGCAGTTCTGCAGCACCGTGGTGGCCAGCACGTCGGCGCCGTGCAGCTGCGCGATGTGCGAATACGGCACGCCGTCCAGCGTCTGCATCGCGTAGAAGCGCGGTTGCTTGGGGAAGCTGATCTGCGCGATCGGGATCGCACCGCGTGTCAGCGTGCGCTGGCCTTGGGCATCGGCTTCGTGCAGCACGAAGGGCGACTCGGCTGACGCGTGCGTGTGCACCGGCACCATGATCGTGTGGCCGTCCACCGTCACCGCCTTGTGGTCCGACGGGCCGGCACCGCCGCGGCGGCTGGCCACGCCGGCACGGGCCGCGGTCGGGTCCGCCAGGCGCAGCCCGAAGGACTGCAGTTCAGTCAGCAGGCTGCGTGGGTTCGGGCTCGGGTTCATGGGCGGGGCTCCGGGTCATGGCAAAGGTGGTCTGGGCCGGCGTGGCGTTGATCGCCAGGCTCAGCAGCTCGGGGCGGGCGTAGTGGCCCACCGAATCCATCATGCGTTTGCGCTTGGTGATGAGCGCGAAGTCCAGGTCGGCGATCACCATCCCTTCGCCCTCCGTGAGCGGCGGCGCCAGGTCCTTGCCCTCGGGCGAGACGATGGCGGTGTGGCAGCCGCCGCGCAGCGCCTGCTGCAGGGCCGGGTCGGGTGTGATGGCCTGGATCTGCGCGTCGCTCAGCCAGCCGGTGGCGTTGACGACGAAGCAGCCCGACTCCAGCGCGTGGTGGCGGATGGTCACGGCCATCTGGTCGGCGAAGACCTGGCCCACCATCGAGCCCGGGAACTGCGCCACGTGGATCTGTTCGTGCTGCGCCATCAGCGCGTAGCGCGCCAGTGGGTTGTAGTGCTCCCAGCAGGCCAGTGCGCCGACACGGCCGACGGCGGTGTCCACCACCTTCAGGCCAGCGGCGTCGCCCTGGCCCCAGACCATGCGCTCGTGGTACGTGGGCGTGATCTTGCGGCGCTTGAGCAGCAGCGTGCCATCGGCGTCGAAGACCAGCTGGGCGTTGTACAGGCTGCCGTGGTCACGTTCGTTCACACCCAGCACGACGACGATGCCGTGCCGGCGCGCCCGCTCGGCCACGGCCTGCGTTTCCGGGCCCGGCACACGCGGCGCGTGTTCGACCAGCCGCAGGTGCGCCGGGCCTTGGCTGACCGGCGGCAGCACGAAGCTGAAGTACGGGTACCAGGGCAGGATGGTCTCGGGGAAGACCACCAGTTGGGCGCCCTGGGCGGCCGCGCGGTCGATGGCGTCGAGCACCCGCGTCAGCGTGCCGCCGGCGTTCTCGAGGTCGGGGGCCATCTGCACCGCCGCGGCACGAATCTTCATCTCACAGCGTCCAGGTGTTGAGGATGAAGGCACCTTCCTTGCGGTGCAGCAGGATGCAATCCAGCACGTCCAGCGGGTTGATCGGCTTCACGCCTTCGATCAGGCTGGGCTCGCCGTGGCCGTACAGCGCCTGCAGCGCGAAGCGGCAGGCGTAGACCTTGCCACCTTCGCCGATGAACTTCTCGATCTGCTTGTTGAAGTTCAGGTGGCCGGGGAAGGCCTCGTCGCCCAGCGTCGGGAAGCCGCGTTTGACGCCCAGCGTCACGCCCGGGCCGTAGAGCAGGATGCTGGTGTCGAAACCCTTGCGCTGCAGTCGCGTGGCCTGCAGCAGGTTGACGAAGCCGATGGAGCCTTCGAAAGCGACGGTGTGGAAGGTGACCAGCGCCTTTTCGCCGGGCACGGTGGACTTGACGTCCTCGAACACCTTCTCTTCGTAGTCGACGAGGAAATCGCCTTTGGCGTGGGCGGGGTGGGTGACCTTGGGCATGGCAGAACTCCGTGGACAACAGGGGGGGGGGGTGAATGGGTGCGCGCCCCTTGCTCTTTGCATCGCGCATGCCAGCGGCGGCACATCGGCTGCGATCAAGGGCCGATCAATGAACCCTGGCGCCCTCTGGCGTGCCCACACCGCCCGGGTGATGCCCGCAAGGGTGTGAGGGGCATGCACCGGCTTGAGGCTGAGCCCATGCGATCAATGCCTCCGATCAATGGGGCGCAGGCACGCTGCTGGGGCGCTGCGGCCGTTTCCGGCGGGCACGGTCCATGCGATCAAGTCGGCGGCACCACCCGATCAATGCGCCGCAGGAGCCGCCATGCCCCAACGATTTGCCCACTGGCAACGCCGCCTGGCGGTGGGCGACCGCCCGGCCTACCTGTTGATCGCCGACCTGATCGCCGAGGACATGCGCAGCGGCCGGCTGAGCGCTCGCGAGCGCCTGCCCCCGCTGCGTGACCTGGCCACGCTGCTGGACCTGAACTACACCACCGTCGCGCGGGCGTATGCCGAGGCCCGCCAGCGTGGCCTGATCGATTCGCGCCCGGGCCTGGGCACGCTGGTGAAGAGCCGCAGCCCGGCTCTGCCGCTGCGCGGCGGCAGCGCGGCCGAGATGACGATGAACCTGCCGCCCGAGCCGGCCGACCCAGGCCTGGTGGCCCGCCTGCGCGAGACGGCAGGCGAGACCCTGGCGCGGGCCGATCTCTACCAGCTGCTGCGCTACCAGGACTTCGGCGGCACGGCGCAGGACCGCGATGCCGCCGCCAGCTGGCTGCGCCAGCGCCTGCCGCAGGCCGACGCCGCGCGCACCCTGGTCGCGCCCGGCATCCATGGCGTGCTGGCCGCGCTGCTGACCTTGCTGGCGCGCCCGGGCGATCTGGTCTGCGCCGAGGCCCTGGCCTACCCGGGGCTGAAGGCGCTGGCGGCGCAGTTCGGCATCCAGCTGCACCCGCTGCCCATGGACGACGAAGGCATGGACCCCGAGGCCTTCGAGGCAGCCTGCCGCACGCTGCATCCCAAGGCGCTGTTCATCAACCCGAACCTGCACAACCCGACCACGCTGACCACCTCGCGCGCACGCCGCGAGGCGCTGGCCGATGTGGCGTTGCGCTACAGCGTGCCCATCGTCGAAGACGATGCCTACGGCATGCTGCCCTTGAAGCCGCTGCCGGCCCTGGCCACGCTGGCGCCGGGGCTCACGTACCACGTCACCGGTTTTTCCAAGTGCCTGGGCGCCGGCCTGCGCACGGGGTATGTGCTGGCACCGACGGTGACCCACGCGCTGCGCCTGGCCGGCGCCTTGCGGGCAACGACGGTGATGGCCTCGCCGGTGACCAACGCGCTGGTCACGCGCTGGGTGGGCGACGGCACGGCCGAGGCCGTGCTGCAGGCGATCCGCGCCGAATGTTCGGCACGCATGGCGATGGCGGCCCGGCACCTGGGCCATCACGCGCTGCACTCCCAGCCCGAGGGCTTCCACTTCTGGCTGCCGCTGGGCGGCGAGGCGGCGGGCGCCTGGCGCGGCGTGGAGTTTGCGTCCTACCTGCGCACCCAGGGCGTGGCGGTGCTGGCCAGCCCGGCCTTCAGCACCGATGGCGACCCGCCCGAGGCGGTGCGCGTGTGCCTGGGCGGCGCGTTGAGCCGCGACGACTGCGACACCGCGCTGCGCTTGATCGCCGACACGCTGGATCACCCGCGCCACCCCCACGCCACGGTGATGTAGCCGGCATCGGTTAGCGTTCGGGGTTCAGACCTGAGGAGCCTTGCCCATGATGAAGACCCGTGCCGCCGTCGCCTGGAAAGCCGGCGCCCCGCTGACCATTGAAACCGTCGATCTGGCGGGCCCGCGCGCCGGCGAGGTGCTGGTCGAGATCAAGGCCACCGGCATCTGCCACACCGACTACTACACGCTGTCGGGCGCCGATCCGGAAGGCCTGTTCCCCGCCATCCTGGGCCACGAGGGTGCGGGCATCGTGCGCGAGGTGGGCGCCGGCGTCACCAGCCTCAAGCCCGGCGACCACGTGATCCCGCTGTACACCCCGGAGTGCCGGCAGTGCAAGTTCTGCCTGTCGCGCAAGACCAATTTGTGCCAGCAGATCCGCGCGACGCAGGGCAAGGGCCTGATGCCCGACGGCAGCTCGCGCTTCAGCCTCAACGGCCAGCCGCTGCTGCACTACATGGGCACCAGCACCTTTGCCAACCACATCGTGGCACCCGAGATCGCGCTGGCCAAGATCCGCCAGGACGCGCCCTTCGACATCGTGTGTTACATCGGCTGCGGCGTGACCACCGGCGTGGGCGCGGTGCTGTTCAGCGCCGAGGTCGAGGCCGGGGCCAACGTGGTGGTGTTCGGCCTGGGCGGCATCGGGCTGAACGTGATCCAGGGCGCCAAGCTGGTGGGTGCCGACAAGATCATCGGCATCGACCTGAACCCCGAGCGTGAGGCCATGGCGCGCCGCTTCGGCATGACGCACTTCATCAACCCCAAGAACGTGCCCAATGTCGTGGAGGCGATCCAGCAACTCACCGATGGCGGCGCCGACTACAGCTTCGAGTGCATCGGCAACACCACCACGATGCGCCAGGCGCTGGAGTGCACGCACAAGGGCTGGGGCCGCAGCATCATCATCGGTGTGGCCGAGGCGGGCGCGGAAATCAGCACCCGGCCCTTCCAGCTGGTCACCGGCCGCAAGTGGGAAGGTTCGGCCTTCGGCGGCGCGCGTGGCCGCACCGACGTGCCGAAGATCGTCGATTGGTACATGGACGGCAAGATCAAGATCGACGAACTGATCACGCACCGCCTGAAGCTGGACGACATCAACGAGGGTTTTGCGCTGATGAAACGCGGCGAATCGATCCGCTCGGTGGTGGTGTACTGATGGAGCAGCTGGCCGCGCACGCGTGCTTCGGCGGCACGCAGTCGTTCTGGCGGCATGCGGCGGCCACCATCGGCCTGCCGATGCGCTTCGGGGTCTACCAGCCGCCCCGGCCCAGTGGCGCGTCGCTGGTCTGCCTGGCGGGCCTGACCTGCAACGAAGAGACGTTTGCCATCAAGGCCGGCGCGCAGCGTGTGGCGGCCCAGCTGGGCCTGACGCTGCTGATGCCCGACACCAGCCCGCGCGCCACCGGCATCGAAGGCGTGGACGCGGCCTGGGACTTCGGCACCGCCGCCAGCTTCTACCTGGACGCGACGGCCGCGCCCTGGGCCCGGCACTTCCGCATGGAAAGCTGGCTGCTGCAGGAGTGGCTGCCCGCCGTGCAGCAGACCCTGGGCCTGGACCCTGCGCGCACCGGCATCACCGGCCATTCGATGGGCGGCCATGGCGCCTTGACGCTGGCGCTGCGGCACGCGGGCCGCTTCAAGTCGCTGTCGGCGTTTGCACCGATCAGCGCACCCAGCCTCTGCCCCTGGGGCCAGAAGGCGTTTTCAGGTTACCTGGGCGATGACCGCAGCGCCTGGGCCGCGCACGACACCAGCGCGCTGATGGCGCAGGCCGCCACGCCGTACCCTGATGGCATCCTGGTCGACCAGGGCCTGGCCGACAAATTCCTGGTCGAGCAGCTGCTGCCGGAGCAGCTGGAGGCCGCCTGCGACACGGCCCGGCAGCCGCTGACGCTGCGCCGGCACGCCGGCTTCGACCACGGCTACTTCTTCATCCAGAGCTTCGTCGAGGACCACCTGCGCTGGCACGCCGAGCGGCTGTGAGGCGCCGTCAGAAGCCGCTGCCAGGCGTGGCCAGGTAGGCCAGTTCCTCGGCGGTGCTGGGCCGCCCCAATGCGGCATTGCGGTGTGGGAAGCGCCCGAAGCGGCGGATCACGTCGCGGTGGCGCTCGGCGTAGTCCAGCGCATCGGCCATGCCGGCGTCGGCGGCCAGGCTGCTGAACAAGGCGACGCTGCGGTCCTGCAGCGCCAGGTCTTCGGCATGTTCCAGCGGCAGGTAGACAAACCAGCGCTGCAGCGGGTGCAGCGTCAGGTGGGCGCCGCTGTCGATCAGCTGCAGCGCAATCGCCCGGGCCTGGGCATCGCCGCCGAAGGCGCGCGCCTGGCCGCGGAACAGGTTGCGCGGGAACTGGTCCAGCACCAGGGTCTGCGCCAGCAGGCCATGGGTGCCGGGCCAGCACAGCTCGCCGGCCAGCGCGGCCTCCACCGTGGCGCCGAAACGTGCGCGGATGCTGTCGTCGAAGGCCGGGTCCTTGCGGAACCAGGCCGTGCGAACCTGCAGCGGCGGCGGGCCGAACCAGACGTCCAGCACCGCCTGTGCGTCGGTCATTTCACCTCACCTCACTTCACGTCCTTCACTTCACGTCCGTCACTTCACATTCGCCCGGTAGCTCGTGAAGATGCGCGTCTGCAGGCGGCGGATGTCCTGCGGCACGCTGTCGGGCGCGGTGAGTTTGGCCATGTCGGTGGCCGACAGGAAGACCGTGGGGTTGTCGGCCACTTCCTTCTTGACGAACTTCTTCGACGCCGCGTTCGGGTTGGCGTAGAAGACCTTGTTCGTCAGCGACGCGTGCACCTCGGGGCGCAGGATGTAGTTGATGAACAGGTGCGCGTTTTTCGGGTGCGGCGCGTCCTTGGGGATGGCCATCGAATCGAAGAACAGCGTGGCCGCGGCGGGCGGCACCAGGGCCAGGATGTCCTGCCCGGTCTTGCCGTCGATGGCGCGTTGGCGTGCGATGTTGATGTCGCCCGAATACCCCATCACCACGCAGAGCTGGCCGTTGGCCATCTCGTCGATGTAACCCGAGGACGACAGCCGCGTGACGAAGGGGCGCGCGGCCATCAGCATCTTGCGCGCGGGTTCGTAGGCCTTGGCATCCCGGCTGTAGGGCGGCTGGCCGACGTAGGCCATGGCCACCGGCAGCACCTCGGACGCGGAATCGAGCACGCTGACGCCGCAGCCCTTGACCTTGGCCGCCAGTTCGGGTTTGAACAGCAGGTCCCAGGGGTTCGCCGGCATCGGTGTGGCACCCAGCGCGGCCTTCACCTTGGCGGTGTTGATGCCCACCGTCACGTAGCCCCAGAGCCAGGTGACGAGGTGCTGGTTGCCCGGGTCCACCTTGGCCTGTTGCTCCAGCAGCGCCTTGTCCAGGTTGCCCCAGTTCGTCAGCAGGGTCTTGTCCAGCTTCTGGAACAGGCCGCCTTCGATCTGCGTCTTCGCGAAGTGCGCGCTGGGCACGACGATGTCGTAGCCGGTTTTGCCGGCCACCAGCTTGGCGTGCAGGATCTCGTTGGTGTCGTAGTTGTCGTACCGGACCTTGATGCCGGTTTCTTTCTCGAAATTCTTGAGCGTGTCCTCGGCGATGTATTCCGCCCAGTTGTAGATGTTGAGGACCTTGGGTTCGGCGGTCTGGGCCTGCGCGGCGGCGCCGGCCAGCGCCAGGGTGGCGGCCAACAGTCGGGGCGTGAGCTTCATGGGCGTCTGAGTGGGTGGGAGTGGAGGGAAAAACGGGATTGTCCGGCAACAACGTCAATCACCGGCCGCCGGAGGACCCGATTCCGCGGCCAGGGTTCCGCGCTGCCGGTACATGCCCCAGCCCTGCATCGTCATCACCGTCTGGCCGTGCTGGTTGTCCACCTCCCAGCGCTGCAGTGACAGGCCCACGCCGGGCCGGCTGGCCATCGGGCGCGATTGCAGCACCCGCATGCGCACGCGCAGCGTGTCGCCCGGGAACACGGGTTTGAGCCAGCGCAGCTCGTCGATGCCCGGCGACCCCAGGCTGGCGCTGTCCTTCAGGTAGCCGTCCACCATCATGCGCATCGTCATCGCGCAGGTGTGCCAGCCGCTGGCGCACAGGCCGCCGAAGAGCGAGGCGGCTGCGGCTTCGTCGTCCAGGTGGAAGGGCTGCGGGTCGTAGGCGCTGGCAAACGCGATGATCTCGTCGCGCGTGGGCGTGGCCTCGCCGAAGCTGAACTCGGCGCCTTCGGTGAAGTCTTCCCAGAAGTAGCGTGGGGGCATGGTGGCCGGGAGCATACCCAGCCGGCGCTACAGTCGCGCATCTCCAGCCTGACCGGGTCTGCCCGGCCCTGCCATGACCCTGCTGATCCTCGGCCTCGCGCTCTTCCTGGGCGTGCACTCCACGCGCATCTTTGCCGAGGGCTGGCGCACCAACTTCATCGCGACCCGCGGGCCGCAGGCCTGGAAGGGCTTGTACACGGTGGTGTCGCTGGCCGGCTTTGCGCTGCTCGTCTGGGGTTACGGCCAGGCCCGGCTGGACCCGGTGGTGCTGTGGTCCTCGCCCCGCTGGACGCGCCACCTGGCTGCGCTGCTGGTGCTGCTGGCGATGGTGCTGCTGATGGCCACCTACGTGCCGGGCAACGCCATCAAGGCCCGGCTGCACCACCCGATGGTGCTGGCGGTCAAGGTCTGGGCACTGGCGCACCTGCTGGCCAACAACACGCTGGCCGATGCGCTGCTGTTCGGCGGCTTCCTGGTCTGGGCGGCGCTGAGCTTTCGCGCTGCACGCGGACGCGACCGGGCCAATGGCACCGTCTACCCGGCCGGCCGGGCCGGGCCCACGGTGTTGGTGGTGGTGCTCGGTGTGGTGGTCTGGGCGGTGTTCGCTTTCTGGGCCCACGCGAAGTTGTTCGGCGTGCGGCCCTTCGGCTGAGATCGGCTGGCGTGGAGGAGGGCCCCCGGCTGGGGGCCCCCCTCGGCCCGCCGCCGGGGTGATGGCCGGGCGCCGCTTGGCAGCAGACCATGGCGGCCTGCCTTGCCAACCCGCCGGAGCCCGCCATGTTCAGCTTCAAGCGCCGCCTGCCTGCGGCCCCCGCCGCGCCCCTCGGGCGCCCCGTCCGTCCCGAAACCCCCCCGCCCGCCGAGCTGCACTGCCCGGGTTGTGGCTGGTTCGACTCCAGCCACGAGCTGCGGCATGGCCTGCGGGTGAACGAAGAACTGCCGCCCGACGCCGTGGCGCGCCTGGTGCCCCTGTCGTGGTGGCTGGCCTGGGAACTGGATGCTGCGCTGCCGCCCGTCCGCTGACACCGCGTCTGGTTCTTCCCAGGGCGCCGCTTGTCGCGTGGTCCTGGTGCCTGCGCCGGCCCTTGCCTAGAGTCTGATCCGTGCCCTGATCGGGCACACCCACTCCTCCTTCGGCGCCCTGGTCACCCCGGGCGCCATTTTTTTGTCGTGGCCACCGGGTTAGAGTGGCTACTGAAACAGCAACAAGGACAAAACCTTGAGAACCCTGATGCGTTGCATGGGCTTGGCCCTGGCCGCCGTGGTGGTGGCCTGCGGTGGTGGTGAAGACCTTTCCAAGGCCCAGGTGCGGCTGGTCAACGCCAGCAGCGGCTACAGCGCGCTGGACCTGGTGGTGGACGACCAGCGCCTGCAAAACAGCGTGGCCTACGGCGGCACGGCGAGTTACGCCGAGGTCGACCCCGACGAAACCGCCACCAAGGTCACCCTGCCGGGCTCGACCACCGCGTTGGTCAGTACCACACCAGCCCTCAACGAAGGCGACCGCTACACGCTGGTGGCCTATGGTGCAGAAGGTTCACTGGCCGCCGTGCTGCTGGACGACAACGCCGACCAGCCCGACAGTGGCAAGGCCCGTGTGCGTGTCCTGAATGCCGCACCTGGCGCCGGCCATGTCGACGTCTACCTGACGGCGGCCGACGCGCCGCTCGCCGACGCCGAGGCACTGCAGAGCGCGGCCGCGGCCGGTGTCGTCAGCGCCTTCACCGAGGTGAACGCCGCGACCTGGCGGTTGCGTGTCACCGCGGCCGGCGACCGTGACGACTTGCGCCTGGACCTGTCCGGCATCGTGCTGGCCAGCCGGCAGACGGTGACCGTGGTGGTCACGCCCGGCGCGGGCGGGGCGCTGGTGAATGCCCTGGTCATCACGCAGCGGGGCGCGATTGCCGCGCTCGACGGCGCGAGCGCCCGCGTGCGCGCCATCGCCGGTGTCACCGACAGTGGCGCGGTCACGGCCACGGTGGGCGGCACCGCGCTGATGACCGGCATCGGCTCGCCGGCCTCCGGGCTCTACACGCTGGTGCCGTCGGGGGCCACCACAGCCACGGTGCTGGTCAACGGCATGGCCGTCACCGTGCCGGCGGCCACACTGGCCAGCGGCACGGACCACACGCTGCTGGTCTGGGGCACGGCCGCTGCGCCAGCCGCGGCCTGGATCGCCGACGACAACCGCGCGCCGACCGTGAGCACACGGGCCAAGCTGCGCTTGGTGCATGGTCTGGCCGGCTTGGCGGACAGCGCGACCCTGGCGCTGACGGTGAACTTCATCCCCGCCGCCGGCGGTGTGGCCGGCGGCACCGCGTCCACGCCCACGCAGCTGGATGCCAGCACCGACGCCACGCTCACCGTCACCGCGCTGGGCCGCAGCAGCACCGTCTGGACCGCCACCGAGCGCACGCTGGCCGCCGGTGCCGTCTACAGCCTGTTCATGGTCGGTCCGGTGGACAACCCGACCGGCATCCTGTCCAAGGACCGTTGAGGAGACCCCTATGAAAGCCATCTGGAACGGCGTGACTCTGGCCGAGAGCGACGACACCGTGGTCGTCGAGGGCAACCATTACTTCCCCGAGGCCAGCCTGAACAAGGCCTACACCACCTTCAGCAACCACCGCACCGGCTGCGCCTGGAAGGGCCAGGCGCACTACTACAGCCTGCTGGTCAACGGGGAGATGAACCCCGACGCCGTCTGGTACTACCCCGAGCCGACCGAAGCCGCGCGTGAGATCAAGGGCCGGGTTGCGTTCTGGAAGGGTGTGCAGATCGTCGACTGACCGTCGACCAACCGGTGTTCAGGCCAGCGCACCCCGGCGGAAGTCTTCCACCGCCTGGAAGATCTCTTCGTTGGTGTTCATCACGAAGGGCCCGTATTGCGCGATGGGTTCGTTCAGCGGCGCGCCGGCCACCAGGATGGCACGGGCGCCGGCCGGGCCGGCCTGCAAGGCCACGCCATCGGCGCCCGGTGTGTTGGCCAGGATGGCCATGCGTTGCATGGGCACGGTGGTGCCGGCGATGTCCAGCGTGCCTTCGTAGACGTAGACAAAGGCATTGTGGTTCGCCGGCAAAGGCTGCTCGAAGTGAGCGCCGGCTTCCAGCACGAAGTCGAGATACAAAGGCTCGGTGACGGGCCGCTGCATGGCGCCGGCCACGCCCAGGGCCTGGCCTGCGATGACGTGCACCCTGACCCCAGGCGCTTGCGCCTGCGGAATCTGAGCGCTCGGGATGTCGCGGTAAGCCGGTGGCTGCATCTTGTCGCGCGCCGGCAGGTTCAACCAGAGCTGGAAGCCGGCCATGCGGCCTTCGGCCTGCTCCGGCATCTCGCTGTGGATCACGCCGCGGCCGGCCGTCATCCATTGCACGCCACCCGGCTCCAGCAGGCCTTCGTTGCCGGCTGAATCACGGTGCCGCATGCGGCCTGCGAGCATGTAGGTGATGGTCTCGAAGCCGCGGTGCGGGTGGTCGGGAAAGCCGCCGATGTAGTCGCCCGGGTTCTCGGTGCCGAAGTTGTCCAGCATCAGGAAGGGGTCCAGCCGGCGCTGCAGGTTCTGCGTCAGCACCCGGACCAGCTTGACGCCGGCACCGTCGCTGGTGGGCTGGCCGGCGATCAGGCGTTCGACGGGGCGGGGGTGGTGCAGGGTGGGGGTGTCCATGAGCAGCATGGTAGGGTGCCGGGCCCCACCTGCGTTTGCGCAGCTTTGCATGCTGGCTTCAAGCCCCAAGCCCTTGAAAAGCAAAAAGGCCAGCGCGAGGCTGGCCTTTCAAGGTGCGCAGACGGTTCAGACCTTCTGGGCCTTCAGCGCGCGGCGGCGGCCACCGAATGCACCCAGCAACGCAGCACCCACCAAGGCCAGCGAGGCGGGTTCCGGCACGCCCGGCGGCGCCGGATCGCAACTCGGGTCGTTGGAGTTGGCGCAAGTGAAGTTGCCGGTGATCTTGGTCAGCTTCAGGTAGTCGTTGCCCATCGACCAGTTGTCGCTGCCGAACGTGTTCGAGTAGGCGCTGATGATCCAGTAGCTCGAACTCACGGCTTGGCTGTTGATGTTGATCTCGCCGGTGCCGATATCGGAATAGTTCTGCACCAGATCCCAGCCCGTGTTCAGCAGTGTGCTCGCTGTCGAGCTGGTGGCGGCCGACACGGCGTTGGCCACGTCGGAGCCGGTGTAGGCCAACACACTGATGTCCGAGTCGGTCTGAATCCAGCCGGCCCGCACCGTCGTCAGCGCGATGCTCTCGTTGAACGACAGCAAGAAGAACTCGAGGTTTCCGTTGTTGTCCAGCGCATGCTGGCCGCCAGAGCTTGTTTCTGTCCCGGTGGTGACCCCATAGCCGTACTGGTCAAATTCCGGGTCCCCGTTGCCGGTCCCGTCGTCGTAATCGCCCACCTTCGCAGCAGCAAAGGTGCCGCCGGAGCCGGTGTTTGAATACGCCGTGACGGTCAAGGACGTCGTCTGTGAGCCTTGCGCCTGGCAGCTGTAGCTGTTCCCGACGTTTGTACCAGAGCCTGTGCAAACGCCATCAGGGGGCGTGTCGTCCAGGAACTGGTAGGTCACTGCGTGGGCCGGTGCTGCCAGCAGCACGGCACCCGCGAGGGCCAACAACGACACAAAAACCTTCTTCATCTTGATCTCCGCCTGCTTGTCAGCAGTCACAGGTTCTAAGCAATCGGTGTGCCTGATAAAAAATTATTTAATATCAAGCACTTACGCAGTCTTCGACAAAGGCGACTTCAGAACTGTAAGCATTTCCGACAGCCGCTGGGCCCGCTTGGCGACCCTCATCTCTGGAGCGATTGGAGCAAAGTCCGGGCTTGCTCGGAACCCTCGAAGCGAGGGGCCGCGGCCAGCGCAACGTCCAATTCCGCCTTCGCTTCGCCTTTTCTGCCAACTTGTACCAGGGCCTCGGCCAAGTGGTAGCGGATGGTCGGGTCCGCGGGGCGCCGCAG
The DNA here is from genome assembly GCA_018780805.1 of Rubrivivax sp. Classification (GTDB taxonomy): domain Bacteria; phylum Pseudomonadota; class Gammaproteobacteria; order Burkholderiales; family Burkholderiaceae_C; genus Rubrivivax. The sequence goes on along the minus strand of JADMJD010000112.1, from coordinate 16,996 downwards.
CCGGGCATCGCGCAGCAATTGCAGCGCACGCTCGGTCTGACCGTTCTGCAGCAGCACCCAGCCGGCGGTGTCGATCACGCCCGGATCGGCGGGTGCGGCGGCCAGTGCGCGCTCGGCCACGGCCAGCGCGGCTGCCTTGTCCAGTGTCAGCAGCACGTTGGCGAGGTTGTTCAGCACCTGTGGGTCGTTCGGGCGCCGTTTCAGTACGGCTTCGTACTGTTGCCGCGCCACGGCAGGCTGACCGGTACTGGCCAACAAGCCGGCCTGCACCACCCGTGCCCGATCATCCTGTGGCCTGGCCTTGAGCCACTGCTCACCGAAGGCCAGCGCGGCCGGCGGGCCGTCTCGCCAGCGCAGCGCCCGGTGCACGTTGACCATCGTGTTGGTGCTCGGCTCCACCTGATGCGCTTGCTGGTAAGCCGCTGTGGCGGCCTTGACGTCGCCGCGTGCCCAGGCGATGTCGCCCAGCAGGCTGTGGCCGATGGCCTGCTTGGGGTGCTGGCGCACGATCTCGGTCGCACGGTTCCTGGCCACCTCGGCATCGCCACGCTTGAGGTCGACCTCGGTCAGCGCGGCCAGGGCGGGCAGGAACCCAGGTTCGGCCTGCAAAGCCTTTTCCAGGCTGTACGCGGAGGCTGGCAGGTTGCCGGCCATCATCTGCAGCAGGCCGATCTCGACCTGCACCTCGGCTTCGAGCGGGGCCACACGCGCTGCCTGGCTGAGAGCGGCCTTGGCCCCTTCGCGATCACCTTGCGACAACAAGACCCGTGTCAGCGCCAGCTGCGGCTTCACTTCTTCCGGCATGCGGGCCGTCAGCGACTTGGCTGCGGCGGCGGCCTCGGCCGGCCGCTTGTAGCGCATGTGCAGGTCGATCAGGGCCAGGCCGGCGCGTGCGTCGCGCGGGCCGGAGAGCTCATTGGCGCGCTCGAGCTTGCGTTGGGCGTCCAACAGCTTGCCGCGCTGTTCTTCCACCGAGGCCAGCGTGAAGAGCAGTTCAGGGTCCTTGTCATTGATTTGAAGCAGCTGCCCCAGGCGTGCGGCAGCGGTATCGGGTTTGCGCTCCAGCATGTCCAGCCGCACCAGGGGCATGCTGGCCTGCTTGGAGTTGGGCGCCAGTGCCAGCGCCTCTTCGAACACCTTGCGGGCGCCCGCCGCATCCTTGGCTGCCAGGCGTGCCTGGCCCAGCAGCACCGTCAGGCCCACGTCCTTGGGCGCCTGTTTGCGCAGGGGTTCGATCAGCGCGGCCGCCTTGGCGCCCTGGCCCTGGCGGATGTAGATGTTGGCCAGCAGCGTGGCGGTGCCCACTTCCTTGGGGTTCTTGCGGTGGTAGGCCTCCAGGTCGGCCTGCGCGTTGCGCACCTGGCCGCTGCGCAACATGCCCATGCCCAGCACGGTGCGCAACTCGGCGGTGTCGGCCGACTTCAGTGCCTCGCGGGCGATGGCCACCGCGCGGCCAGGGTTGCCCTGGGCCATGTGGGCGCTGGCCAGCAGCGTCTGGGCTTGCGGATCACGAGGATGTGCACGCAGGTAAAGATCAAGGCTCGTGATGGCCGCTGCCGGCTTGTTGTTGATCAGCTGAATGCGTGCCAGCAACTTGGCGACACCCCCTGTTGGGTCCAAACGGTGGTAGGCCTCGAGGTATGGCAGCGCTGCTTCGCGCTCGCCGAGGCCAAAGTGGGCCAGTCCGTTCAACATCAGGATCTGCGCCTTGTACTTGATGTAGTCCAGAGGCACCGGGTCTACCAGTGCGGTGACGGTTTTCAGGTCGGCCCGAGACGCCTGGGTGTCCCCCGTGCGTTCGGCCAGCAGCGCCCCCAGGAACGGGCCCCGCGCGTCACCGGGTTGCACTCGGCGGGCTTCGGCCACGTCCTTGGCGGCTTCCTGGTGCTGGCCCAGGTCGATCAGCACGCCGGCCCTGGCCAGCAGCGACTCCAGGTGCGCCGGGTCCAGGCGCAGGGCCTTGGTGTACAGCGCGACGGCGGCCGGCAATCGGCTCCCGAGGTGTTCGATCTGGCCGCGTTGGTACAAGGTCGCGGCCGATTCAGACGACAGGGCCACCACCTTGTCCAGCGCTGCCGAGGCTGCTTCAAACTTGCGCTCGCGCAGCAGCAGCGTGGACTCGGCGAGCCAGGGGTCCGCTGATCGTGGTGCCAGGTTGCGCGCCTCGGCCAGGTGGCGGTAGGCCTCGCGCAGGTTGCCGATGTCGGCTGCGGCCGAACCCTTGGCCAGCGCCAGCTTGGCCTGCACGGCAGGTGGCAGGCCGGTCGACGCAAACCGCGCATCGGTCAGCAGGCTGGCCTGTTTGCCCTGGTCCGACAGGCTGCGTGCCAGGTCCAGGATCAACTCGGCCTTGTTCACGCCCAGGCGGTACGCTTCAGACAGGGCGATCTCCGCCTGGCCCGGCTGCCCATCCTCCAGCAGCGCGCGCCCCATCAGCAGGTGGACGGGCAGCATTTCCTTGTCGACCTGCAGCGCGTTCTTGAGCTGGATGATCGAACCCTTGTAGTCCTTCTTGTCGAAGCGGACCAAGGCGTCTTCATAAAAGCGTGCAGCTTCGGGCTTGACCGTCGCGCCGCTGCCGACGGCCGACAACAACAAGGCGACGGCCAGGGCCGCCCCACGCGCACGCATGCTCAAGTTCGATGGTTTCACCCGCTGATCCTAGGCCACCACCGGCCTTTTGCCCTGTGCGGATTGACGCGACGCCACACACATTGGTTCAACCCGGCGCACAATTTGCGGGACTGTGTCACACCCTGGAGCTCTGATGACCCCTGCCCTGCGCGCCATGACGATCATTTGTGCGCTGATCTGCGCGCCCGCCGTCAACCCTGCCCAGGCCGCCATCGGCCCCCCGTCCAGCAACGTCACCTGGCTGCCCGCCGCGGTGGACGCCGATGTCGACCGGCTCTTTGCCCAGGCCAAGGCGCAGAACAAGCCTCTGCTGATGTACTGGGGCGCGACGTGGTGCCCGCCGTGCAACCAGCTGAAGGCCACGTTCTTCAACCGCCAGGACTTTGCCCAGGCCTCGCGTGGTTTCGTGGCCGTGCACGTGGACGGTGACCGCCCCGGCGCGCAGAAGATCGGCAGCCGGTTCAAGGTGAGCGGCTACCCCACCGTGGTGCTGTTCAACCCGGCCGGGGCCGAGATCACCCGCCTGCCGGGCGAAGCCGACCCCGAGCGCATGATGGCCGTGCTGCAGCTGGGCCTGGCCGGTGGCCGCACCGTGGCCGAGGTGCTGGCCGATGCCCGCGCCGGCAAGCCGCTGACGGCTGGCGAGTGGCGCATGCTGGCGTTTTATTCGTTCGGCACCGACGAGCAGCGGCTGGTGTCCGACACCGATCTGCCCGGCGTGCTGGCCCAGCTGGCGCTGGCCGCCCCTGCCGCCGATGCCGACACCAGCACCCGGTTGTGGCTCAAGGCCGTGGCCGCCAGCGACGAAGGCAAGGGCCTGAAGGCCGACGCCGCGCTGCGCGAACGTGTGGCCAAGGTGCTGGCCGATCCGGCGCTGGCGCGCCGTCATGCCGACGTGCTGGCCAACGAAGCCGCCGAGATCGTGCGCGCGCTGACGGACGACGACAGCGCCGAGCGTGCGCCGCTGGTGGCCAACTTCGCCGCCGCCCTGCGCCGCCTGGAGGCCGACGCCGGCCTGTCCCGTGGCGACCGCATCTCGGCCTTGATCGGCCGCATCGCGCTGGCCCGCCTGGGCCAGCCGCGCGACAGCATCAAGCCCGATCTGCCGGCCGCCCTGGTGGCCGAGGTGAAAACGCATGTGGCGCGCGACGACCGCGAGATCACCGACGGCTACGAGCGCCAGGCCGTGATCACTGCCGCCGCCTACGCGCTGGGCCAGGTCGGCCAGTGGGACGACAGCGATGCGCTGCTCAAAAGCAACCTGGCCCGCAGCCACTCGCCCTACTACCTGATGAGCCAGCTCGGCGGCAACGCGCGCAAGCGCGGCCAGACCGCGCAGGCGCTGGACTGGTACGGCCAGGCTTTTGCCAAGAGCGAAGGGCCCGCCACCCGGCTGCAATGGGGCAACAGCTACCTGACGGCGCTGGTGGACCTGGCGCCGCAGGACAGCAAGCGCATCGAGGCCACCGCCGCGCAGCTGATCACCGAGGCCGGCAAGGACAGCAGCGCCTTCAGCGGCCGCAGCGTGCGTTCGCTGCAGCGGCTGGGCAAAAAGCTCGTCAGCTGGAACGCTGACGGCAAGCAGGCCGCCGCGCTGCAGCGATTGCAGCGCCAGCTGGACGGTGTCTGCCGGGGGGTCGAGGCCTCGGCGCGCGAGGCCTGCCAAGGCCTGCTGAAGCCGGCTGCCAAATCGGCCTGAACTGCGCTGAGTCGAGCCTGAACCCGGCCTGAGCCGCCGCCCGCCCGCCAGGGCGGGCCGTTCGCCGCGCCGGCCGGCCGTTCGTCCGCAGCCGCCCGCCGGGGGCGGACCCCGCCGCCACAATGCGGCGCCATGAGACCCCACCACCTCCTGCCCCTGGCCTTGGCCCTTGGTGCCAGCCTGGCCGACGCTGCCTTGCCCGAGCCCTGCCGCCTGCGCGGTGTCGAACACGACGCTGTGTGCGGCACCGTCGCCCGCCCGCTCGACCCGGCCCGGCCCGACGGCCCCAGCATCGACATCCACTACGCCGTGCTGCCGGCCCTGGCGCGCAACAAGAAGCCCGACCCGGTCTTCTTCTTTGCCGGCGGCCCGGGCCAGAGTGCGATCGAGCTGGCCGGCCCGATGAGCCGCCTGCTGGCGCGGCTGTCGAACCGGCGCGACATCGTGCTGGTCGACCAGCGCGGCACCGGCCGCAGCGCCCCGTTGGCCTGCGAAGCGCCCGACCCCACACGCCCGATGCGCGAGCAGGCCGACCCGGCCGCGATGCGCGAGCGCCTGGCCCGCTGCCGCGACGCCTTGCAGAAGCTGGCGCACGGCGACCTGCGCCAGTACACCACCACCATCGCGATGGCCGACGTGGACGCCGTGCGCCAGGCCCTGGGTGCGGCGCAGATCAACCTGGTGGGCGGCTCCTACGGCACGCGTGCGGCGCTGGAGTACCAACGGTTGTTCCCGCAGGCCGTGCGCCGGTCGGTGATCGACGGTGTGGCGCCGCCGGACATGGTGCTGCCGGTCAGCTTCTCCACCGACGGCCAGTCGGCCTTCGACACCCTGGTGGCGCAGTGCCAGGCCGACGCCGCCTGCCGCGCCCGCAGCCCCGATCTGCGCGCCCAGTGGCGGGGCTTGCTGGCCTCGCTACCGCGGGAGGTGACGCTCACGCACCCGGTCACCGGCCTGCCTGAGCGGGTGGTGTTGACGGCCGACATGGCCGGCGCGCTGCTGCGCGCGCCGCTGTACGCGCCGGCACTGGCCTCGGCGCTGCCGCTGGCCATCGCCGAGGCTGCGGCCGGCCGCTTCGAGGCGTTTTTCGGCGTGGCCGGGGCCTTGAACGGCCGCCGTGGTTTTGGCCAGATGGCCGAGGGCATGCACTTCTCGGTGGTCTGCGCCGAAGACGCGCCGCGCATGGCGGCCGCGACGGACGCCCCCGGCGCCGACCTGGGTGACTTTGCCGCCCGTCTGTACCAGGAAACCTGCGCCACATGGCCGCGCGGCGTGGTGCCGGCGGACTTCTACAAGATGCCGGCAGCCAGCGCGCCGACGCTGGTGCTGTCCGGTGGCCTGGACCCGGTGACCCCGCCGCGCCATGGCGCCCGCACGGCACAGGCGCTGGGCCCGATGGCCCGCCACGTGGTGGTGCCCAACGCGGGCCACGGTGTGATGGGCATCGGCTGCATGCGTGACGTGCTGTTCCGCTTCATCGACGCCGAAGCCGGCGCCGACGCGCTGAAGGTCGACACCGCCTGCGTGGAGGCCATCCCGCGCCCGCCGGTCTTCCAGCCCATACGGCAGCCCATCCAACCCGGGAGCCCGTCATGATCGAAGTGCAGGACCTGGCCAAGCGCTTCGTGCAGGGCCGTGGCAAGAAGGCGCGCACCGTGCAGGCCGTGGACCGTGTCAGCTGGACGGCCGACGACGGCGCCATCACCGGCGTGCTGGGCCCCAACGGCGCCGGCAAGACCACCACGCTGCGCATGGTCGCGGCGCTGATCGAGCCCGACAGCGGCCGCATCGCGGTGGATGGCATCGACGTCGCCCGCAAGCCGCGCGAGGCCCTGGCCCGCCTGGGCGTGTTGAGCGACGCGCGCGGCCTGTACCCGCGGCTGACGGCGCGCGAGAACATCGTCTACTACGGCCGGCTGCACGGCATGGGCGCCGAGCAGGCCGCCGAGCGCGCCGAGACCCTGGCGCAGATGCTGGAGATGCAGGCCCTGCTGGACCGCCGCACCGAAGGCTTCAGCCAGGGTGAACGCATGAAGACCGCGCTGGCCCGTGCCCTGGTGCACGACCCGGCCAACATCATCCTGGACGAGCCCACCAACGGCCTGGACGTGCTGGCCACACGCGCGCTGCGCGAGGCCCTGCGCCGCCTGCGCGACGAACACGGCAAGTGCATCGTGTTTTCCACCCACATCATGCAGGAGGTGGCCTACCTCTGTGACCGCGTGGTGCTGGTCTCGCATGGCCGCACCGTGGCCGAAGGCACGGTGGCCGAACTCAACGCCCGCGCCGGGCAGACCGACTTCGAGGAGACCTTTGTGCACCTGGCCTTCACCGACGACGAACGCGCCCGCGGAGGCCAATCGTGATCCGCGACGCCCTCACCGTCTTCCGCAAGGAACTGCTGGATGCGCTGCGCGACCGCCGCACGCTGCTGATGGTGCTGCTCAGCTCGGTGGCCATCGGGCCGCTGGTGCTGGTGCTGATCTCGGCCCTGGTCTCGGGCATGGAAAAACGCGCCGAGGCGCGTGAGATCGTCGTGCTCGGTCTCGACCATGGCCCTTCGCTGGTGAACTACCTGCAGCGCCAGACCTACACACTCAAACCCGCGCCGGCCGACTGGGAAAAACAGCTGCAGGACAGCAAACTCGGCGACCCTGTGCTGGTGATCCCGGCTGACTTCGAGGCCCAACTCGCACGGGGTGACGCGCCCGTGGTCGAGGTGGTGGGCAGCAGCGCCAACCAGCGTGCCAACACCGGCATGCGGCGCCTGGTGAACTTGCTGCAGGGCTACAACCGCGAGCAGGCCACGCTGCGGCTGGCGGTGCGCGGGCTGTCGCCGGCGGCGCTGGAGGCCATGCAGGTGGAGGAGCGCGACATCGCCAACCCCGCCACGCGCGCGGCGCAACTGGCCACGATGGTGCCGTACTTCGTGCTGATGGCGGTGCTGTACGGTGCGCTGAACGCGGCCCTGGACACCACGGCCGGCGAGCGTGAGCGGGGTTCGCTGGAGCCGCTGCTGATGAACCCGGCGGCGCGCACGGCCCTGGTGCTGGGCAAGTGGGGCGCGGTGGCCAGCGTCGGCATGTTGATCGCGGTGCTCTCGTGTTTCAGCTTCCTGCCCGGACAGTGGTTGCTCAAGAGCGAGACGCTGGCGGCGCTGTTCCGCTTCGGCGCCCCGGAGATGCTGCGTTTCCTGGCCCTGCTGCTGCCGCTGGCCGGCGCCCTGGCCGCGTTGCTGATGGCGATCGCCATCCGCTGCAAGAGCTTCAAGGAGGCCCAGGCCAATGCCACCGTCGTGGTGCTGGGTGTGTCCATGCTGCCGCTGGCCACGCTGTTCAACCAGGAGGGTGTGCAGGCCTGGCACCTGTGGGTGCCGGCCCTGGCCCAGGTGACGTTGATGGGCCGTGTGCTGAAGGGTGAACCCACCGCGCTGCTGGAACACGCCGTGCCGCTGGGCGTGTGCATCGCGCTGACGGTGCTGGCGGTGGCCTACGTGGCGCGCACGCTGAAGACGGCGGCGGTGCGCTGAGGTGTTGAATTGCTGAGGCGCTGAACGTCTGAGCTGCGGCCGGCGCTGACGACGCCGACAACGTCACAGCAGCGCGCTCAATTCGGCGCGCCGCGCAGCGCGCGTTCCACCTCGGACTGCCACGGCAGGCCGTGCACCAGGGCGTTCAGGTACAGCGACGACTGCAGCGCGGTGAGCACCTCGCCCTCGTCGCCCACCAGGCGCAGGTTGGTCACCACCGACATCGGGTCGGCCAGCGCGACCACGCCGCGCGAGATCTGAACCCAGTCCCAGGCGACACCGGCGTCGCCGTCGTCCAGGCTGCCCCCCCAGAGCGTCTGGCCGGCCATGCGCACCATGCGGTCGCCCGTGAACGTGATCCGTGTGCCAAGGTGCCGGAACCGGGCGCCCGGTGTCTCCCCTGCCTGCCACAATAAAGGAGGCCACGCCCGCAAGGTCCACGGTGCGACCGCGGGCGTGATGGAGGGCGGAGGGGGTGAATGGCGGAGTGCGGTGCTGGTTTGCATGGTGCTCATGTTTCGTCATCGCCGCTTCCGCCGAAAGCTGTAAACCCTGTCAGGGCCCCTAGTTTGCGTGCGCCATTTGCACGTGGAGCGTGATCAACGGATGCTGCTTCCGACTGGCTACACGGCAGTCCTTGAAGCGCGGAACCGCGAAGAGTTCCGCGACGCCGTCGTGCGCTTCACGCAGGGGCTGGGTTTCGAGACCGTGTCGGCCACCACAGTTGTCGACAGGGGCCTCGGCCAAAGCGAATTCATCATCGTCGACAACACCCCGGCCGCCTATGTTGACGCCTACTTTGCCCCGACACTCGGCCGCCGCGACCCGGTGATGCAGCATCTCAAGCGCCAGAGCGTGCCGATCATCTGGGATCAAAGTACCTACATCGCCAGCGGCGCCATTGACCTGTGGGAGCACCAGTCCCACTTCGGTTTCACCACAGGGATCGCGATGGCCCTGCACTTGCCTGAAGGACGACACTTCTTGCTCGGCGTGGACCGGGATCAGCCCCTGCCCAGCAATGTGGGGGAACTGCAACGCGTTGTTGCTGACCTTCAGTTGTTTGCGGTCCATGCCCAGGAGGCTGCCTTGCGCCTGTTGCTGCCTGAAGCGCAGCAGCCGGAACGCCCGGCCTTGACGCCCCGTGAGATTGAGGCGCTCTCCTGGACCATGGAAGGCAAGACCGCTTGGGAGGTGGGCCAGATTCTGGGCATCAGTGAACGCACGGCTGTGCTGCACGTGAACAACGCCATGCACAAGCTGGGCTGTGCAAACAAGCACCAGGCCGTTCTGAAGGCCCTTCGTTTGGGTTTGATCCACTGAGTCATGGCGTTGCACTGAAGGTCGTTGTACCGTGTGCACCCTGTAAGAGATGACACTACCCCGCAGCGCCGTTGGCTGCTGCAATCAATCCGTGGCGTTGAAAAACGCGGTGCATTTGGCACAAATCAGCGGATTGGTGGAGCGTCATCATGGAACAAATCACGAACAACGGCAGTTTTCATTCCACTGCTGCCCCGGTGGAGCTCGACCCGGCACAGATGTGCCAAGTCGCTGGTGGCCTGCCGCGTGGCACCTGGTCCGAGCCGCTGGGTCTGCCCCGTGGGACCTGGTCTGAGGTTGAAGCTTTGCCCCGGGGAACCTGGGAATCTGCATTGCCCAGAGGCACCTGGTGATGTGCCTTTGGGTGGCTTGACGCGGCAGGGCTCCTCTCCGGAGATCCTTTGCGTCGGCGGGCCGGGTGATCCCGGTCCGCATTTTTTGCTGCCCGTGTCACCCTTTGAGAACCCGTTGATCACCGGTTGACCGCCCCTTGAGCAGCCTGTTCCGGCCCGAGGCCGTGCAGGCCGTGCAACAGCAGTGGCTGGGTCCTGTGCAGTTGGCCCAGCCGCTGGCCTTGCGCTGGCTCGCGCTGGCGGTGTTGTTGTTGGCTCTGGCGACCGCGTTGTTCCTGTCGCTGGGGTCCTACACCCGCAAGGCCGTCGTGCCCGGTGTGCTGGTGCCCGACCGGGGCCTGCTGCGCCTGGTGCCCGCCGCCCCCGCCACCTTGCTGGAGCGCCACGTGGCCGAAGGCCAGGCCGTGCGCCGCGGCGACGTCTTGTTCGTGCTGGCCCAGGACAGCTTCTCGCGCGACGACGCGCGCCAGGCCGCGGTGGACCGCGCCGTGGAAGCCCAGCGCAGCAGCCTGCAGGCCGCCGCAGACCGCCAGCGTGCACTGGCCGACACCCGCCGTACTGCGTTGGAGCGCCGCTTGAAGGCCCTGGACCTGGCCACCACGCGCGCCGAGGCCGAAGCCGCCCTGCAGACGCGCCGCCTGGCGCTGGCGCGCGACTCGCTCGCGCGGCTGCAGGCCTTGCAGGGCCAGGGCTTTGTCTCCGATGCCCAGTTGCAGGCGCGCCAGGAAGAGGTGCTGGCCCTGGAAGGCGCCGCCCAGGCGCTGGGCCGCGAAGCCGCCGCGCTGGCCCGCGAACGCGCGGCGCTCGTTGGTGAACTGGCGGCCGTGGGCCCCGAGCGCGACAGCGTGCTGGCGCAGCTCGACGCCCAGATCGCCGAGGCCACACGCGACGGGGCCGGTTTGCAGGGCGAGCGCCGCATCACCGTGCGTGCACCGCAGGACGGCACCGTGCACGGCCTGCTGGCCCAGCCCGGTCAGAGCGTGGCACCGCCCACGGCGCTGGCCAGCCTGCTGCCGGCCGGCAGCCAACTGCTGGCCGAGTTGTATGTGCCCGGCCGGCACCTGGGGCCGCTGCGTGTGGGCCAGGCCGCGCGGCTGCGGCTGGAGGCCTGGCCGCACGCCAGGTTCGGCGCGCTGGCCGGCGTGGTGCGGCAGATCGCACAGGTGCCGCTGGCCGGGGCGGAGCTGGCCAGCCTGCCCTTGCTAGGCCTGACGCCGGGCGCCGCACACGGCGGCGAACCGCTCTACCGCATCACCGTGGTGCTGGACACGCTGCCCCCGGCCTGGGCCCAGCGCCCGCTGGCCAGCGGCCTGCGCCTGCAGGCCGACGTGATGCTGGAGCGGCGCCGCCTGGTTGAATGGCTGTTCGAGCCACTGCTCGGGCTACAACAGCGGCTGTGAAAGTCCCGCTCATCCTGCAGACCGAGGCCGCCGAATGTGGCCTGGCCTGCCTGGCCATGGTGGCCGGCGCCCACGGCCTGGTCACCGACCTGCCGGCGCTTCGCCGCCGCCTTTCGCTGTCGCTGAAGGGCTTGACGCTGGCCGACCTGGTGCGCATGGCCGCCACGCTGCAGCTGCAGGGCCGGGCGCTGCGCGCCGAGCTGGACCAGCTGCCACAGCTCAAGACCCCCTGCATCCTGCACTGGGACCTGAACCACTTCGTCGTGCTGCTGCGGGTCAGCGGCCGCCATGTGTGGATCCACGACCCGGCCAGCGGCGCGCGCCGGCTGACGCTGGCCGAAGCCTCGCCGCATTTCACCGGCATCGCGCTGGAGCTGACGCCGATGCCGGCCTTCCAGCCCCGGCACGAGGCCGTGCGCCTGCGCCTGGGCTCGCTGGTGGGTCCGGTGGCCGGGCTCAAGCGCGCGCTGGGGCAGATCCTGCTGCTGGCGCTGGTGCTGGAAGCCTTCGTGCTGCTGAACCCCTTTTTGCTGCAGTGGGTGGTGGACGACGTGCTGATCAGCGCCGACCGCGACCTGCTGCTGGTGCTGGCCATCGGCTTTGGCGGCCTGGTGCTGGCGCAGGCCGCCACTTCGGCGCTGCGCGGCTGGGCCGTGCTGGCGCTGTCAGCGCAGCTGAACCAGCAGTGGCTGGCCAACGTGTTTGCGCACCTGCTGCGGCTGCCGCTGCCCTGGTTCGAGAAACGCCACGCGGGGGACATCTGGTCGCGCTTTGGCTCGGTGCAGCAGATCCAGCACACGCTCACCGGCCCTTTTGTCGAAGCGGTGCTCGATGGCCTGCTGGTGGTGCTGACGCTGGTGCTGATGCTGCTGTACAGCGGCACGCTCGCGGCCATCGCCACGGGCGTGGTGCTGCTGTACGCCGGCTTGCGCTGGCTGGGGTTCCGCCCGCTGCGCCGCGCGAGTGAGGCCGTGCTGGTACACGAAGCGCGGCAGGCCAGCCACTTCCTGGAATCGCTGCGTGGCATGGCCGCGATCAAGCTCTTCGGTGCCGAGCCCGACCGCGGGTCACGGTTTGCGAGCCTGGTGGTGGACGCCACCAACGCCGACGTGGCCGCACGCCGTCTGGCGCTGGGTTTTTCCACCGGCCACCGGCTGCTCTTCGGCCTGGAGCGTGTGGCCGTGTTGTGTGTGGGTGCGCTGCTGGTGCTGGACCAGCGCCTCAGCCTGGGCATGTTGTTCGCGTTCCTGGCCTACAAGGAGCAGTTCAGCCAGCGCTGCAGCACGCTGATCGACCGCGGGGTCGAGCTCTGGATGCTGCGCCTGCAGGCCGAACGTCTGGCCGACATCGCGCTGGCCGAACCCGAAGCCCTGGCTCTCGGCGATGCGGTGCTGCCCCCGGGCCCGCCGGCCATCGAGCTGGTGGACGTGGGCTTCCGCTACGCCGACGGCGAGCCCGAGGTGCTGAGCGGCCTGTCGCTGCGCATCGAAGCGGGCGAATCGGTGGCCATCACCGGGCCCTCGGGTGGTGGCAAGAGCACGTTGATGAAGCTGCTGCTGGGCCTGTACGCACCCACGTCCGGGCAGATCGTGGTCGGCGGCCTGCCGCTGGCGCGCGTGGGGCTGACGGCGTGGCGTGCACGTGTCGGTGCGGTGATGCAGGACGAACCGCTGTTTGCCGGCGCCATCGCCGACAACATCGCCGGCTTCGAACCCCAGCCCGACCTCGCGCGGGTGGCTGCCTGCGCGCGCCTGGCGGCGGTGGCCGACGAGATCGAGGCCATGCCCATGGGTTACCACACGCTGGTCGGTGACCTGGGCCACACCTTGTCCGGCGGCCAGAAACAACGGGTGCTGCTGGCGCGTGCGCTGTACCGCAGACCGCAGGTGCTGCTGCTGGACGAAGCCACCAGCGCGCTGGACCTGGCGCGCGAGCAGGCCGTGAACGACGCCGTGCGCAGCCTGGCGCTGACACGTGTGGCCATCGCGCACCGGCCGCAGACCGTGGCCGCGGCCGACCGCGTGATCACGCTGGTCGGCGGGCGCCTGGTCAGCTAGCCGCGGCCACCAGCGGCGCCACCGGCTCGGGCGCCAGCAGCGAGCCGTCGCGCAGCCCGCGCAGCGTGGCCAGCAACAGCGCCAGCACCACCAGCGAGGCCAGCGCCAGCAGCAGCGGGCCCAGCACGGTCAGCGGCGAGCCGGGCGTGGCCAGCCGCAGCGTCAGTGCCGCCAGCGCCGCGATCGGAAACGACAGCGCCCAGTGCGGCAGCGCAAACGGCAGCGCTGCGATCACCTTGGCCTGCGTGCCCACCCACAGGAAGCTGAACAGCGCCATGCCCCAGCACATCCAGCCCAGCAGCAGCGGCGCGCCCAACTGCAGCGCCGACAAGCCCACCACCGCCGGGGGCGCAATGAAGATGAAGATCGTCGGCCGCAGCCGCTCGGGCCACAGGCCCTGCACCGCGGTGCGGGCGATGATCAACACCAGCACCACGGGCCAGAACAGCAGCCCGATGCCGAACTGCGCGGCCGCCCACTCGGTGTGGCCCAGCGGCACACCGGCCAGCGGCACCAGCACATTGCCGACGATGGGGATGAACAGCGCCGGCGTCACCGACGGCCAGGCCAGCCGGCCCCACCAGCGGCCGAGCACCCACACCGTGGTGAACAGCTGCCCCCCGCTGCCGGCCCACCACAGCGCGTGGGCCACGGGGTTCGGGCCGAACAAGGCCACGCCCACGGTGCCCACCAGCAGCGTGGCAATCGGCAGCGTGGCGATGAAGGTGTGGCGCACCGGGTGCACACGGTCCTCGCGCCAGGCCTCGGCATGGTGCCAGCCGCGCAGCGCCGTGGCCACCAGCAGGACCAGCAGGCTCAAGGCCGCCGCGCCGCCGACGAGCATCGCCACGGCGCCGGCCATCTCGCCCATCAGCGGCACGGCCCGGTGCCAGGCCAGCGCCAGGCCCGACAGGCCCATCGGGATGGCGTACCAGCCGGGGAACAGGTACTTCAGTGCGGGTTTCATTCAGGCCTCCCGCCGGGCCGCCCCAAGGGAGGCCTGCGCCCCCTCGGGGGGGCTGCGAACGAAGTGAGCTGGGGGCTTCATTTCAGCAGGGCGCCGTCTGAATCCTTGACCTGCAGCGTCACCGGGATCGCGCCGGCCACGCTCTGCGTGACGGTGCAATAGGCCTCGAACGTGGCCAGCACCCGGTCCAGGTGTTCCAGTTGAGCCGTCGGCACGCCCAGTGTCAGCGTGACGTCCAGGCCCAGCACGCGCGTGCGGCCGTCCGCATTGCGGCCGACATCCGCCGTGACGGAGGCCTGGATCGGCTCCGGCTGCTGCTTGAACTTGCGCAGTGCAAACAGCAGCGAGTCGCTCAGGCAGTTGCCCACCGCAGCGGCCAGCAGCTGCACCGGCGTCGGGCCCTGGCCCTGGCCCAGCGGCGGCGGTTCGTCGCCGCGCAGCAGCGGCAGCTCAGGGCCGAAGCCGATGTCGAACTGGTAGTCCTGGACCTGCTGCAGATGCACGGTGGGAGTGCCGCTCATCGCACCTTCCCCAGCAAGGTCTGCACGTCTTCGAGCATCGGTGCCAACTGGGCCTGCATGACGGCGTCTTCACCCAGCCGCGCACCCAGCTCCTGCTGCATGAAACACACCGTCATGCGCACGTAGGTGCTGTCCAGCGCCTTGCGCACCGCGGCCATCTGGCTGGCAATGTCCAGGCAAGGCTGGCCTTCTTCGATCATGCGCTGGATGCCACGCAGCTGGCCTTCGGCCCGCTTCAGGCGGTTCAGCAGGTCGGTGCGGTTTTTTTCGTCGGTCAGCACGGCCATGGCGCAATCCTCGGTGGCATCGGTGTCGGGTAAGGCGGCCATTGTCTGGTCTTCAGCGGGCGCAGCTGGCCGCCGATTCCGGCACGCCCAGCTTCTTCAGGATCAGGCCCAGCGGGCAGAAGTTGGTGAAGCCGAACTGGAACAGGTTCAGGCCGACAAACGCCGTGAAGGCCAGCCACCAGGGGCTGACGAACAGCGGGCTGCCCTGCACGCCGAGCGCGAGCGAGACCAGGATGAAGAGGCCGGCAAAGATGCGGATGTAGCGTTCGATGGTCATGTCAAAGACTCCTGGGGATGGAAGGCGAAGTAGAGAACCGGGATCACGACCAGCGTCAGCAGCGTCGACACGAAGATGCCGAAGATCAGCGAGATCGCCAGGCCGTTGAAGATGGGGTCGTCGAGGATGAAAAATGCGCCGACCATGGCCGCCAGGCCCGTCAGCGCGATGGGCTGCGCACGCACCGCGGCCGACTGCACGACCGCGTCCTTGAAGGCCACGCCACGCGCCACCTGCAGCTCGATGAAGTCCACCAGCAGGATGGAGTTGCGCACGATGATGCCGGCCAGCGCGATCATGCCGATCATGCTGGTCGCGGTGAACGGCGCGCCCAGCAGCGCATGGCCCGGCATCACGCCGATCAGCGTCAGCGGGATCGGCGCCATGATGATCAGCGGCGTGCTGTAGTTCTTGAACTGCGCCACCACCAGCAGGTAGATCAGGATCAGGCCCACGCCATAGGCCGCACCCATGTCGCGGAAGGTCTCGTAGGTGACCTGCGATTCACCGTCCCACTTCACGGCGTAGGCACGGTAGGGGTCGCTGGGCGGCTGGATCCAGTATTCGCCCACGCCTTCCGGCAGCGCCGCGCGCAGCTTGAACAGGCCGTAGAGCGGCGAATCCGGTGTGGCGCCGCCGCTGGCCACATCGGCGAAGACATAGCTCACGCCCTGCAAATTCTTGGTGTACAGCGGCTTGTCGATCACGCCATGTTCCACGTGCACCAGCTCCGACAAGGGCACCAGTTGCCCGTTGGCGGCCCGCATCGGCAACGCCAGCAACGCGTCCAGGCCCACCTGCTCCGCGCGCGGCAATTGCAGACGCACCGGCACCGGGCGCAGGCTGCGGCCGTCGTGCAGCCAGGCCGCGTCCACACCCGAGAGCGCGCCTTGCACCGTCTGCGCGATGCTGGCCACCGGGATGCCCAGCGCCTCGGCGCGGGCGCGGTGGATGCGCAGGAAGGCGCGCGGCGCGTCTTCGCGCAGCGTGCTGTCCACACCGGCGATGTCGGGCGTGGCGGCAAAACGCTGGGCCAGCTGCGCGGCCAGCCGCTGGCGGCCGGCTTCGTCGGGGCCGTAGACCTCGGCGACGATGGGGCTCAGCACCGGCGGGCCGGGCGGCACCTCCACCACCTTCAGGCGCGCGCCGTGGCGGGCGGCGATCTGCTGCAGCGCCGGCTGCAGGCGCTGCGCGATCACGTGGCTCTGCTCCTTGCGCGCTGACTTGGGCACCAGGTTCACCTGCAACTCACCCAGTTCGGCCTCGGCGCGCAGGTCGTACTGGCGCACCAGGCCGTTGAAGGTGATGGGGCTGGCCGTGCCGGCGTAACCCTGCAGGTCGCGCACCTCGGGCTGGCGAGCCAATAGCGCGCCCATCTCATGCAGCGCGGCGGCGGTGTCCTCCAGCGGGGTGCCGGCCGGCATGTCGACCACCAGCGCAAATTCGCTCTTGTTGTCGAAGGGCAGCATCTTCAGCACCACCCACTGCACCAGCGCCAGGCCGATGCTGAGCGCCAGCGCCGCGACGATGCCGGCCAGCAGCAGCCAACGCTTCTTCGCACTGTTCAGCAGCGGCATCAGCAACGCGGTGAAGACACGCGGCAGGCGCGCGGCCAGGCCGGTGGGCTCGGCGTGCGCGTGTGCTGCCGACATCGGCTTCATCAGCTTCAGCGCCAGCCAGGGTGTGACGGTGAAGGCGATGGCCAGCGAGATCGCCATGCCCAGGCTGGCGTTGATCGGGATCGGGCTCATGTACGGCCCCATCAGGCCGGTGACAAACGCCATTGGCAGCAGCGCCGCGATCACCGTCAGCGTGGCCAGGATGGTGGGGCCGCCCACCTCGTCCACCGCCACCGGGATGATGTCGCGCAGCGCGCGGCCCGGTTCGAGCTGCTGGTGGCGGTGGATGTTCTCCACCACCACGATGGCGTCGTCGACCAGGATGCCGAT
>JADMJD010000153.1 GCA_018780805.1 Rubrivivax sp. | reverse complement strand
TCTACGCCAACACCAGCGCGGCCGTGAAGGCCCGCGCCGACTGGATGGTGACCAGCTCCTGCGCGCTGCCCATCGTGCAGCACCTGAAGGACCAGGGCCGCAAGATCCTGTGGGCGCCCGACCGCCACCTGGGCCGCTACATCCAGGACCAGACCGGCGCCGACATGCTGCTGTGGAACGGCGCCTGCATCGTGCACGACGAGTTCAAGGGCCTGGAGCTGGACCTGCTGAAGGCCGAACACCCTGGCGCGATGGTGCTGGTGCACCCGGAGTCACCGGCCAGTGTGGTGGCCCAGGCCGACGTGGTGGGCTCGACCACGCAGATCCTGCAGGCGGTGATGAACGGCACGGCGCAGACCTACATCATCGCCACCGACAACGGCCTGATGCACCGCATCCGCCAGCTGGCGCCAGGCAAGACCTTGATCGAAGCGCCGACCGCCGGCAACAGCGCCACCTGCAAGAGCTGCGCGCACTGCCCGTGGATGGCGATGAACGCGCTGCAAGGCCTGGTCGCCTGCCTGGAAACTGGCCAGGGCGAGGTGCTGGTGCCCGAACCCACCCGCGCCCAGGCGCTGGGTTGCATCGAACGCATGCTGGACTTCACGGCCAGGAACCCCGCAGTGACAGCCAAGCCTGGCTTGGTCAAGAACATCGGCGCCGCCTGAACATGGACCCCCAAGCTCACTTCGTTCGCTGCCCCCCGAGGGGGCGCTCAGTGCCCTTCGGGCGGCCGGGCGGGCACTGAACATGTTCGAGTTCAACGAGACCCTCGCCGAAGCCCGCCGGCGCAACGTGCTGGAAGCCCTGGCCGAAGACATCGGCCGCGGCGACTGGACCGGCCAGCTGGTGCCCGCCGGCCAGCGCGTGAAAGCGCGTGTGATCGCTCGCGAAACCGCGGTGCTGTGCGGCCGAGAATGGTTCGAGGCCGTGTTCAAGCACCTGGACCCGGCCGCCACGCTGCACTGGGCGCTGGCCGACGGCGCGTGGCTGGCCCCCGATGCCACGGTGGTGGACATTGAAGCCGATGGCCGCGCCTTGCTGGCCGCCGAACGCCCGGCGCTGAACTTTTTGCAGCTGCTCAGCGGCACCGCGACCATCACCCGCCGGCATGTGGACGCCGCCGCAGGCGCCAGCCCCAATCCACGCGGCTGTGCCATCCTGGACACACGCAAGACCATGCCCGGCCTGCGCCTGGCGCAGAAGTACGCGGTGCGCACCGGCGGTGGCCAGAACCAGCGGCTGGCGCTGTACGCCGGCATCCTGATCAAGGAAAACCACATCGCCGCGGCCGGTGGCATCCCGCAGGTGCTGGCCGCGGCAAAGGCGCTGAACGCCGGGGTGGACATCCAGATCGAGGTCGAGAGCCTGGACCAGCTGCGCCAGGCCCTGGCCCATGGCGCCACCAGCGTGCTGCTGGACAACTTCGACCCGGCCCACATGCACGAGGCGGTGCAGATCACCGCAGGACGCGCACTGCTGGAGGTGTCCGGCAGCGTGCAGCTGGACCAGCTGCACGCCATCGCAGCGACAGGCGTGGACCGCATCTCCATCGGCCGGCTCACCAAGGACGTGCAGGCGGTGGATTTCTCGATGCGCGTCAGCGGCCCGGCCTGACGGGCTTCAGTTCGGCCAGCCGCAGCCGATAGGCCGGCATGAGCATCGACTTCACCTCCATCCGCAACCACAACGAACACGCCGTGTTTGCTGCCGTCATCGCCGCTGCGCCGCGTTACCCCGGTGTGTCCGGGCGCGAGGACCTGCTGGCCGATGTGGCCTGCGTGGCGCTGAACCGCCTGCAGCCGCGCTACATCCGCCACACGGTGGACCTGGCGTTTTACCAGAGCGAAAAGGAACGCCAGGACGGCGAACAAGCTGTGGTGGACGCGGTGGAGTACGCCTTCGGCTTCGTGCAGGCGCGCACCGCGATGCGGGCACGCGGCTGATCCAGCGCCCTACTTGGCGCCGCTTCTTGCAGGGCGCGTCAACACGGTCGGGAAGCTGACCGGCAGCGTGTGCGGGAAATCGCGGCTGAAGTGCAGGCCGCGGCTCTCGTGCCGGCGCAGCGCCGAGCGCACGATGAGCTCAGCGTTCACCACCAGGTTGCGCAACTCCAGCAGATCTCGCGTGACGCGGAAGTTTGCGTAGTAGTCGTCGATCTCGTCGCGCAGCAGTTTGATGCGGTGCAGCGCACGCTCCAGGCGCTTGGTGGTGCGGACGATACCCACGTAGTTCCACATCACGAGCCGAAGTTCGTCCCAGTTGTGCGCAATGACCACCTGCTCGTCGGCATCTTCGACCTGGCTTTCGTCCCAGCCGGGCAGCGCCACGTTGGACACAGCGGCAGTTTCCAGGATGCGCGTGGCGCAGCCGCGGCCCAGCACCACACATTCGAGCAGCGAGTTGCTGGCCAGCCGGTTGGCGCCGTGCAGGCCGGTGTAGGTGGTTTCGCCCACCGCGTACAGGCCCGGCAGGTCGGTGCGGCCTTCCAGGTCGGTGGCCACGCCGCCGCAGGTGTAATGCGCCGCCGGCACCACCGGGATGGGCGCACGCGCGATGTCGATGCCCAGCGCCAGACAGCGCGCGTGGATGGTGGGGAAGTGTTCCTTCAGGAAAGCCTCGCCCAGGTGGCGCGCGTCGAGCCAGACATGGTCCACACCATGTTTTTTCATCTCGAAGTCGATCGCACGGGCGACGATGTCGCGCGGCGCGAGTTCGCCCCGCTCGTCGTGCGCCGGCATGAACCGTTCGCCTACCCCTTCTGCGGTCGGCAGGCACAGGTGGGCACCTTCGCCGCGCAACGCCTCGGTGATCAGGAAGCTGCGCTCCTGCGGGTGGTACAAACAGGTGGGGTGGAACTGGATGAACTCCATGTTCGCCACCCGGCAGCCGGCGCGCCAGGCCATCGCGATGCCGTCGCCGGTGGCGGTGTCGGGGTTGCTGGTGTAGCGGTAGACCTTGCCGACACCGCCGCTGGCCAGCACCACGGCGCTGGCGGCCAGGGTCTCCACGCGCCGACCGTCCATGTCCAGCGCGTACACGCCGTGGCAGCGGCCAGGTGCGGCACGCCCGCGTTTGACATGCCGGTCGGTGACCAGGTCCACCGCCATCCAGCGTTCACGCAGATCGATGTTCGGGTGTGCGCGGGCGCGGGCCAGCAGCGCGTCGTGGATGGCCTTGCCGGTGGCGTCGGCCGCGTGTGCGATGCGGCGCACCGCGTGCCCGCCTTCGCGTGTCAGGTGCAGCCCCAGCGGGCCATCGGGGTCGTTGGTGAAGCTCACCCCGGCGTCGACCAGCCACGCGATGGCCTCGGCGCTGTGGCGGGCCACAAAACGCGCCGTTTGTTCATCGACCAATCCGGCGCCCGCTTCCTGCGTATCACGGACATGGGATTCGATGCTGTCGTCTTCGCCGAGCACACCAACGATGCCGCCCTGTGCCCAGGCCGTGGCGCCCTCTTCCAGCGCGCGCTTGGCCAGCACCACCACCGGGCGGCTGTGTGCCAGCTGCAAGGCCACGGTCAAGCCGGCCAGGCCGGCGCCGATCACGACCACCGGCGCCGCCACGCCCGCGGTGTTCGCAGTGTTCGCGGCAGGGCCCTTCCCTTGTCTCGTCATGCTGTTTTCTTCCTGTCCGCCAGGGACGCTCTGCCATGGATTCTAGAAGTGCGTCTTCCCTCCCGCGGGGGACAGCCCCGGCAGCCCTGTCCACCTATCATCCGATGAATGTCCGGAGCGTGCGCATGAGTGACCTGTCCCACACCCACCGCCCGCCGAGCCGCGACGACCTGCTGGCGCCTCCGACGCAGATCGTGCGCAACCGCGCAGATTACCTGGGCGAAGGGCAAGACGACGTCGGCCAGCGCATCGCCGACGACAAGCTCGAATTGTTTGTCGCGCTGGAGCCGGCGCAGGCCATGCTGCAGCAGTTTGCGCAGCTGATGCCCGAGTTCATCGCCCTGCACGACGTAGGTGCCAGCCAGTCGCTGCGCCTGCTCAACGCCATCGCCACGGCGCTCAACACCAAGGTACAGACGCTGGCCATCCGCCGCCAGGGGCATGGTGTGGCCCTGGCCACACTGCCGTTTGTCGAGCTGCCCGGCCGCGGCTCGCAGCACCTGCGTGTCTACAGCACCGACATCGACACCGATTCCGCGTCCCGCCGCGCGCTGGCCAACGTGCTGCTCGGCCACAGCCGGCTGGGTGTGCTGATGGTGGGCGAGATGCCCGGCCACCTGCTGGCGCAGGCACTGCAGCCGCTGCGAGACGCCGTGGTCAAGGGCCCCTGGCCCAACCGCGAGCTGCTGATGGTGCCGCTGGGCAACGCCGGCGCGCTGGCCGCACAGGCCCAGGCGCTGGTGGGACCGCCCGGGCTGAACGTGCGTGTGACGCCGCAGGCCGCGGCACCCAACGACGCCTGGACCTACGTCACCGGCGCCTGGAACCGCCTGCGCGAGACGGCCCCGCCTCCGCCACCGCCCCAAGCGACCTATGTGCACGAGGCCACCGAAGCCATGCCCCTGCCGGGCGTGCCCGCCGCCGCCCCGGAAGACCTGGTGCCCGGCCGCTGGAACGAGTACCTGCACGCCTGCCAGGCCATCAAGGGCCTGGTCAGCGCCTGTGTGTTCGATTACCGCACGGTCAAGGGCCTGGCACACGTGGGCGCGCGGCCCGATGCCGACAAGCTGGTGGCCCAGGGCATGCACCTGTTCAGCACGCTGGCCGAGAGTGGCCGGGCGCTGGGCCTGGGCCCCGCCCAGCCCGATGCCGCCATCACGCTGACCAGCCACCACCTGCTGCTGCACCCGTTGCCCCACCACCCCGGCATCATCCTGCACGCGGTGCTGGACGCCAGCATCGCCAACCTCACGCTGGCCCGCATGCAACTGCAGCGGGTGGACACCACGGTGCTGGGTGGGCCCACGGCCCGCGGCTGATCAGCCTTCGATCATCGTTCGGTCATCGTTCGATCAGGTGCGCGGCCAGCACACGCGCCACGTGCAGCGCGTTGCGCTGCGCGCCGTCGTGGATCTGGTGGCGGCAGCTGGTGCCATCGGCCACAACCAGCGCGTCGGGCCGTGAGCGCACGGCCGGCAGCAGGCTGAGCTCGGCCATCTGCATCGACACCGCGTGGTGCTTGGCTTCATAGCCGAAGGCGCCCGCCATGCCACAGCACGAGCTCTCGATCACATCGACCTGCGCACCGGGGATCAGGCGCAACACGCTCAGTACCGGCGGCATCGCGCCCACGGCCTTCTGGTGGCAGTGGCCGTGCAGCAGCAGCGGCTGCGTGGCGGGCTTCAAGGGCAAGGCCAGGCGGCCGGCCTGCTGCTCGCGTGCCAGGAACTCCTCGAACAACAAGGCCTGCTGTGCCAGCCGTTGCGCGGGCTCGCCCAGGCCCATCACCAGCAGCTCATCGCGCAAGCTGAGCAGGCACGACGGCTCCAGGCCGACGATGGCCATGCCGGCATCGACAAAGGGCGTGAAGGTCTGCACCAGCGCCAAGGCCCGCGCCTTGGCTTCGTCGGCCAGGCCCGCCGCCAGCAAGGTGCGACCGCAGCATGGCGCCTTGCCGTCGGCCTGTGTGGCCACGTGCACCGCATAACCACCGGCCTGCAGCACCCGCACCGCATCGCGGGCGTTTTCCGTCTCGAAGGCGCCGTTGAAGGTGTCGACGAACAGCACCACGCCCTTGGGCGCGGCCAGCACGTCCACATGGGATACCAGGCCCAGGCCGGCTGCCACTGCGGCAAAGTTGTCGGACCGGAAACGCGGCAGAGAGCGCTTGGCTGACAGGCCCAGCAGGCGTTCACTGAGTGCAGCAGCACCCGGCAGCCGGTCCCGCAGGTTGAACAGCCACGGCATCCGACTGGCGATGGGTGCGATCTCCGGCAGGCGCGCGATCAGCCGGTCTTTCAGCGACACGCCCCGCTCTGCGGCACGCTGGGCCGTGAACTCCAGCTTCATCTTGGCCATGTCCACGCCGGTGGGGCAATCGCGCTTGCAGCCCTTGCAGCCCACACACAGATCCAGCGCCTCGGCCACCGCGTCGGACGTGAACCCCCCTTCGATCTGCCCCGAGAGTGCCAGCCGCAGCGTGTTGGCGCGGCCGCGGGTGAGGTGCTGTTCGTCACGTGTGACACGGTAACTCGGGCACATGGTGCCGGCGTCGAACTTGCGGCAATGGCCGTTGTTGTTGCACATCTCCACCGCCTTGGCCAGGCCGCCAGTGGTGTCGCCGCCGGTGCCGGGTGCGGTGGTCTGCTCGGTCACCGCGTCGTTCTGCACGTTCCAGGCGGACCAGTCGAACACCGGCTTCAGTGGGATGGTGCGGTAGCTGGGCGGGAAGCGGAACAGCGTTGCATCGTCCATCTTCGGTGGGTCGATGATCTTGCCGGGGTTCAGCAGCTTCGTCGGGTCGAGGTGCTGTTTGATGGCGCGCAGCGCGTCGTCCAGCGCCGGGCCGAACTGCCAGCGGATCCACTCGCCGCGGCACAGGCCGTCGCCATGTTCACCGCTGAAGGCGCCCTTGTACTTGCGCACCAGCACGGCGGCTTCTTCGGCGATGGCGCGCATCTTGATCGCGCCGTCCCGGCGCATGTCCAGGATGGGCCGCACGTGCAGCGTGCCCACCGACGCATGGGCGTACCAGGTGCCACGTGAGCCATGGCGGGCGAAGACCTCGGTCAGCGCGTCGGTGTAGTCGGCCAAGTGTTCCAGTGGCACAGCGCAGTCTTCGATGAAGCTCACCGGCTTGCCATCGCCCTTCAGGCTCATCATGATGTTCAGGCCGGCCTTGCGCACTTCCCACAACGCCTTCTGCGGTGTTTCCTCGGGCATCTCGACCACGCTGCCCGGCAGCCCCAGGTCGGCCATCAGCGTGACCAGTTGCGCGAGCTGTTTGAGAAGCACCGAGCGGTCCTCGCCACTGAATTCCACCAGCAGGATGGCCGCCGGTGCACCGATCAAGGCGGTGTCGATCACCGGCCGGAAGGCCGGGTTGGCCCGGGCCAGCTCGATCATCGTGCGGTCCACCAGCTCCACCGCACTGGGCCCGAGCTTGACGATGTGCTGCGCCGAGTCCATCGCCGCACGGAAGCTCTGGTAGTTGACGACACCCAGCACCTTGTGCCGCGGCAGCGGGGCCAGCTGCAGGTGCAGCCGGCGGGTGACGGCCAACGTGCCTTCGCTGCCCACCAGCAGGTGTGCCAGGTTCACGCTGCCGTCGGTGGTGTAGGGCCGCTCGCTCTGCGGGTGGAAGATGTCCAGGTTGTAGCCGGCCACACGCCGCAGCACCTTGGGCCAATGGGCCTCGATCTGGGCGCGGTGTTGTTCCGCCAGGCCACGCACGAAGCGTGCGATGGCGGTCTCGCGGGGGCCCAGCGTGGCCACCGGCCCGAAGGCCACGCTGCTGCCATCGGCCAGCCACGCGTCGATGCCACGCACGTTGTGCACCATGTTGCCGTAGGCGATGCTGCGCGAGCCGCAGGAGTTGTTGCCCGCCATGCCGCCCAGCGTGGCCTGCGCGCTGGTGGACACGTCCACCGGGTACCACAGGCCGTGTGGTTTCAGCTGCGCGTTCAGGTGGTCCAGCACCAGGCCGGGGTCGACCTCGGCCATCATCAACTGCGGGTCCACCTGGTGCACACGCCGCAGGTATTTGCTGCCGTCGATCACCAGCGCCGCGCCCGTGGTCTGACCACATTGCGAGGTGCCGCCGCCGCGCGGCAACAACGGTGTGCCGGTTTCGCGCGCAAGCGCAATGGCCGTCGCCACATCGTCGTCGGTCTTGGGCACGAACACACCCACCGGCATGGCCTGGTAGATCGACGCGTCGGTGGCGTAACGCCCGCGCGACGCGGCGTCGAACATCACCTCACCGCTGGTTTCTTTCCGCAGGCGATGCGCCAGATCGTTCATGCCGCCCCCAAGGCCCTGCGGGCCACCCCCCCGAGGGGGCACGGGCGGCGTCGGAGCGGCCGCGCGCCGCTCATGCCGCCCCCTGCTGCATCAGTTCCAGCACCGCATCGCGTTTGTGCGCCAGGTGCTGCAGCATCAGCGTGCGCAGGCCGGCGGCGTCACGCTGGGCCAGCAGTTGCACCATCTGCTCGTGTTCCAGCACCGCACGCTGCCACTTGCGTTCGTCGAAGTTGGAGCGGAAGCGCAGCGCCTGCAGCCGCGCGTTCACGTTGCGGTAGGTCTGGCGCAGCACCGGGTTGCGCGCCGCGGCGTTGATGCGCTCGTGGATCTGCGCGTTCAGCGCGTAGTAGCTGGACAAGTCACGCCGGGTGTGCGCGGCCAGCATCTCGTAGTGCAGCGCGCGGACCTCGGCCAGTTCGGCGTCTGTGATGCGTTGGGCGGCCAGTTCGCCCGATTGCGCCTCCAGCATCGCGATGACCTCGAAGGTATCGGCCACGTCCTGCACCGTGAGCTGCACCGCCACCGCGCCGCGGTTGGGCAGCAGCTCCACCAGGCCTTCGGCGGCGAGGGTCTTGATGGCCTCGCGCAGCGGTGTGCGCGACACCTGCAGGCGCTCGGCCAGTTCACGTTCGTTGAGCTTGGCGCCGGGCGCAATGGCCCCTTCGACGATGAGCTGGCGCAGGCGCAGCGCCGCTTCGTGGTGCAGCACCTGGCGGGGGATGGAGATGACGTCGGCCACCGGGATTTCTCTGGGTTGTATGCAGAAACAATCACTGCGAATCGGCTGAACTATAGCGCGACCTGGTTGACAAATGCATTCTGTATGCAAAACTGGCGGCCCACTGGAGCTGACCATGCTGACCCTCGACCACCACCCCAGCGGCCGCCATTTCCTGCAGATCCCCGGCCCCAGCCCGGTGCCCGACCGGATCCTGCGGGCCATGAGCCTGCCCACCATCGACCACCGCGGCCCGGAATTCGGCGTGCTCGGGCTGAAGGTCATCGACGGCCTGAAACAGGTCTTCCGCACCCAGCACCCGGTGGCCATCTACCCGGCCTCGGGCACCGGCGCCTGGGAGGCGGCGCTGGTGAACGTGCTGAGCCCGGGTGATGCGGTGTTGATGGTCGAAACCGGCCACTTCGCGACACTGTGGCAGAAGATGGCTCTGCGCCTGGGCCTGGCACCGGAGTTCATCGCCCTTCCGGGCACCTGCGCTGAGACCGGCTTGCCGCTGGCCTGGCGCCATGGCGTGCGCGCCGACCTGATCGCCGAGCGCCTGCGCGCCGACACCGGCCACCAGATCCGCGCCGTGTGTGTGGTGCACAACGAAACCTCCACTGGCGCCACCAGCGACATCGTTGCCGTGCGCCGCGCCATCGACGACGCCGGCCACCCGGCGCTGCTGCTGGTGGACACGATCTCCGGCCTGGCCAGCGCCGACTACCGGCACGATGAATGGGGGGTGGACGTCACCGTCAGCGGCTCGCAGAAAGGCCTGATGCTGCCGCCCGGCATCAGCTTCAACGCGCTCTCGCCCAAGGCCTTGGCTGCCAGCAAGACCGCCAAGTTGCCCAAGGCCTTCTGGGCCTGGGACGAGATCGTCGAGATGAACAAAACCGGCTACTGGCCGTACACGCCCAACACCAATTTGCTCTACGGCCTGCACGAAGCGCTGGACATGCTGCTGGGCCAAGGCCTGGACGTGGTGCTCGAGCGCCACCAGCGCTGGGCAGAGGGCGTACGCGGTGCGGTGCGGGCCTGGGGCCTGCCGATCCAGTGCGCCGACCCGGCCGTGTACTCACCGGTGCTCACCGGTGTCATCACACCCGAAGGGCTGGACGCCGATGCGCTGCGGCGGCTGATCCACGAACGTTTTGACCTCTCGCTGGGCACCGGCCTGGGCAAGGTGCGCGGCCGCATGTTCCGCATCGGCCACCTGGGCGACTGCAACGACCTGACGCTGATGGCCGCGCTCTCGGGCGTCGAGATGGGCCTGAAGCTGGCCGGCGTCAAGCTGGCCGGCAGCGGCGTGGCCGCGGCGATGGACTACTTTGCGGCGCACAACGCGCCCCGGCCCCTGGCGGCGGCAGCCTGAGATTTCCACCACAACACCGACGGAGACACCATGCTGAACAGACGCACCCTGATCCAGGCCGGCGCCGGCACCGCCGCCACACTCGCCCTGCCCCGGCTGGGGGCCCAGCAGCCCTGGCCGAGCGGCCCGATCCGCATCGTGGTGGGTTTCCCACCCGGCGGTGGCACGGACGCGCTGGCGCGCATCCTGGCGCAGAAGCTCAGCGTGATCTGGAACCAGCAGGTCATCGTCGAGACCAAGGCCGGCGTGGCCGGTGTGCTGGCCGCCGACTACGTGGCGCAGCAGCCCAGCGACGGCAGCACACTGCTGATGGCGCACATCAACAGCCACGCGCTGGCGCCCAGCCTGCAGCCCAACCTCAAGTACAACGTCGAGCGCGACTTCGTGCCCATCATGATGGTCGGTGTCACGCCCAACCTGCTGGTCTGCAACACCAGCCAGCCGGCCAAGACCGTGAAGGACATCGTCGCGCTGTGCCAGCAGAAGCCGGGGCAGATCGGGTTCGGTTCGGCCGGTGCCGGATCGGCCCAGCACCTGGCGCTGGAACTGTTCAAACAACGCGCCAAGGTCGATGCGCTGCACGTGCCCTACAAGGGCAGCGCGCCGGTGATCACCGACCTGATCGGCGGCCAGATCCAGTACGCCTTCGAGACCATGACCGCGGCCACGCCGCACGTCAAGGGCGGCCGGCTGGTGGCCATTGCGCAGACCCGTGCCAAGCGCGCGGCCAGCTACCCCGACGTGCCGACCATGGTGGAGCAGGGTTACCCGGGTTTCGAGGCCACCACCTGGTACGGCCTGGTCGGACCGGGCAAGCTGCCCACGGCCATCGCGCAAAAAATGAACGAAGACGCGAACAAGGTCATGGCCATGCCCGACGTGCAGGAACGCATGGCCACCTACGGTGCCGAAGACGGCGGTGGCTCGCGCGAAAAGTTCGCCGAGTTCATCCGCAGCGAGATCGCGCAGTGGCAGAAGGTGGTCAAGGAAGGCAACGTCAGGGTCGATTCCTGACCTTGACGTTGACCTTGGCGGGCGCTGTGCGTCGCCCCCCTTGTTCTGCTGGCGCTGCGGCGCCATCGGGAGGGCGAACGAGCGTCTGAAACGCCTATCCTCGGCACCTGAGGCGCGGGCTCTCCGGCCGAGCGCGCACCCAGGAGGCCCGATGGATGACGATGCCAGCAATCCGACGATGATCCTCCCCGAGCCAGGCCGGCCCGTTGGCGCTGCAAACGCTGCAAGCGCCGCAAACGCTGCAAACGCTGCAAACGCCGCGCCCCCCCGCCGCGCCCTGCCCTGGTTTGCCGGTGCACAGCGCGACGACGCCTCGCTTTCCGCGGCGGTACAACCCCACGCCGCGGGTCAGGGTGTGGCCTTGCACCCGGGCCTGGCCTCGGGGCGCCTGCAGGACGAAGGCGAGATCGCCCGCGGCGGCATGGGGTCGGTGCACCGCCTGTACGACCACACCCTGCGCCGGCGCGTCGCGATGAAGGTGCTGGATCCGGGCCTGGCCATCGACCCGGAACACCTGCAGCGCTTCGTCGACGAAGCCCGCATCACCGGTGCGCTGGACCACCCCAGCATCGTCTCGGTGCACGACCTGTCCATCGACGACACCGGCCGCGCCAGCTACACGATGCGGCTCGTCGAGGGCCGCACGCTGACGACGCTGATCGCCCAGCAGAGCTCACGGCGCGACCTCGAGCGCATCCTGCAGTGCATGGCCACGGTGTGCGACGTGCTGGCCTATGCCCACCAGCGCGGTGTCATCCACCGCGACCTGAAACCCGACAACATCATGGTGGGTGAGTTCGGCGAGGTCTACCTGATGGACTGGGGCTGTGCGCTGGTCCGGGGTGATCGCAGGCTGGTGGACGGCGCCGTCGAACCCGAGGGCACCGTGGTCGGCACCGTGCGCTACATGGCGCCCGAGCAGGCACGTGGCGAGATTGGCCGCATCGACGCCCGCAGCGATGTCTTCGCGGTGGGCGCCATCCTGTACAAGGCGCTCACCGGACAGCCGCCGTACAGGGGGCGGACAGCGGAGGCGCTGGACGCCGCCAAGCGCGCCGACTTCCAGGCGCTCGACGAACGCCTCGACATGGCCGTGAAACCGCCGCCGATGCTGACGGCAATCGTCAAGAAGGCCATGGCGGCCGACCCTGCCCGGCGCCATCGGGCCGCCGCCGAACTGGCCGAAGACCTGCGCGACTTCCTGCGCGGCGGCAACTGGTTTGCGCTGCACACCTTCCCCGCCGGCACGGTGATCGTGCGCGAAGGCGAGTGGGCCGACGCGGCCTACATCATCACCGCAGGGCGCTGCGAGGTGCGTCAGCGCGACACGGCAGACCCCCGGCGCAGCACCGTGCTGCGTGTGCTGCAGACCGATGACGTCTTCGGCGAAACAGCCATCTTTGCCGATGTGCCGCGGTCGGCCAGCGTCGTCGCGACCGAGGACGTCAGCGCCGTGGCGCTGGACCGGGCGACGCTGGAACAGCTGGCCACCAACACCTACCTGGGCAAGTACATCCAGGCCCTGGCCGCACGTTTCCTGGACGTCGAGGGCCAGTTGCGCCAGGCCCGGTCAGGCGCCGGTGCACAGCCCTGACGGCACTCAGGCGTTTGAACGACGACCCGCTACAGCGCCATCGACGGCCGCAGGGCCATCGCAGCACGCCAGCGCTGCAGGTTCGGGTGGCGCTCGTCGGGTTTGACCTTCACGGCCCGGGCAAAGTCCACCGCCACCACCGCGGTGATGTCGGCCACGCTGAAGCGGTCGGCGGCGATGAAGTCGCGTCCGCTGAGCCGCGCGTCCAGCTCGGCAAAAAACTGCTGCACCCGCGCCCGGCCCCGTTCGGCCAGTGCCGGGATCTGCGCGTAGTCCACCGGACCCGGCAGCGCGCGGTTGGCCATCGCTGGCGAGCCGTTGCGCAGCGCCTCGGCGATGGCGATCAGGCCTTCGAACTCGACGCGCCATTGCCAGCTGGCGATGGCCGCCTTTTCTGCCGGCGTTTCGCCCAGCAGCGGCGGCTGCGGGAACTGCGCCTCCAGCCAGGCGGTGATGGCGGCGTTGTCGGTCAGCACCAGACCGTCGTCGGTGCGCAGTGCGGGCACGGTGCAGAGCGGGTTGATCGTCCGGAAGGCTTCGCCGAGCTGTTCACCGCTGCGCAAGTCCACTTGCACCGCGGCGTGGGCCACACCCTTTTCTGCCAGCAGGATGCGGGCGCGCCGCGGGCTGGGTGCGGTGGCGCAGTCGTACAGCGTGATCATGGCTGCGCCAGCTTGTCGGCGGTGCGGTGCTCGAAATCGCTGGCGTCGTGGCGCTCGTGCAACTGGCTGGACAACTCGCCCCAGGGCCGGTTGACCTTGCGGCCACGTTGCGCGGCCGGCCGCTGCGCGATGGTTTCCGCCCAGCGCTGCACATGGCTGTAGCCCTGCACCTGCAGGAACTCGCCCGCCTCGTACAACTGGCCCTTGGCCAGCGCGCCGTACCAGGGCCAGACGGCAATGTCGGCGATGCTGTAGTGCTCTCCCGCGAGGTAGGTGCTCTGTGCCAGGCGCCGGTCCAGCACATCCAGCTGGCGCTTGGTTTCCATCGTGAAACGGTCGATGGCGTACTGGATCTTGTGCGGCGCGTAGGCGTAGAAGTGGCCGAAACCACCGCCCAGGTAAGGTGCGCTGCCCATCTGCCAGAACAGCCACGACAGGCATTCCGCGCGTTCTGCGGGGGCCGTGGGCAGGAAGGCGCCGAACTTCTCCGCCAGGTACAGCAGGATCGCACCCGACTCGAAGACGCGGATCGGCTCGGCCCCGCTGCGGTCCATCAGCGCCGGGATCTTGGAGTTCGGGTTCACGCCGACAAAACCGCTGCCGAACTGCTCACCTTCGTTGATGCGGATCAGCCAGGCGTCGTATTCGGCGCCGCTGTGGCCGAGTGCCAGCAGCTCTTCCAGCATCACCGTGACCTTGACGCCGTTGGGCGTGGCCAGCGAGTACAGCTGCAGCGGGTGCCGGCCCACCGGCAGCTCACGCTGATGCGTGGCGCCGGCCACCGGCCGGTTGATGTTGGCAAACCGCCCGCCGCTGGACGCGGGTGAGGTCCAGACGGCGGGCGGCACGTAGTCAGCGGGTTGGTTCATGCCCGCATTCTGGCGGCTCAGTGCACGGTTCGCTCGAACACAAAACCACCGCCCTCTTCCACATCCACCGGGATCACGTCCTTCGGGCCGAAGCGGCCCTGCAGGATCAGCTTGCTGACCGGGTTTTCGATGCGCTGCTGGATCGCCCGCTTCAGCGGCCGTGCGCCGAACACCGGGTCGAAGCCCACCTTGGCCAGCTCGGCCAGCGCCGCGGGCGACACCTCGAGCTTCATCTCCAGCTTGGCCAGCCGGCCTTCGAGCTGGCGCAGCTGGATCCTGGCGATGCTCTCGATGTTGGCGCGGTCCAGCGCGTGGAAGACCACGGTTTCGTCGATGCGGTTCAGAAACTCGGGCCGGAAGTGCTGTTTCACCTCGCCCCACACCGCAGCCTTGATGTCCTCGGCCGGCTCACCGGCCATCTGCATGATCAGCTGCGAGCCCAGGTTGCTGGTCATCACGATCACGGTGTTCTTGAAGTCCACGGTGCGGCCCTGGCCGTCGGTCAGGCGGCCATCGTCCAGCACCTGCAGCAGCACGTTGAACACGTCCGGGTGGGCCTTTTCCACCTCGTCCAGCAGCAGCACGCTGTAGGGCTTGCGGCGCACGGCTTCGGTCAGCGTGCCACCTTCGTCGTAACCCACATAACCCGGGGGCGCGCCGATCAGCCGGCTCACGCTGTGTTTTTCCATGAACTCGCTCATGTCGACGCGGATCATGTGGTCCTCGCTGTCGAAGAGGAAACCGGCCAGGGCCTTGCACAGCTCGGTCTTGCCGACGCCGGTGGGGCCGAGGAACAGGAACGAGCCCAGCGGGCGGTTCGGGTCCGACAGGCCGGCGCGCGAGCGGCGGATGGCATCGGCCACCGCGACGATGGCCTCGTCCTGGCCCACCACCCGTTCGTGCAGGCGTGTTTCCATCTGCAGCAGCTTGTCGCGCTCGCCCTGCATCAGCTTGCTGACCGGGATGCCGGTGGCGCGGCTCACCACCTCGGCAATCTCTTCGGCGCCAACCATGGTGCGCAGCAACTGCGGGCCCTGGCCGCCCTGCTTCTTCCGCGCTTCGTTGTCCTGCGCTTCCTTGAGCTGCTTCTCGATCTCTGGCAGACGCTCATGCTGCAGCTTCGCGACCTCGTCCCAGGACTGTTTGCGCGTCAGCTCGGCAATACGGACCTTGACTTGGTCACGCTCCTTCATCAACTGCTCGGAACCCAGCGACGCGGCCTTTTCGGCCTTCCAGATCTCCTCAAGATCGTTGAGTTCACGTTGCAGGCGAAGCATCTCGTCCTCGATCAAGCCCATGCGCTTGATCGAAGCCTCGTCCGTTTCCTTGCGCACGGCTTCGCGCTCGATCTTCAGCTGGATCAGCCGGCGGTCGAGCTTGTCCATCACCTCGGGCTTGGAGTCGATCTCGATCTTGATCTTGGCCGCGGCCTCGTCGATCAGGTCGATGGCCTTGTCGGGCAGGAAGCGGTCGGTGATGTAGCGGTGGGAGAGTTCCGCCGCGGCCACGATGGCCGGGTCGGTGATCTCCACACCGTGGTGCACCTCGTACTTCTCCTGCAGGCCGCGCAAGATGGCGACCGTGGCCTCCACCGTCGGTTCGTCGACCAGCACCTTCTGGAAGCGGCGCTCCAGCGCGGCGTCCTTCTCGACGTACTTTCGGTACTCGTTCAGCGTGGTGGCGCCGATGCAGTGCAGCTCACCCCGCGCCAGCGCGGGCTTGAGCATGTTGCCGGCGTCGATGGCACCTTCGGCCTTGCCGGCACCCACCATGGTGTGCAACTCGTCGATGAACAGGATGATGCGGCCTTCGTCGGCTGCCACTTCCTTCAGCACGGCCTTCAGCCGCTCCTCGAACTCGCCGCGGAACTTGGCACCGGCCAGCAGGCCGGCCATGTCCAGCACCAGCACGCGTTTGTCCTTCAGGCTGTCGGGCACCTCACCGTTGACGATGCGCTGCGCCAGGCCTTCGACGATGGCGGTCTTGCCCACCCCCGGCTCGCCGATCAGCACCGGGTTGTTCTTGCTGCGCCGCTGCAGCACCTGGATCGCACGCCGGATCTCGTCGTCGCGGCCGATCACCGGGTCCAGCTTGCCCTGGCGGGCACGTTCGGTCAGGTCCAGCGTGTATTTTTTCAGCGCCTCGCGCTGGCCTTCGGCTTCCGCCGAATCCACCTTCTGGCCACCGCGCACGGCCTCGATGGCGGCTTCCAGCGCCTTGCGGCTCAGGCCATGGCCACGCACCACGCCACCCAGGTCGGTTTTGGCGTCGGCCAGGGCCAGCAGGAACATCTCGTTGGCGATGAACTGGTCGCCACGTTTGCTGGCTTCCTTGTCGGCCGCCTGCAGCAGCTGCAGCAGGTCACGCGCGGGCTGCACCGTCTGCCCGCCGCCCTGCACGCTGGGCAGGCCGCCGATGGCCACGTCCATGGCCTGGCGCAGGGCCGCGGTGTTGGCCCCGGCGCGGTCCAGCAGCGCCTTCGGGCCATCAGGCTGCTGCAGCATGGCCGCCAGCAGGTGGGCGGGTTCGATGTAGGGGTTGTCGCGGGCGACAGCCAGGCTCTGGGCATCGCCCAGGGCTTGTTGCAAGGCGGTGGTGAACTTGTCGAAACGCATGGTGGATTCCTCCGGGATGCGGCGTAGGTTGGGCGAACACGGCTGATTTCAAGCGCGGGCTGTAGGACTGGGCCTACAGCTTGACGCAACGCAAACCCACAGCGCCGCGGGCGTGGGCGGCCGACCATGGGTTCACGCGGCCATCGCCGTGACCGAAGTTGCCAAGACTTCGTAAGCGCACCAGCCAGGAGTTGACCATGACCTCATCCACACGCACCCGCCTCACTGCCCTTGCCGCTGCCGCTGCGCTGGCCGTCCTGGGCGTGGCCACGGCCCAGCCCTTGGGCACCGAGTCTGCTGCCGTTGCCGAACCCATGATCGAGATCCAGCTGGCCACGCCGGCGGCCGAGACCCCGGCAACCGCTGCGCCGACGGTGGACGCCACAGCACAACCGTCCGCGGCCTCGGCAACCGCCGCGGTGGCCGAACCCGCACCGCTGCGCATCGTGATCATCGCCGACCCCGAGCCGGTGGCCGAGCCCGCCGGCCTGAGGGCACCGCTGGACCGTGCCGGGGTGCAGGCTGAGTTCATCGCCATGCGCGACGCCGGTGTGTTGGTGCCCGCGGGCGAAGCCGGGGACACCGAAGCGACGGCCCAGCGCCGGCTGGACTACCACCAGGGCCAGGCCGACGCCTGGACCGGCTACCAGCTGAAGCTGGCCGAGGTGCGGCTGGCGCGTGAGCTGGCCTGGGCGCAGCAGGCGCTGGAAGAACAGGCCCGTGCCGAAGAAGCTGCGCGCCTGCAATCGCAGACGCAGGTCGCCCCGTCGGTGGAGCCGCCGATGGAAGCCGCCCCGACGACGATCCGGAACTGAGACCGCGTCAGCTGGCCAGCTGGGCTGTCAGCGCACTGCGCTGCACCTTGCCCAGCGCCGTCTTCGGCAACTGCTCGGCGACCACGATGCGGCGCGGGTGCTTGAAGCGCGCCAATGACCGGTCGAACAGCGCCCGCAGCGCCGGCTCGTCCACGTGGCGGCCGGCGCGCGCCACCAGCACCAGCACCGGCACCTCGCCCCAGCGCGCGTCGGGCAGGCCGATCACGCAGCACTCGGCGATGTCCGGGTGCTGGGCCAGCAGGTTTTCGATCTCGGCCGGGTGGATGTTTTCGCCGCCCGAGATGATGAGCTCCTTGCTGCGCCCCACGACCTGGTAGCTGCCGTCGGCATGCCGCACGGCCAGGTCCCCGGTGTGGAACCAGCCGTCGGCGTCGAACGAGGGCTGTTCGCTGCGGTGGTAACCCCGCATCAGGTTGGCGGCCTTCAGCAGCACCTCCCCATCGGCCGCCAGCTTCACCTGCACCCCCAGCGCCGGCTGGCCACAATGGCCCACCTGCGCCATGGCGTCCTGTGGGCGCAGCACGATGGAGACCGGGCCGGTCTCGGTGCCGCCGTAGACCTGGGCCACCGGGATGCCGCGGTTGTGGAAGGCCTGGATCAGCGCCTGGGGCACCACCTGCGAGCCGCAGTTGATGAACTGCAGCGACGACAGGTCGGCCGTGGGCCAAGCGGGGTGTTCCACCACCGCCCGCATCACCGCCGGCACCAGCAGGCTGGTGCTGGGCCGCCAGGTGGCCACGTCGTGCAGCCAGGCGGCCGGGTCGAAACGTGCCTGCAGCTTCACGCGGCCGCCGGCCGCCAGTGCCGGCAGCACCTGGATGCACAGGCCACCGACGTGGAACATCGGCAGCACCGCCAGCACGCGGGTGCCCGCGTTGAAGCCCTGGGCGTCGATGGCCGCAGCGATGTTGGCCTGCATGCCGGCCACGGTGTGGATCGCGCCCTTGGGCTGGCCGGTGGTGCCCGACGTGTAGACCAGCATCAGGTCGCCGGCTTGATGCCCGGGTGCGCGCGGCTGCGGCAGCGGCGCCAGCGCCCGCACCTGGGCCGCCAGGCCGGCGTTGGCGTCGTCGTGCAGCAGCAGCTGCAGGCCGGCGTGCTGCACGATGAAAGCCAGCTCGGCCGGCGCCAGGCGCCAGTTCAGCGGCACCCAGCGCGCGCCCAGGCGCCGGCAGGCCGTCAGCAGCGCCAGGCTGCGCCCGCTGTTGTGGGCCAGCCAGCCGATGCTGTCGCCGGCGGTGACCCCCAGCGCCTGCAGCGCGGCTTGTTCTGCGTCTGCGGCGCGTTCGACGTCCGCCGCGTCGAATTCCAGACTCACGCCACGATCTCTTCGTCGCGTTCACCCGGTTCGTACAGGCACTCGCGGCCCAGCCGGTCCTGGCACAGCTCGGCTGTCCACGGCAGCATCAGGCTGCCGCAGCGGCTGTCGCGGTAGATGCGCTCCAGCGGCAGGCTCTTCAGCATGCTCTGGCCACCGCAGGTGCGGATGGCCAGGCGGGCCAGGTCGTTGGCGTTTTCCATGATGCTGAAGTGCGCCGCGTACAGGCGCATGCGCGTGTCGCGGTCCGGGTCCACCTGCGCGTCCCGTGCGTTCTGCAGGAACAGCGCGCGGGTCTGCTCCAGCTTGATGCGCATGTCGGCCACTGCGATCTGCTTGGTGGGGTACATGCGGCGTTTCACCGGCGGCGTGCCGGGCACCTCGCCGCGCAGGTAGGCCACCGTGAAGTCGTAGGCCGCCTGCGCCAGCCCCATGTAGGTGGGCGACAAGGTGGCGAACATGTGCGGGAAACGCTGCGCGGCCTGGAAGTAAAGGCCTTCGGGCATCAGCCGCGCGTCGTCGGGCACGAAGACATCCTTGAAATCCAGCGTGCGCGACACCGTGCCACGCATGCCCAGCGGGTCCCAGGCGCCGCTGATGCTGACGCCCGGCGCGTCGGCCGGCACCGCCAGGTACATCGAGTCGCGCATCGTGGCACCGGGTTTGTCCAGCGTGCAGAGAGCGCCGTAGTAGTCGGCCGCACCGGAGAGCGACGCGAAGATCTTGCGGCCGGTGACGATGTAACCCCCGTCCACCTTCTTCGCCAGCGTGCCAAAGGGCGCCTTGCCGGCCGCCGCGCTGCCGCCTTCGCTGAAGGGCTGGGCGTAGACCTTGCCTTCTTCGACCACCCGCTTGAAGTGGATGGCGCGGATGCGTTCGTGTTCGGCACGTTGTTCGGGCGTCATGTCCAGCGCATCGGCGATGAAACCGGCCCACATCGTCGAGCAGACGTGCATGTTCCAGGTCAGCGCCGTGGCGCCGCAATGGCGGCCGATCTCGGCAGCCACCATCACGTAGGTGGCGAAGTCCGCGCCCAGGCCGCCATGCGCCACCGGCACGCAGATCTTCAGCAGGCCGGCGGCCCGCATGTCGGCGTAGTTGTCGAACGGGAACACGGCGTCGCGGTCGATCTGCGCGGCACGCGGCGCGAACTTCTCGCGCCCCAGCGTGGCGGCGATGTCGATCAGCTCGCGCTGCTGCGCGGTCAGGCGCTCGGGGTTGCCGGCGATGTGGGCGCGGGTCATGGGGCCTCCCGCCGGGCCGCCCCAAGGGAGGCCAGCGCCCCCTCGGGGGGCAGCGAACGAACGTGAGCTTGGGGGTCGTTCATGGGCTTCTCCTGCAGGAATCGGATCAGTTCGGTGTGGAAAGCGTCGGGCTGCTCGACGTTGGCGATGTGGCCCGCGCCTTCGATCTGCGCATAGCGAGCATGGGGCAAACGTTCGGCCATGCGCCGCATCACCTCCGGCGGCGCGGTCCTGTCCAGCGCGCCGGCCAGGCACAGCGTGGGCATCGTCAGTTGCGGCAGCGCCGCGCGGCCGTCGAAGGCGACGATGGCGGCCAGCACACGCCGGTAGGTGGCCTCGGGCACCGCGCCCATCACCTGCTGCGCCAGCGCGACGCCGTTGGCATCGGCCGTCGGCCCCACCATTGGCGGCACCAGCTGGGCGGCCAGGCCGGGCATGCCCAGGCCCGCGTCCAGCGGCGCCAGGCGCTCGGCCACAAAACGCGCCTGCCAGCCGCCATCGGGTTTGCCGAAGGCGGGCGAGGTGCAGGCCAGCACCAGGGCGGACACACGCTGCGGCGCTTGTGCGGCCAAGGTTTGCGCCACCATGCCGCCCATGCTGTGGCCGACGATGGCGGCCGTCTGCAGGCTGAGGCTGTCCATCAGCGCCAGCACCGCATCGGCCATCAACCCCACACCGCCGGCAGACACGGCCAACGAATCGCCATAACCGGGCAGGTCGACGGCAATGGCGTCGAACCCGGCCGCCGCCAGCGCGGCCACCGGGCCGCGCCAGATCAACCGCCCGCCGCCGATGCCATGCAGCAGCAGCACCGGGGCACCGGCGGGCCCGCTGCGGTCGAAGGCGATGCTCACTGCAGCACCCCGCCCACCACCACCGGCGTGCCGTCCACCGTGACGGTACAACCGCGCAGCGGCAGGTCGAAGTGGCCCAGCGTGTGGCGGCCCGCCACCTCGTTCGCGCCGGTGGAGTACAGGAAGTTGCCGGCAAAGGCACGCAGCTCGGTGCCGTTGAAATCGGCCTTGTCGTAGAAGGCCATCGCGTCCCAGCGCGCGCGCCGGTTCAGGCCCCAGCCGACGTGTGAGACGGCATAGGCTGCGCGGTCGCCCCAGGCCTCGAAATAACCGCGCATCAGGTCGGCGTCCACACTCTGGCCTTCGATAGCGACGACATGATCGTCTTCGATGCGCAGGCGCACCGAGTCCTGCAGATAGCGCTTGAAGGTCAGGTTCACGTCGCCCCGGTCCAGCACCAGCGTGCCGTGCACGCTGCCGGCGGCCGGAAAGGCCAGCACCAGGCCACCCGGCCAATGCGTCAGGCTGCCGGGCCGCGCCGAGAAGCCCCAGACACCGCCGACGCGTGCGCCGGCCAGGTTGATCTGCAGGTCGGTGCCGGCGGCCGACGTGACCTGCATGGTCTTGGCGCCGCGCAGCCCGCGCATGGCCTCGCGCACCGCGGTTTCGTCTTCGGCGCGTGGCGCGGTGCGCTCCAGGATCTCCGGGTGTTCGTTGCTGACCACCATGACACGGGCCCCGCCCTGCAGGATCTGCGGCAGCTCGGCGGCGTGCTGGATGCCTTCCACCGTGCAGTCGACGATGAACACCGTGCCGGCCAGGGCCTGCACCACCGGGCCCAGGCCGGCGATGGCGTCACTCGCCCCGGTGGAGCGCACCGGCACCGGCGCCGCCTGGCGCGGCGTGGGCAACACCAGGTGGAACCAGCGTGCGCCCAGCCGGGCCAGCGCCAGCTCGCTCAGCTGCACCAGCGCCGGCCGGGACTGGGTTTCCGACAGGATGGCGCAGGCATCACCCGGCTGCACGCCACACAGCTTGAACACCTCGGTGAAGCTGTCGATCCACTTCGGGTCGATCCGCATGTCACTCACAGCACCTCTCCCAACATCCGGTAATGCCCGCCCTGGAAGACCAGGGCCGCGGTGGCCAGATCGGCCATCTTCAGCACCTGGCCGATGAACAGCACGTGGTCGCCGGCCACCTGCTGCGAGACCAGCGCGCACTCCAGCACCGCCGCCGCGCCGCTGAGCACCGGCGCACCGCTGGCGCCATCGCTCCAGGCACCTTCGGCGAACTTGTCGGACACCGACGAAGCGAAGCGGCGCGAGAGGTCCACCTGCGACTCGGCCAGCACATTGATCGCGAAGTGCCCCGCCGCGGCAAAGGCCGGCAGGCTGGGGCTGGCCTGGCGCAACGACCACAGCACCAGCGGCGGCTCCAGCGACAAGGCGCTGAAAGAATTGGCGGTGAGGCCGACGGCGCTGCCGCCCGCGTCGCGGCAGGTGACGATGGTGACGCCGGTGGCAAAACGCCCAAGCACCGCACGCAAGGCCTTGGGGTCGAGGGGGGGACTGGTGCTCACGGCTCGAATATATGAAAATTCATTGATCTAGTGCAAGTGCTGAATTGCAAAACACGATGCCTGAACGGTTTGTCCACCGCCACCTGCCCTACCTGCTGGCCCGCGCCAGCCACGCGCTGTGGCGCGGGTTCGAAACCCAGGTGCGGGCGGCAGGCCTGAATTCACTCGAGTGGCGGGTGCTGGCCACCTTGTCCGACAGCCCACCGCTCACGGTGGGCCAGCTGGCGCTGGAGGTGCTGGCCAAACAGCCGACATTGACCAAGTCACTGGACCGGCTGGCGGCCCAGGGCTGGGTGGAACGCCGGGCCGATGCCGATGACGCGCGGCGTGCGCTGGTGGCGTTGACGGCAGCAGGTCGGCGCAAGGCCGCCCCGCTGCTGGCCGCGGCCGATCTGCACCAGCAGCAGCGTCTGCAGGCGCTGGGCCTGCCGGCCACCACCCAGCTGCGCGAGACCCTGCAAGCGCTGGTGGCCAGCGACGACCGTTAAACCGCCGCCGCGTTCTGTGCCGCGATGCCCCAGCGCGCGAGCGCGGCATCGTCGGCCACACGCGCATCGACCCAGCGCGCGCCTTCCGGCGTGGTTTCTTTTTTCCAGAACGGCGCCTGGGTTTTCAGGTAGTCCATCAGGAACTCGCAGGCCTGGAAGGCCTGGCCGCGGTGCGCTGAGCTGACGGCCACCAGCACGATCTGCTCGCCCGGCTGAAGCAGGCCCACGCGGTGGATCACGCGCGCGGCGCGGATGTCGAAGCGGGCCAGCGCGGCGTCGATCATCTGCTCGATGCTCTTCTCCGTCATGCCCGGGTAATGCTCCAGCTCCATCGCGCTGATGTCACCCGCACTGCCACCGCCGTTGCGGTCGCGCACGGTGCCGATGAAGCTGGCCACGGCGCCGACGCCGGCATCCCCGGCGCGCAGCGCGGCCACTTCGGCGCCGAGATCGAAGTCTTCGGTCTGGATCGAGACACGCGCCATTCAGCCTCCGGTCACGGGCGGGAAAAAGGCCACCTCGGCGCCGTCTTCGACCAGCGCCGTGTCGTCGGCCAGGGTCTGGTTCAGCGCGCAGCGCACCGGGCGGCTGCCGCCCAGCAGGTCGGCGTGGCGGCCACCGCGCTCGACCAGGTGGTCGCGCAGCGCGGCCACGGTCAGCGGGCCCGGCAGTTCCAGGTTTTCCTGCGCACCCAGCGCTTCACGCAGCGACGCGAAATAACGGATCTGGATCTTCATCGTGTGATCAAGCCGTCCAGCGGCAGGAAGGCCACGGTCTCGCCTCGTTGGATGGCCTGGCCCGCGGGCACGTCCACCAGGCCGTCGGCCCAGACGGTGGAGGTCAGCACGCCCGAGCTCTGGTTGGGGAACAGGTCCAGCCCGCCCTGGGCGTTGAGGCGGCAGCGCAGGAACTCGCGCCGGCGGTCGGGCTTGGGCCAGTCGAAATCGGCGCGCAGCTGCAGCGGCGCCGCGCCGGCCGGCACCATGCCTTGCAGCGCGCGCAGCACCGGCGCCACGGCGAGCAGGAAGGTGACAAAACTCGACACCGGGTTGCCGGGCAAGCCCATGAAGAGCGCCTGGCCCGTCTTCCCTGAAACATGGCCGAAGGCCAGGGGTTTGCCGGGCTTCATCGCGATCTGCCACAGCGCCAGCGCGCCTTCGGCCAGCACCGCGGGTTTGAGGTGGTCTTCTTCGCCAACCGACACACCGCCCGAGGTCAGGATCAGGTCATTGCCATCGGCGGCGCGGCGCAGCGCGTCGCGGGTGGCATCCAGCCGGTCGGGCACGATGCCCAGGTCCAGCACCTCGCAGCCCGCGGCCTGCAGCAGACCACGCAGCGTGAAGCGGTTGGAGTTGTAGATCGCACCCGGGCGCAGCGGCTCGCCGGGCATCATCAGCTCGTCGCCGGTGGAGAACAGCGCCACGCGCGGACGGCGCAGCACGGTCAGCGTGCCCGCGCCAACCGAGGCCGCGAGGCCCAGGGCCTGCGGCGTCAGCCGGGTGCCGGCGGGCAGCACCATGGCGCCCTGTTGCACGTCCTCACCGCGGCGGCGCACCCATTGGCCGGCGGCCGGCACGGTGTTCACACGCACGGCACCGTCCAGCGCCTCGCACTGCTCCTGCATCACGACGGCATCGGCGCCCGGCGGCACCTGGGCGCCGGTGAACACGCGCGCGGCAGTGCCGGGGTGCAGCGCCTGGCCCACCACACCGGCTGGGATGCGCTGGCTCACCGGCAGCACGGTGCCGGCGACGGGCACATCGGCCGCGCGCAGCGCGTAACCATCCATCGACGTGTTGTCGGCGGGCGGCACATCCAGCAGCGAACACACCTCGGCCGCCAGCACGCGGCCCAGCGCGTCGAAGCTGCTGACCGACTCGGTCTGCGTGATGCGGTGGGCGGCCGTGCCCGCGACCAGGCGTTGCAGCGCCTCGTCCAGGCTCAGCAGGGGTGACTTGGCTTCAGCCACAGTGCTGCTCGATGTACGCCTTCACGCGTGCCGCATCGGGCGGCATCACCGTGAAGCGTTTGGGCAGGTCCTCGATGCCGGCCAGCGCGGCCGGCCGCTCGGGCTCGCGGCCCAGGGCTTCGCGGAGGGTCTCGGCGAACTTGGCGGGCAAAGCGGTCTCCAGCACCACCATCGGCACGCCGGGTTCGATGTGTTCCCGCGCCACCTTCAGGCCATCGGCCGTGTGGGTGTCGATCATCGTGCCGCAGCGGATCCAGGCGTCGCGGATCGTCGCCAGCCGGTCGGCATGCGTGCTGCGGCCGGACACAAAGCCGTAGCCACCGATGCGCGCGAATTCCTCGGGCGTGAGCTGGAAGTCACCGCCGCTGAACAGCGCCTTCGTGCGCGCACCGTCACGGCCCAGCAGGTCGAACACAAAACGTTCGAAGTTGCTGGCCTTGCTGATGTCCATCGATGGGCTGGAGGTCTCCACCGCTGTCGTGCGCACACGGTAGCGCCCGGTGCGGAAGAACTCGTCCAGCACGTCGTTTTCATTGGTCGCCACCACCAGGCGGCGGATCGGCAGCCCCATCTGGCGCGCCACATGGCCGGCGCAGACGTTGCCGAAGTTGCCCGAGGGCACGGCGAAGCTGACCTGCTGGTCGTTGTTGCGCGTGGCCTGAAAGTACCCGGCGAAGTAATACACCACCTGCGCCAGCAGCCGTGCCCAGTTGATGGAGTTCACCGTGCCGATCTTGTACCGGCGCTTGAAGCCCAGGTCGTTGCTGACGGCCTTGACGATGTCCTGGCAATCGTCGAACACCCCTTCGACGGTGATGTTGTGGATGTTCGGGTCCTGCAGGCTGAACATCTGCGCCTGCTGGAAGGCGCTCATGCGGCCGTGCGGGCTGAGCATGAAGACCCGCACCCCCTGTTTGCCGCGCATCGCGTATTCGGCGGCGCTGCCGGTGTCGCCGCTGGTCGCACCCAGGATGTTCAACTGCTCGCCGCGGCGGCCCAGTTCGTACTCGAAGAGGTTGCCGAGCAGTTGCATCGCCATGTCCTTGAAGGCCAGCGTCGGGCCGTTGGACAGGGCTTCGATCAGCACGCCTTCTTCCACCGGGCGCACCGGCACGATGGCCGCGCTGCCGAACACCGCCTCGGTGTAGGTGGCGCGCACCAGGCGCTGCAGGTCGGCCGGCGGGATGTCGTCGATGTAGAGCGAGAGAACCTCGAACGCCAGCTCGGCATAGGGCAGGCCGCGCCAGCGCGCCAGCGTGGCAGCGTCCACCCGCGGGTAGTGCGTGGGCAGGTAGAGGCCACCATCGGGCGCCAGGCCTTCGAGCAGGATGTCGCTGAAGCCGCGCAGCGTCGGGTCGCCCCGGGTGCTGAGGTACCTCAATTCAGGCTTTCCTTGCGGATCTTGACGATGGGGGCCAGCACCGTCCGCAGCGCCTGCATCTGCGCCAGCGCAGCCGTCATGCGGCCTTCCACGGTGTC
This sequence comes from Rubrivivax sp., assembly GCA_018780805.1. Classification (GTDB taxonomy): domain Bacteria; phylum Pseudomonadota; class Gammaproteobacteria; order Burkholderiales; family Burkholderiaceae_C; genus Rubrivivax. The sequence continues at coordinate 804 of JADMJD010000153.1, read as the reverse complement.
GTGCGTCAGGATGATCAGGTCGGTCTGGTGTTCACCCTCGGCACTCTCGCGCTGCAGCACCGCGTCGATGGAGATGTCGTGTTCGGCCAGGATGCCGGTGATGCGCGCCAGCACACCGGCCTGGTCGGCCACCACCAGGCGCAGGTAGAAGGCGGTGATCACCTCGGCCATCGGCAGGATGGGCGTGTTGGCCATCGCACCATGCTGGAAGGCCAGCGAGGGCACGCGGTGGTCCGGGTCGGCGGTGGCCAGGCGGGTGATGTCCACCAGGTCGGCGATCACCGCGCTGGCCGTGGGCTCGGCGCCGGCGCCCTTGCCGTAGTACAGCGTGCTGCCCACCGCATCACCCTGCACCACCACGGCGTTCATCGCCCCTTCGACGTTGGCGATCAACCGCGTGCTGGGGATCAGCGTCGGGTGCACACGCAACTCGATGCCACGCTCCCTGCGGCGTGTGATGCCCAGCAGCTTGATGCGGTAACCCAACTGCTCGGCGTAGCGGATGTCGGCTGCCTGCAGCGCGGTGATGCCTTCCACATGGGCCTTGGCAAACTGCACCGGCACACCGAAGGCGATGGCGCTCATGATGGTCACCTTGTGGCCGGCGTCCACACCTTCGATGTCGAAGGTCGGGTCGGCCTCGGCGTAACCCAGGCGCTGCGCTTCTTTGAGCACGGTGCCGAAATCCAGGCCCTTGGCCCGCATCTCGCTGAGGATGAAGTTGGTCGTGCCGTTGATGATGCCGGCGATCCACTCGATGCGGTTGGCGGTGAGGCCTTCGCGCAGCGCCTTGATGATGGGGAT
>JADMJD010000073.1 GCA_018780805.1 Rubrivivax sp. | reverse complement strand
CCAGGGTGACCTTGACCGCGTTGGCCAGGATGTTCACGCCTTCGACCATGCGGGCGCGGGCGTCGGAACCGAAGACGACGTCTTTAGCTGCCATGTGTGTTTCTCCGAATCTTGAGTTGTGGTGGGCCGATTACTTCTCGACAACGGCGAAGAGGTCTTCTTCGCGCATCACGAGCAGTTCGTCGCCATCGACCTTGACGGTCTGGCCGCTGTACTTGCCGAACAGCACGCGGTCACCGACCTTGATGTTCAGGGCGATGAAGTCGCCCTTGTCGCTGCGCTTGCCCGGGCCGACGGCCAGGACTTCGCCCTGGTCCGGCTTTTCAGCGGCGTTGTCGGGGATCACGATGCCCGAGGCGGTCTTGGTTTCCTGCTCGAGGCGCTTGACGATCACGCGATCGTGCAAAGGACGCAGTTTCATGGGGATCTCCTGTTCGAAAACTTGGGGTTGCGGTGCGCAGGCACCAGGGGCCTGCTGTGACCGACGCATCCCGGGGTGACCCGGGTTGCTGAGTCATCAGCACTCACACGCTGCGAGTGCTAACAATCGAATTATAGGGGCCTGCCGTGGCGTTTCAAGGGGCAAGGTCGCGCATGCGGGCCTCGGGGCGTGCGCCCCGGGCCACCGCAGGCGTCAGCGGGTGTTGCAGGCCAGCTCGTCGGTCTTGCCGGTGTTCGTGTCCAGCCAGGAGACCTTCACCGCGTTGCCCTGGTGCACCAGGGCAAGGTTCTGGCCTTCGTACCGGCCCTCGGCCACCGGGCCGACCTGCCACAGCGTGACCGTGCGGTCACCCCGCTCGACGCGCAGCGTCGGCGGCTCGGTGGCAAAGAAGTGGCCGATGAGCTCGTTGGCCGGGCTGCGGCCACAGGTGTAGGCCACCGTCTTGGGCGGCAGCAGCCGCCAGACGGCCTGCAGCTCCGAGATCCGCAGGCGGTACTGCGCCTCGGTGCAGGCGGGGACCGATTTCACGGTCCAGGTGGCCGTGATCCAGGTTTCCTGGCCTTTGGCCTTCCAGCAATCGTTGCGGCCCTTGACCCAACCGCGTTGCTCGGCACGCAGCAGCTTGGCCGGCTGGCCCTGGGCTTTGGCCAGTGCGGCTTGGTAGACCTGGCCGAGCTGGCGGTCGAGCGCGGCCAGCAAAGGGTCGGCGCAGAGCAGCTTCTCCACCTCGCCGCCGGCCTTGGCGCAGTTGAACGTGGGGCCATCCGCGGCCAGGACGGCGCCGGGCAGCGCCAGCACCAGTTGACAGAGTCGCTGTCGGTTCATGTGGCGTCACATCCTGTGGCCGTGCAGGTCAGCCAGCAGCGGGCTCGTCGTCGGCGTCGGGCGGCGGCGCGGCCGGCACGCGGTAGTCTTCGCTCGCCCAGGCGCCCAGGTCGTTGCCGCGGCAGCGGGCGCTGCAGAACGGCCGCCAGCGGTTGGACGGCGCCAAAGGCGTCGGCTGCCGGCACGTGGGGCAGGGGACCAGGCGGTCGGTGCTCAATCCGGCCATGCGGGGCTCAGCTGCAGAGCGTCAGCTCGAAGTCGGTGTCACTGCCGCAGCCGCGCAGCCGGCCATCGGCATCGGGCCGCATGAAGCGGATGTTCACCATCAGGCGGTGGCCGGAGATCTCCGGCACCAGGCTCAGGTCGGCCGGCAGGCGCACGCGCAGCAGGTGGTAGGTCTTGCCCTGGGGCAGGCTCTGCTGGAACTGCCCGCCCGGGGCCACCATGCGCTGCGGCTGGCCACTGTCGCGCAGCAGGCCCAGCAACACCGCGAGTGCTTCGCCCAGCGGCAACACGGTGGCCGTCCAGCGCGCCAGGTCGGCCCGGCGCAGGTCGGCCGGCAGCTGCTGCCAGGCGTAGTAGGCCGGCAGGTCGAATTCGCAGGTGCCGCCCGGGATGCTGATGCGGCTGCGGATGCTCATCAGCCACTCGTTGCTGGTCAGCGATTGCCCGGCCTTGCCGGCGAGCCCGTTCAGGCCGCTGTGCACGGCGTCGATGCGCGCCGTGACCTCGTCCAGCGCCGCCTCGGAGATGTGCGGGTTGCCGCGGTAGGTTTGCAGCTGCGCGCGGTGGCGCTCCAGCTCCTTCAGCAGATCAGACTTGAGGTCCGCACGTGCCGCCACGTCCATGACCTCGAACAGCGTGGCCAGCGCGAAGTGATGGTCCACCGGCGCTTCACGCGCGACAAGCACCCCGAGACGGTCGAACAGGTGCTCGAGCCGCAACATCGTGCGGATGCTCTCGTTGAACGGGTATTCGTACAGGACCGATGTCACGCCGACTATTGTTCCACAGGGGTCAGCACGGGCCCGAACCAGGCCGCCCAGAGGCCCCGCACCTGCAGCGCCAGCGTGGCCAGGGTGCTGTTTTCGCCGTTGTGGATCACGGCGTCGGCGATGCCTCGGCGCACCGCCCGCGGGGCCTGGTGGGCGATCACACGCTGCACCGCGTCGGCGTCCCAGCCGGAGCGTTGCATCACCCGCTGCACCTGCAGCGCCTCGGGGCAATCGACCACCAGCACCCGGTCCACGCGCTGGCGCCAGCGGCTGGATTCCGCCAGCAGCGGCACGTCGAAGACCACCGGCCGCCCGCCGGCCAGTGCCGCGCGCGCCTCGGCGGCGGCGCCGATCATCGGGTGCAGCACGGCTTCCAGCCGTTGTTTGGCAGCGGCGTCGCCAAAGGCCAGGGCCCGCATCTGCGCGCGGTCCAGTGCGCCGTGCGCATCCAGGATCTGCTGGCCGAAGCTGGCGGCCAGCGCCGGCAGGGCGGCCCCGCCGGGGGCCGTCAGCTGGCGCGCGATCGCGTCGGTGTCCACCAACCAGGCGCCGCAGGCCACCAGTTCGGCCGCGACGGTGCTCTTGCCACTGCCGATGCCGCCGGTGAGGCCGACGCTGCGGATCACACCCAGCCCATCCACCCCAGCACGGTGGGCAGCCCGATCAGCAGCACGGCCACACCGCCGCCGGCCAGGAAGGGGCCGAAGGGTACGAAGCGCCCTTCGCGCAGCCCGCCGGTGGCCTTGAGCACCAGGCCCACCACCGCGCCCAGCAGCGACGCCGCCAGCACGATGGGCAGGATGGCCTGCCACGACAACCAGGCGCCCAAAGCGGCCAGCAACTTGAAGTCGCCGTAGCCCATGCCTTCCTTGCCGGTGACCAGCTTGAACAACCAGTACACCGACCACAACGACAGGTAACCCACGATGGCGCCCAGCACGGCCTGCGCCGGCGGCAGGTGCCAGCCGGCCACGGCGGCCAGCAGCGCGCCCCAGAGCAGCGGCAGGGTCAGCGCGTCGGGCAGCACCGTGGTGTCCCAGTCGATCGCGGCCAGCGCCAGCAGCACGGCCACCACAGCGCACCACATCAGCGTGCTCGGCTGGGGCCCGAGCTTCCAGCCCACGGCGGCAAACAGCACGCCGGTCAGCAACTCGATGAAGGGGTAACGCACCGAGATCGCGGTGCCGCAGGCCGAACACCGCCCGCGCAAAACCAGCCACGAGACCAGCGGAATGTTTTCGTACCAGCGGATCTGGTGGCCGCAGGCCGGGCATCGCGACGCCGGCCGGGCCAGGCCCAGCGCGGGCAGTTGTTCCAGGTCGTGCCCCAGCGCCTTGGCGACCTCGTTCACCGGCTTGCCCGGTGCACGGCCGAAGACCCGCTGGAAAGATGTGGCATCGGCCAGTTGCCCGGCCACATCGCCCCACCACTGCCGCTCCAGCATCAGCGGGAAACGGTGCACCACGACGTTGAGGAAGCTGCCGACCAGCAGGCCCAGCAGGCCCAGCCCCCACGGGCTGAGCAGCGCCTCCAGGCCGTTCAAACCACGGCGCCCAGCTTGAAGATCGGCAGGTACATCGCGACCACGATGCCGCCGATCAGCACCCCCAGGATCACGATGATGAAGGGCTCCATCAGGCTGGACAGGCCCTTGACCATCTCGTCGACCTCTTCTTCGTAGAACTCGGCGGCCTTGGCCAGCATGTGGTCCAGCGAGCCGGATTCTTCGCCGATGGCCGCCATCTGCAGCACCATGGACGGGAACACGCCAGTGGCCGTCATCGAGGTGGTCAGCGCCGAACCGGTGGAGACATCACGCTGGATCTGCTCGGTGGCGTCGGCGTAGACCGCGTTGCCCGAGGCGCCGCCGACGGAGTCCAGCGCTTCCACCAGCGGCACACCGGCGGCGAACATCGTGGACAGCGTGCGTGTCCAGCGTGCGATCACCGATTTGTTGATCAGGTCACCGAACACCGGCAGGCGCAGCAGGATGCGGTCCATCACGCCCTGCATCTTCTCGGAGCGTTTCCAGCTCTCGAAGAAGAAATACAGGCCGCCAAACAGCGCCGGGAAGATGATGTACCACCAGCCGGTGAAAAACTCCGACAGCGCGATCACAAACAGCGTGGGCGCCGGCAGCTCGGCGCCGAAGGACGAAAACACCGTCTTGAACGACGGGATCACGAAGATCATGATCACCGTCAGCACCACGAAGGCCACCACCACCACGGCCACCGGGTACATCAGCGCCGACTTGATCTTGGCCTTGATGGCCATGGTCTTTTCCTGGTAGATCGCCAGCCGGTCCAGCAGGGCCTCCAGGATGCCGCCTGCTTCACCGGCCTCGACCAGGTTGCAGTACAGCGCGTCAAAGTGCATCGGGTGCTTGCGGAAGGCCGACGACAGGCTGGTGCCGGTTTCCACATCGCTGCGGATCTCGGTCAGCAGCCGCGTCAGCCGCGGGTTGGTGCTGCCACGCGCCACGATGTCGAAGGCCTGCAGCAGCGGCACGCCGGCTTTCATCATCGTGGCCAGCTGGCGCGTGAAGATCGCGATGTCGCGCTGCTTGATCGCCTTGCCGCCGCTGGTGCGGCGCTTCTTGATCTTGTTGACCAGGATGCCCTGCCGGCGCAGGCTGGCGCTGACCACGGCCTCGCCACCGGCGCGGATCTCCCCACGCACGGCCTTGCCGTTTTTGTCCTTGCCTTCCCACTCGAAGATGACTTCCTTCGCATTGCGGGTGGCGGCTGCGCTTGCTGTGGCCATGGAACCTACTCGTTGGTGACGGTGATGACTTCTTCGAGCGTCGTGACGCCTGCGCGCACCTTGACCAGGCCCGACTGGCGCAGGTCACGCACGCCTTCTTTCAGCGCCTGCTTGGCGATGTCCAGCGCACTGCCTTCGGCCAGGATGATGCGCTGTATCGCCTCGGTTATCGGCATGACCTGGTACAAACCAACGCGTCCTTTGTAACCGTTGTTGCAGGCCGAGCAGCCCACGGCCCGGTAGGGCTTCCAGTTGCCGTCCAGGTCTTCGGGCTGGAAACCGGCCTTCAGCAGGGCTTCGCGCGGGTAGTCGGCGGGCTTTTTGCAGTTTTCGCACAGCCGCCGGCCCAGGCGCTGCGCGGTGATGAGCAGGATGCTGGAGGCGATGTTGAACGGCGCGACGCCCATGTTCAGCAGCCGCGTCAGCGTGGCGGGGGCGTCGTTGGTGTGCAGCGTGGACATCACCATGTGGCCGGTCTGCGCGGCCTTGATCGCGATGTCGGCGGTTTCCAGGTCGCGGATCTCGCCGACCATGATGATGTCCGGGTCCTGGCGCAGGAAGGACTTGAGCGCTGTTGCAAAGGTGAGCCCGGCCTTGTCGTTGACGTTGACCTGGTTGATGCCCGGCAGGTTGATTTCCGCCGGGTCTTCCACCGTGGCGATGTTCACGCCCGGCTGGTTGAGGATGTTCAGGCAGGTGTAGAGCGACACCGTCTTGCCCGAGCCCGTGGGCCCGGTGACCAGGATCATGCCGTAGGGCCGGCCGATGCAGGCCAGCAGGCGCTCTTTTTCGATCTTCTCGTAGCCCAGGGCCTCGATGCCGACCTTGGCGCTGGAGGAATCCAGGATCCGGATCACGACCTTCTCGCCGAACAGCGTGGGCAGCGTGCTGACCCGGAAGTCGATCGACTTGCTGCCGAACTTGAGCTTCATGCGCCCGTCCTGCGGCACCCGCTTCTCGGCGATGTCCATGCGCGAGATGACCTTGATGCGGGACGACAGCTTGTCCTTGATCGCGATCGGCGGCTGCGTGATTTCGCGCAACTCGCCGTCGATGCGGAAACGCACGCGGTAGTGGTACTCGTAGGGCTCGAAGTGCAGGTCGGACGCGCGCATGTTGATCGCGTCGATCAGCATCTTCTGCAGGAAACGCACCACCGGCGCGTCTTCGACCTCGGCCGAGACGTCGGCCGATTCGGCGACCGTGGTGTCTTCTTCGGTGACGTCGAACTCGAAGTCGCCGCCGGCCAGCGACTCGATGGCCTCGCTGGCGCTGGTGCTCTGCGCCTCCAGGATCTTGGCAAGTTTGTCGTACTCGACGATCACCCATTCAGGCGTGAGCTGGGTCGCGAACTTGATGCGCTCCACCGCCTCCTGGTCGGTGGGGTCGGCCGCACCGATGAAGATGCGGTTGCCGCGTTTGCCCAGCACCACCAGCTGGTACTGGGTGGTGATCTTGCTGTCCACCACGCCGGCCGGCAGCCGCTGGTGGTCCACCGCGTTCAGGTCCAGCAGCGGCAGCGCCAGCGCGGTGGACAGCGTGTGCGCCAGGTCCGCCGGTTGCACAGCGCCGGCCGAGATGGCGGCGGCGACGAAGCTGCCCTTGCGCTCACGAGCGGTCTTGGAGAGTTCTTCGGCGGTGCGGGCGTTCAGCTTGCCGGCGTGCACCAGCACGCGCGCCACACCCGACAGGGCACTCGATGGGGGTTCGACCGTCGTTTCCAGGGCCATGCACTTCCAGTCAGCGTGAGCGGATCAAAAATGATCATCGCCGATCGGTCACCCCCTGTAAACCGAGCGGTCGGGGCGTGAGCCGGTGCGGAGCAACGATTATCGTGCAGTGCGTCGCTGGCTCGTCGCCGCTGGTTCAGTCACTCCGTGGGCAGGTCCAGCACCTGGCGCGCCAGGATGTTGCGCTGGATCTCGTTGCTGCCGGCAAAGATCTTGGCGCCGATGGCGTTGAACAGCGGGGCCACCAGGTGCAGGTCCACGCCGTCGCTGCGCACATGGTCGCGCAGTGCCGCAAAGTCCGCGCCGGCCTCGATGAGCAGCAGCGCCAACTGCTCGAAGGTCTCGGTGGACCAGACCTTCAGCATCGAGATCGACGGTGGCAGCGCCTCGCCCCGTTTGGCGCGTTCGGCAAAACCGCTGTAGGCGGCACGCAGGTCCAGCGTGTCCAGCTGCAGCGTGGCCCAGCGCGCCAGGAAGGCCGGGTCATCGAACAGCCCGCGCTGCTGCGCCAGTTTGTGCACCTGGCCCAGCGTGTACTGCGCATGTTTGGGGCTGCCGGTGAACAGGCGCTCGAAGCCCAGCAGCGCCTTCGCCACCGTCCAGCCCTGGTTCAGCTCACCCACCAGGTTGTCGCGCGGCACGCGCACCTGGTCGAAGAAGACCTCGCAGAACTCCTGCTCGGCCGCGATGTTGCGGATCGGCCGCACGGTGACGCCCGGGGACTTCAGGTCCACCAGCAAGAAGCTGATGCCGGCCTGTTTTTTGACCGTTTTGTCCGTGCGCACCAGCATGAACATGTGCGTGCCATCGGCGCCCCAGGTGGTCCAGGTTTTCTGGCCGGTGACGACGAAGTGTTCGCCGTCGATGACCGCTTCGGTGCGCACGGCGGCCAGGTCCGAGCCGGCGCCGGGCTCCGAATAACCCTGGGTCCAGACATGCTCGCCGGCCAGGATGGGCGGCAGGTAGCGCGCGCACTGTGCCTCGGTGCCGAAGCGCATCAGGATCGGGCCCAGCATCACCAGGCCCTGGTCGGGCGGGCGGGCCACACCGTGGCGCTCGAACTCCTCCAGGTAGGCGATCAGCTTGTCGGCCGCCAGCCCCATGCCGCCACGTTCGCGTGGCCAGCCCGGCGCCAGCCAGCCCTGGCGCGCGAGCGTGAGGTACCAGTCGCGCGATTGCGCCCAGGTCTGGCGGTAGGGCAGGTGGCGGCGCGCTTGCGGGTAGTGGCGGGCCAGGAAAGCCCGCAGCATCTGGCGAAACTGCGGCTCGGGCATCGCGGCCCAGTCGGCGTCGCGTGGGAATTCTGCGTGCGGCCAGGCGGCCGCGCTGTCATCGACGGGCGGCGTCTGCAGCAGCAGCCGTGCATGGCGTGCGCGGTGGGCCGTGGTGTGGCCGAGCCGGCTGGCCAGCGTCATCGCACGTTTGAAGTACAGGCCGACGTCGTATTCGTTGGTGGTGCCGATCGCGCCGTGCAGCTGGATCGCCAGGCGCGTAACCTCGGTGGCCGCGTGTCCGCAGCGCGCCTTGACGCGGCTGGCGATGAGCGCGAGCGGCTCGCTGCCCAACGCGGCCAGGCCGGCCTGCAACGAGGCTTGCGCCAGCTGCACCTGCAGCCAGGCGTCCACCTGGCGGTGTTGCAGCGCCTGGAAGCTGCCGATCGCGCGGCCGAACTGCTGGCGGGTCTTCAGGTACTCGGTGGTCAGCGCCAGCGCCCGGCGCGCCATGCCCAGCAGCTCGGCCGCCATCGCGATGCGGGTGCACTCGGTGGCCTGGGCCAGTGCCGCTGCCGCGGCCGGGCCATCGGCCAGCCGCGTGGCCGGTGTGGCGCTGAAGTCCAGGGCCCAGACGGCGCTGCCGTCGACGCCGATGGCCGGCTCGGCGCGCAGGCCGGGTGCGTCGGCGTTCACCCAGGCCAGCGTGGTGCCGGTGCCGCCGCTCGCCACGACGATCCAGCCATCGGCGCCCGGGCCGGGGCGCACAAACAGTTTGCGGCCGGTCAGCTGCAGGCCGCTGCCGGTGTCTTGTGCGGTTGTGTGCCAGACCGCCGGGTCGAGATCGCCCGCAGTTTCCTGCAGCGCCATACCCGCCACGCGGGTGCCGGCCAGCAGATCGGCCAGCAGCGCACCGCGGGCCGGCGCCGCCGGCAGGCCGGCCAGCAGCACCAGCGGGAACACCCCCGCGTCCACCAGCGGCTCGGGCAGCAGCGCCTCGCCTGCTTCTTCGCAGATGGCGGCGATGGCGTGCACGGCGCTGTAGTCCGGACCCAGGCCCAGGCCCAGGCCGCCATCGGCTTCCGACACGGCCAGGCCCAGCCAGCCCAGTTCGGCGATCTGCTGCCAGACCGCGCGGTCAAAGCCGCCGCCAGCGTCTTCCAGCGCGCGCACGCGCTGGCGCTGGTCCACCGCGGCCAGAAAGCTGCGCGCGCTGTCGCGGAACATCGTGATGGTGTCGGTGTCGTGGTTCATGGGGTGTCCGGGGCGGCTCCGCGCAGGTAACGCAGCGTGGCCGAGGCGCGTGCCACCGGGTGGCCTTCGGTGTCGTTCACCGTGGCCTCGCAGAAGGCCAGCGTGCCGCTGCGGTGCACGCAGTGGCCACGCGCCAGCAGCGTGCCGCGGCCGGGCTGCAGGAAGCTGGTCTTCAGCTCCACGGTGGCCACCGCGTGGTCGGCCGTGTCGGCATGGCGGGCCGCACGGGTCAGTGCCGCGTCCAGCAGCGTCATCAGCAGGCCGCCGTGGGCCACGCCGCGGCGGTTCAGGTGGCGCGGCTGCAGCACCAGCTGCAGCGTGTCGCCATCGTCGGCCAGGGCCAGGCCCAGATCGGCGAGGAAGGGCACCTCCTCCGGCGGCACCGTGCTCATTGCGTCGTCAGGTTGAGCGACTTGATGATGGGTTTGAGACGGGCTTCGTCGGCTTTCACGTAGGCCAAAAACGCGTCGGGGTCGGCCATCGTGGGCTCGGCGCCGAGCGTGGCCATGACCTCGCGCGCCTTGGCGCTGGCCATCACCTTGACCATCGCGGCGTAGAGTTTGTCGATGATGGCGCGCGGCGTGCCAGCCGGGGCGGCCAGGCCGTTCCAGGACTCGGCCACATAACCCGGCAGCCCGGCTTCAGCCACCGTGGGCACATCGGGCAGCAGGCTGGAGCGTTTGGTGCCGGCCACCGCCAGCGCCCGCAGCTTGCCGGCCTTCACATGCGCCACCTGCGGCGGCAGGTTCACCATCGAGACCTGCGTCTGGCCACCCAGCACCCCCAGCACCGCGGGCGCGGCGCCGGCATAGGGGATGTGCGTGAGCTGCACACCCGCCATCTGGTTGAACAGTTCTCCACCCAGGTGCGGGCCAGTGCCGGCGCCGGCCGAGGCGTAGTTCAGCTGGCCCGGGTTCTTCCTGGCCAGATCGATCAGCTCGCGCAGCGTGGTGGCCGGCACCGAGGGGTGCACCGCGATCAGGTTGGGCACGGTGGCGTACAGGCCGACCAGCACGAAGTCACGCTGTGCGTTGTACGGCAGGGCCGGGTTGACCGCCGGCTGCACCACCAGCGGCGCCACCGTGGCCAGCAGCAGCGTGTAGCCGTCGGGTGGCGCTTGTGCCACGAGGCTGGCGCCGATGACGGTGCCGCCACCGGGTTTGGATTCGACGATCACGCGCTGGCCCAGCTCGGCCGTCAGCCCGTCGGCCAGCAGGTTGACCAGCGTGCCCGAGGGCCCACCGGCGGCATAGGGGTTGATGATGCGGATGGTGCGGTCCGGCCAAGTCTGGCCGACCGCGGCCGTGCCCGCCAGCGCCAGTGCGGCGGCCAGCATCAGGTGGCGTCGGGAGTTCATGGTGTTGTCTCCGGTGGGTTGTGATTGTTCTGGTGCACCGAGCCTTCGCCACCCGGCGGGCGCTGCAGCATCGGCCGGTGGAAGATCTCGCCCAGGCCGGCGTAAAACGGGCCGCCCAGGCGTGCGATCGGCCGCATGCGCGCGCTGTCCACCCGTTTGCCGTCGTAGACCTCGTGCGCCAGGTGGAAGGCCACCACCTCGCCGATGAACAAGGTGTTCACGCCCCGCCCCAGCACCACCACCTGGTCGAGCCGGCACTCCATCTGCACCGGCGTGCTGGCGATGCGCGGTGCTCTCACGCACTGGCTGGGCAGCAGCGCAATGCCCAGCAGCTCGGTTTCGCTGACCTCGGGCGGATAGTCCTGCGCCGTCTGGTGCATGGCCTCCATCGTGGCCTCGGTGGCGACGTTGACGACAAACTCGCCGGTGGCGCGGATGTTGCGCGCCGTGTCCTTCACGGCACCGGCGCGGCTGGCGATGTTGATCGCCAGCATCGGCGGGCTGGTGGCCACGTAGTTGTAGGAGCTGAACGGCGCGGCGTTGATGCGGCCTAGTGCATCGACGGTCGTGATCCAGGCCACCGGGCGTGGCACCACGCAGCCGACGATCAGCCGGTAGGCGGTTTCGGTGTCGATGCCGGCGGCGTCGATGAAAGCAAAGTCTTCGGGGGTCATGGGGTCTCAGCCGTACAGCCGGTTCGGGTTGTGCACCAGCACACGGTCGACATCGGCGGCGCCGATCCAGCGCTGGCCCTGCGCCAGCAGCGCCGCGGTGTCGGGCACCGGCGCCACCCGCAGGTGCGGCCAGTCGCTGCCCCAGACCAGCTGCTCGGCATTCGCCTGCAGCAGTGCCTGCACAAAAGGCGCGCCGGCTTCGGCATCGGGCTGGCCCAGCAGGTTGCGGTAAGCGCAGAGCTTGACCCAGACCCGACCTTGCGCCAGCAGCTGCCGCAGGGCCGCGAAACCCGGCGCGTCAATGCCGGCGGTGGCATCGAAGCCACCCATGTGGTCGATCACCACCGGCACTGGCAGCGTTTGCAGCCGGTGGGCGATGGCCGGCAACGCCGCGGCCGTGGTCCAGAGTTCGGCATGCAGGCCGGCGTCGGCCAGCGCGGGCGCCAGGCGTTCCAGGTCGTCCAGGCGGGCGCTGCCAGGGAAGTCCGCACCCGGCCGGTGGCTGAATCGTGCACCGCGCACACCACGTTCGCGCAGACCGCTGAAGGCCGCGGGTGCGCCCGGCACGGGCACGACCACACCGCGCCACTGCGGGTGTGCCGCCAGCGCCGCCAGCAGCAGGCCATGGTCTTCGCCATAGGCGCTGGGATGCACCAGCACACCCCGGCCCAGGCCCAGGCGCTGCAGCAGCGCGGCGTACATCGCCTCGGTGGCTTCGGGCGGCGCGTGCACCGCGCTGCCGGCCAGCGGCCACTGCGCGTAAGGCCCGAAGACGTGGGCGTGGCAGTCCCAGCCGGCCAATGTCATTTCAGCGCGCCGCGCTGCGGCAGCGGGAAGGCCGGGACCACCCCCTCGGGCAGCGGGATCTCGTGTGCGTTCAGCGTCATCGCCACCATCGTGTAATACCCCACCAGGGCCGTCAGCTCGACCACGGTGCGTGCGCCGAACCGCGCCAGCGCGGCAGCGTAGGTGGCATCGGACACCGAGTTGTGTGCGTTCAGCTCGCGCGCGAAGGCCCAGACCAGCGCGTCGTCACCGGCGATGCCGGGTGGTTCGATGCCGGCCTGCAGCGCGTCCATCAGCGCGGCTTCCAGCCCGGCCTTTTCACCTTCGGCACGGTGCGCATGCCACTCGAACGGCGACTGGCAGGCCTGGCCGGTGACCAGGATCGCCAGCTCCGACAGCCGCGGCGGCAAGCCGGTGCGGTAACGCAGCAACTCACCCAGCGCCTGCCAGCGGTCGGCCAGCTCGGCGTTGTGCAGCGCAGCGCGCAGCGGCCCGCGCAACTGGCCGCGCGGGCCATTGACCACACGGTCGTGCACGGCACGCTGGGCGGCGTCCATGGTCTCGGGGCTGGGCAGGGGAATGCGCGGCATGGGGCTCCTGGGCTGCAAGCTCGCAGCTTAGCCACCCGCCCCGTTCGCACCCAGGGTGGGTGCGGGCATGGCTGTTATGCCGACTGCCGCAAGGCCGGCATGCCGGGCCGCCACATGCCGTGCGCCGCCATGTCGTCCACGATGCGCACGATCAACGCCGCCACCGCCGTCACCGCACGCGCCGGGCCCTTGGACTTGGCCAAGGCCATCGACACCGTGCGCTGCAGCGGCGGGTCCACCACGCGCGCGGCCTGCAGCTGGCCGTTGGCCACCTCGTGCCAGACGGCGTGCAGCGGCAGCACCGTGTAGAGTTTTTCGTCGGCCACCAGCGATTTCTGCAAGGGCAGCGAATCGGCCTCCAGCACCGGCGCGAGTGTGATGTGCTCCTGCCGCGCCAGCGCGTCCAGCGCCGTGCGCAGGCCGTTGGGCGCGCCGGGCAGGATGAACGGCAACTCGTGCAGCGCAGCAAAACGCAACTCGTCAGCGCGGGTGAGCGGGTCGCCCGCAGCGCCTATCAGGTAGCTGTCCACCGTGGCCAGCGCCTGTTCGTGTTCCGGCAGCGTGGGCCCGTAGCGGTAGAGGATGGCGATGTCCACCCGCGCATCGGCCAGCCACTCTTCCACCTGGCCGCTGGAGCCTTCCAGGATCTTCAGCTGCACCCCGGGCAGTTGCGCACGCACGGCCGCGAACAGCCGGCCCACCACCGACGGCCCGAGCGACGGCAGCGAGCCCAGCGTCACGCGCCCCGTGGGCTCGCGTGCGTCACCGCGGATCTCCTGCTCCAGCCGCTCGGCGTCTTCCAGCAGCGCCCGCACCTGCGGGAAGATGCGCTGGCCGACCTCGGACAACTCCACCCCGCGCCCGGTGCGCGTGAACAGCCGGGCGCCGCACTCGCGCTCCAGCGCGTTGATCTGGCGCGACAGCAGCGACTGGTTGCTGTCCAGGAACAAGGCCGCCCGGGTCAGGCTGCCCAGTTCGCCAATGGCGACGAAGGCGCGCCACTTGTGCAGGTCGGCCGCGAGGTCGAGCCTGAATCCGGTGGCCTTGGGGGTGCTCATGGTGGCGTGATTATCGGCGTCGCCCAGGTGACGACATCGGCCGCCACTTGGTGCTGCAATAGAAGCCACACACATGGAGACGACGATGTCCTGGGAACCTTCCGCCCGCACCCGCGACCTGCTGGCCCGCATGGGCAGCTTCTTCGACCGCCACATCTACCCGAACGAACACCGCTGGCACGCCGAGCTGGCCGCGCGCCGCCAGGCCGGCAACGCCTGGCAACCCTCGGCGCTGGTGGACGAATTGAAGGTGGTGGCCCGGGCCGAAGGCCTGTGGAACCTGTTCCTGCCGCACCCGTACAAGGGTGAAGGTGGCATCTCCAACCTGGACTACGCGCCGCTGTGCGAGCTGATGGGGCGGGTGGTCTGGTCGGGCGAGGTCTTCAACTGCTCGGCGCCCGACACCGGCAACATGGAGACCATCGAACGTTACGGCACACCGGCGCAGAAGCAGCGCTGGCTGGAGCCGTTGCTGGACGGCAAGATCCGCTCGGCCTTCCTGATGACGGAGCCGGCCGTGGCCTCGTCCGACGCCACCAACATCCAGTGCAGCATCCGCCGGGACGGGGACCACTACGTCATCAACGGCCGCAAGTGGTTCAGCTCCGGCGCCGGCAACCCACGTTGCGCGATCTTCATCGTGATGGGCAAAACCGATCCCGACGGCCCGCGCCACGCGCAGCAGAGCATGGTGCTGGTGCCACGCGACACCCCGGGCGTCACCGTGCTGCGCCCGCTCACCGTGTTCGGCTACGACGACGCACCACACGGCCACATGGAGGTGCTGCTCGAAGACGTGCGCGTGCCGGTGGAGAACATCCTGCTCGGCGAAGGCCGCGGTTTCGAGATCGCACAGGGCCGCCTCGGGCCGGGCCGCATCCACCACTGCATGCGCTCCATCGGCGCCGCCGAACGCGCGCTGGAGATGATGGTCGACCGGCTGCAGGACCGCATCGCCTTCGGCAAACCGTTGGCCGAACAGTCGATCTGGCACGAACGCATCGCCGAGAGCCGCTGCATGATCGACCAGGCCCGGCTGCTGACGCTGAACGCCGCCCACAAGATGGACACCGTGGGCAACAAGGACGCACGCGCCGAGATCGCGATGATCAAGGTCGTGGCGCCCAACATGAGCTGCAAGGTGGTGGACTGGGCCATCCAGGCGCACGGCGCCGCCGGCATCAGCCAGGACTTCTGGCTCGCCGAGGCCTATGCCCACCAGCGCACGGTGCGCATCGTGGACGGCCCGGACGAGGTGCACCGCAACGCGATCGCCAAGATCGAGCTCGGCAAGCGCGCCGCGGCTCGGCGCTGAAGTCTGCGGCTGAGGTTCAGCCGTCCTGCATCAGCAGGATGAACAGCGCCACCATCGCGGGCCGCGCGCTGCCTTCCAGCTCCATCGTGCACTCGGTGGTCAACCGGGTGGCGGCGCCCACCCGTTCGGCGGCGTGCACCTTCTGGTGCAGCCGGATGCGCGAGCCCACCGGCACCTGGGCCGTGTAACGCACGCGGTCGGAGCCGTAGTTCAGGCCGGCACCACGCTTGGCGACGTGGAAGATCTGGCGCTGCAGCCGCGGCACCAGCGACAGCATGAACAGGCCGTGGGCGATGGTGCGGCCACCAGGCAGCTCACGCGCCGCACGCTCGATGTCCACATGCAGCCAGAAGTCGTCGCCCGTCAACGCGGCAAAACCGTCCAGGTGGGTCTGTTCGATGCTGAACCAGTCGCTGCGGCCCAACGCCTGCCCGACCAGGGGCAGGAAGTCCGCCGGGGTCTGCAGCGTGATCATTCCAGCTTCGCGCCCGAGACCTCGATCACCTTCTTCCACTTCAGCGTCTCGGACTGCAGCTGCTGCTGCAGCGCTGCGACGCTGCTGCCACCGGGGGTGACGCCGCGCGCCACCAAGGAAGCCACCAGCGCCGGGTCGGCCACCACGGCGTTGATCTCACGGTTCAGGCGTTCGATGATGGCCGGCGGCGTGCCGGCGCGCACCGCGATGTAGTTCATCGGCGCAGCGTCGAAACCCGGCAGTGCGTCGGCGATGGGCGGCACCCCCGGCAACTGCGGCGACCGCTGCGGCGTGGCCACCCCCAGGGCACGCAGCTTGCCGGCCTCGATGTGACCCTGGTAGACGACGATGCTGTCGATGGCCATCTGCACCTGGCCCGAGAGCAGGTCGGTCAGCGCCGGGCCGGTGCCTTTGTAGGGCACGTGCACGATGTCCACACCGGCCGACTGCTTGAACAGCTCGCCTGCCAGGTGGCTGCTGGCGCCCAGGCCGGCACTCGCGAAATTGAGCTTGCCGGGGTTCGCCTTGGCGTAGGCGATCAGCTCGCGCACGTTGCGCACCGGCAGGTCGGGGTGCACCACCAGCACGTTGGGCACCACGGCCACGGTGGACACCGGCACCAGGTCGCGGTCCGGGTCGTAGGGCAGGCGCGGCATCAGGAAGCGGTTGGTGATCTGCGGGCCGGGCGTGGCGTAGAGCAGGGTCAGGCCGTCGGCCGGTGCCTTGGCCACCAGGTCGGCGCCCAGTGTGGCGCCACCGCCGGGTTTGTTGTCGACCAGCACCGTCTGGCCCAGGCGTTTGGCCAGCGGGCCGGCGATGGCACGGGCCACCAGGTCGGCGCCGCCGCCGGGTGCAAAGGGCACGACCAGGCGCAGCGGTTTGTTCGGGTAGTCGGCCTGGGCTTGCACGGTGCAGGCCATGGTGGCCAACAACAGGCTGGCGAGGATCTTGAGCATCGGGGCGGTCTCCATCTTGTTTTCAACGGTGGCCGCAGTCTAGGCAGCGTGCCGTGCGCCGCCTACAGGGCGGCGGGCACAGCAGCTATCCGGCCACCGCATACCAGTTCTGATGCGGCGTGCCTGGCCCTGGCGCGCCAGTGTTCCTAGACTGCAGTCCAACAGGAGACCCCATGCACGACCTCACGCAACTGCAGGTTCACATCGCCGACCACGTGGCGACGCTGACGATGAACGCGCCGCCGGTGAACGCCCTGACGCGCACGCTCAACGACGAGCTGACGCTGGCGCTGGACCGCCTCTCCGAGCTGGACGACGTGCGTGCCGTGGTGCTCACCGGCGCCGGCAAGGTGTTCTGCGCCGGCGCCGACCTGAAAGGCCGGGCCGAGGTCATCAAGGGCCCGGGCGACCTGCCGGCGCATTCACGGCGCACACGCGAGTGTTTCCACGCGATCCGCGAATGTGCCAAGCCGGTGGTGGTGGCCATCAACGGCGCCGCGCTGGGCTCGGGGGTGGCGATGGTGGCCTCGTCGGACATCCTGGTGGCGTCGGAAACCGCGTCGCTCGGCCTGCCAGAGGTGGACGTGGGCCTGCTCGGCGGCGCGCGCCATGCGATGCGGCTCTTCGGCCACTCGCGGCTGCGCCGCATGGCGTTGACCGGGATGCGGGTGAAGGCCGACGAGCTCTACCGCCTGGGCATCGTCGAAGCCGTGGTGCCGCCGGACGCGCTGTTGGACACAGCGCTCGCCATCGCACGCGAGATCGCGGCCAAGAGTCCGGTGTCCACACGCATGGGCAAACACACGCTGAACGTGATCGAGGACATGAGCCTGCGCGACGGCTACCGCTACGAGCAGGACATGACGGCACAGATCGGCAAGACCGACGACGCGAAAGAAGCGCAGGCCGCGTTCCGCGAAAAACGCCCGCCGGTGTTCACCGGGCGCTGAGTCCCGCCGCCCAGGAGAGGATCGCGGCCGCAGCGGCGGCCGGCTGCTCCGGCACCATCGCGTGGCTGGCGCCTGCGACCACGGCCACCGTCACCCGGTTCGCGCCGAGTGCGGTGCGCAGTTCGTCGCGTGTCGCCGGTGGCCGCCAGGGGTCGTGTTCCCCTTGCAGGTCCAGGATGGGTGACTGTGCGTGTGGCCACCAATCGTCCTTGGGCGGGTCGGCGCTCGCGGCGCGGTAGATCGCACGCAGATGCGGGTGCCAACCGGCCAGCCAGGGCCGCGGGTCCTGGCCCTGCGCAAAAAACGCGTGCTGCAGCGCCTGCAGGCGGTTGGCTTCAGGCTGTGCGGGATCGGACGCGATCAACAACGCGTCCTGCAGCCCGGCCGGGAACACCCGCGCCGCGCCGGCCAGCACCACCACGCCGCGCACGGCGGCGGGGAACAGCCGGTCGGTGAGGCGCGCGACGAAGTGCCCGAAGGCATGGCCCACCAGCACCGCGCGACCACCGCCCAGCTGCTGGATGGTGTGGTGCACGTCACCGGCCAGGTCGCTCAGCGTCAGGCCGGCCATCGGCCCGCGGCTGCCACGCATGCCGCGGGGCTGCGGGCGCAGCACGCGCCAGCCGGCCGCGGCAAGGGGCAACACCAGCGCATCAAAGTCCAGCGAGTCACGCAGCGACGACGGCAGCAGCACCAGGGCCGGCCCGTCGGGCGGACCGTCCAGCAGCACCTCCAGCGTCACCGCGCCAGCGGTGAGCCGCCGGGTCTCAGTCGACGGTGGCACCAGCACGTTTGACGATCTGCGTCCAGCGCGGGATGTCGGCGCGGATCAGCGCGCTGAACTCTTCCGGCGTGCCGAAGGTGGGCTCGATGCCCAGGCCCTGCAGCTGCGCGCGCAGCTCGGGGTTGGCCATCGCCTTGCCCAGTGCCGCATGCAGCGTCATCACCACTGCGCGCGGCGTGTTGGCCGGTGCCAGCAGGCCCAGCCAGTTCGACACGTCGTAACCCGCCAGCCCGGCCTCGGCGATGGCCGGCACCTGCGGCAGGGCCTTCATGCGCCCGGTCGAGGTGACGCCCAGCGCACGCACCTTGCCGCTGCGGATGTGTTCTTCGTAGACGGTGTAGGAGTCGAAGGTCATGTCCACGCGCCCGGCCAGCACGTCGGTCAGCAGCGGCGCGCTGCCCTTGTACGGCACGTGCAACATCTTCACGCCGGCCAGGCTTTCGAACAAGGCGCCCGACAGGTGGCTGGAGCTGCCGTTGCCGGCCGAGCCGTAGCTGAGCGCGTCGGGTTTGGCCTTGGCCAGCGTGATCAGCTCGGCAATGTTCTTGGCGGACACCGACGGGCCGACCACCAGCACCCGCGGGGTCACGTGGGTCAGGCTGATGGGGGTGAAATCTTTCACCGGGTCATACCGCAGCTTGGGGTAGATCGCGGGGTTGATGGCCAGCGTGCCCATGGTCGCAAAAAACAGCGTGTAGCCGTCGGGTGCGGCCTGGGCGGCGGCTTCGGCGGCGGTCTGGCCACCGGCGCCGCCGCGGTTGTCGATGACGATGGTCTGGCCCAGTTCGGCGCCCAGGCGCTGTGCCATGCCACGCGCCATCACGTCGGCGGCGCCGCCGGCCGGGAAGGGCACGATCAGCTTCAGCGGTTTGTCGGGGAAGGCGGCGTGGGCCCCTGGCGCGGCCAGCAGGGTGGTGGCGAGCAGGGCGGCGCCCAGGGCACGCCAGCGGCGGACGGTGTTGTGCATCGTTGTCTCCTTCATGGGCGCTGATGCTGCCAAGCTCTGCGCACCGCCGCACCGGGCTGGCCCACATAGCTGTTATGTCGCGGCGGCGGTGGTGTGGGCATGGCCGCGCGGCTAGATTCGGCCCGGCATGCTGCCCACACCTCCTCCGGGCCCGCTGGACGGGCTGACCGTGCTCGACCTCAGCCGGGTGCTGGCCGGGCCGTTCTGCACGATGTTGCTGGCCGACCTGGGCGCCACCGTGATCAAGGTCGAACACCCCGACGGCGGCGACGAAGCGCGGGCTTTCCTGCCTTTCATCGGCGGCCAGTCAGCGTACTTTGCCGCCGTCAACCGCGGCAAGCAGTCCATCGCGCTGGACCTGGGCCGCGCCGAGGACCGCGCCATCTTCGAACGCCTGCTGGCGCGTGCCGACGTGCTGGTGGAAAACTTCCGCCCTGGGGTGATGGACCGCCTGGGTTATGGCGGCACCACGCTGCTGGCGCGCTGGCCGCGGCTGGTGGTGGCGTCGATCTCCGGTTTTGGCCAGCATGGGCCGTACCGCGAGCGGGGCGCCTACGATCTGATCGTGCAGGCCATGAGCGGCTTGATCAGCCTCACTGGCCACCCGGGGCAGCCGCCTGTGCGCGCCGGCACCTCGTTTGGCGACCTGGCGGCCAGCGTTTTCGCTGCCAACGGCATCCAGGCTGCGTTGCTGCGGCGTGTGCGCACGGGGCGCGGCGGCCTGGTGGACGTGGCGATGTTCGACTGCCAGGTGGCGCTGCTGGAAAACGCGATTGCACGTTACCAGGCCAGCGGCGAGGTGCCGCAGGCCCTGGGTGCGCGGCACTCCGGCACTGCACCGTTCGATGCCTTCCACGCGGCCGATGGCTGGCTGGTCATCACCGCCGGCGGTGATGCCTTGTTCCAGCGCCTGGCCGCGGTGCTGGACCGGCCGGCCTGGTGCGATGACCCCCGTTTTGCCGGTCGTGCCCAACGCGTGGAACACCAGGCGGCGCTGAAGGCGCTGATCGAAGAACGCCTGGCCACTGCACCGGTTTCACATTGGCTGGCGATGCTGCAAGCGGCCGGTGTGCCGGCCGGCCCGATCCAGGACATCGCTGCGGTGATGGCCGACCCGCAGCTGGCCCACCGCGGCCTGCTCGCGCCGGTGGACGGCCTGGCGCTGCACGCGGCGCACACACCGATCCGTTTTGACGAACAAGCCTGGCCCACCACCTTGCCGGCGGCACCGGCGCTGGACCAACACCGCGCCGATGTGCTGCGCCTGATCGAAGGAGACCCCGAACGATGAGCACCCTTTCCGGCCTGCGTGTGCTGGACCTCAGCCGTGTGTTTGCCGGCCCCTGGGCGGCGCAGATGCTGGCCGACTTCGGCGCCGATGTGGTGAAGGTGGAGCGCCCCGGCCGCGGCGACGACGTGCGCCAGCAGGGCGTGCGCGCCCGCGACCCCAGCGGCCAGGAATCGCGCGAAACCTCGTCCTTCCTGGCGATGAACCGCGGCAAACGTTCGGTGGCCATCGACATGGCGCAGCCGGCCGGCCAGGCGCTGATCCGCGAGCTGGTACAGCACAGCGACGTGCTGATCGAAAACTTCAAGACCGGCGACCTGAAACGCTACGGGCTGGATTTCGCATCGCTGCACGCACTGAACCCGCGGCTGGTGTACTGCTCGATCACCGGCTTCGGCCAGGACGGGCCCTACAGCCACCTGCCGGGTTACGACCCGATCTTCCAGTCGATGAGCGGGCTGATGAGCGTGACCGGCCTGCCGGATGACGTGCCCGGTGGCGGCCCGATGCGTGTGGGTTATTCGGTGGCCGACATCACGGCCGGCTTCTACGCCACCAGCGCGATCCTGGCCGCGCTGCGCCACCGCGACATGGTGACCGGACTGGGCCAGCACATCGACCTGGCGCTGCTGGACGCGCAGGTGGCGGCGCAGTCGCATGTGGGCATGATGTACCTGGTCTCGGGCCGGCAGCCGCCGCGCGTGGGCACGGCGTCACCGATCACCTGCCCTTGGCAGGCCTTTGATTGCAGCGATGGCCAGATCGTCGTGGCCGTGGGCAACGACACCCAGTTCAAGGCCTTCTGCAGCGTGCTCGGCCTGCCCGACCTGCCGGCCGACCCGCGTTTTGCCACCAACCCGCAGCGCGCGTCGAACCAGGCCGTGCTGGTGCCGCTGCTGGCCGCGGTGCTGGCCACGAACACCGTGGGCCACTGGTACGCCAACTTCGACGCGCACAACGTACCCAGCGGCCCGATCAACGACTTTGCGGCCGTGTTCAACGACCCGCAGATCCGCCACCGGCAGATGCAGCGCAGCCTGCCGCACCCGACACTGGGCCAGGTGCCCATCGTCGCCAATCCGGTGAATTTTTCGGCTGCGCCGGTGCGCTACGAACGGGCGCCGCCGCAGGTGGGTGAACACACGGCCGAGGTGCTGCGCGAGCTGCTGGGCCTGGACGACGAACAACTCGCCGCGCTGGCCCGGCAGGGCATCACTCGAGCGTGATCTTGCCGCGCTTGATCACCGGCAGCCAGCGCGCCTGTTCGGCCTTGATGTAGGCGCCGTACTGATCGCCGGTGCTGGGCTCGGGCAGGCCACCACGCTGGTCGAACCTCTCGCCCAGGGCCGGGGTGCGCAAGGCATCGGCAATGGCGGTGGACAGCTGCGCCGCGATGGCCGGCGGCAGGTTGGCCGGGCCGACCATGCCGTAGAAACCGTCAGCCACCACACCGGGCAGGCCCACGTCCTTGGCGCTGGGCACGTCGGGCAACCAGCGCACACGCTGGGTGTCGGTGACCATCAGCGCCCGCAGCTTGCCGGCCTTGATCAGCGACAGCACACCCGGCGCTTCACCGAAGAACATGTCGACCTGGCCACCCATCAGGTCCTGCACCGCGGGCGCTGCGCCCTTGTAGGGCACGTGCAGGATGAACAGGCCGGCCTCCTGCTTGAAGAGTTCGGCCAGGATGTGCGGGCCAGTGCCCATGCCGGCCGAGGCCACCGTCAGCTTGCCCGGGTTGGCCTTGGCGTAGGCCACCAGCTCGCGCAGGTTCTGCGCCTTCACGGTCGGGCCCACGACCAGGAAGTTGGGCGTGCGCACCATCTTGCCCAGCAGCGTGGTTTCTTTCATCACGTCCACCACCAGCTTGTCGCTCATGATGGGCGTGAAGATGCTGGCGCCGTTGCCCACCATGCCGATGGTGTAACCGTCGGGGGCCGAGCGGGCCACGGCCTGCACCCCCAGCGCACCGCCGGCACCGGCCTTGTTTTCCACCACCACGGTCTGTTTCAGGCGCAGCGAGAGCGCTTCGGCCAGCGCACGGCCGTAACCATCGGCCGGGCCGCCCGCGGGGTAGGGCACGACCAGCGTGATCGGCTTCTCAGGGAAGGCGGCCTGTGCGGCCAGTGGCAATGCGGCGGCACTCAGCAGGATCTGGCGACGGGTGATGGGCATGGTGTCTCCGATGTTGTGACGGTGGTTGTGACGTTGTAGCGGCCAGTCTAGGAAGGGCCACCGCCGCAGGCCAGCGCAGCACCGTCAAGGCTGTTATGCGGCTGGCGGGGTTCGTGCCGCCGTGGCTGCGGCCTATGCTGCGCCGCATGCACATCGGTCTCATCGGCGCCGGCGCGATCGGCGGTTTGTTCGCAGCACGCCTGGCCTTGGCCGGGCATACCCTGAGTGTGTTCGCCCGCGGCGCCACGCTGGCGGCGCTGCAGCACCACGGCCTGCGCCTGGACAGCCGCGGCCGCAGCGACACCGTGGCCGTGCGCGCCAGCGACGACGCGGCGGCGCTCGGGCCGCAGCAGTTGCTGATCGTCGCAGTGAAAGCGCCGTCGTTGCCCCAGGTCCTGCCTGCCATCACGGCGATGTGCAACCCGCAGACCGTCATCGTGCCGGCGCTCAACGGCCTGCCCTGGTGGTATTTCCTCCACCAGGGTCGGCGGCTGCGCAGTGTGGACGTGGACGGTGCCATCGAAGCCGCGATCCCGTTGCCGCAGGTGCTGGGTTGTGTGGTCTTCCCGGCCTGTTCGACGCCCGCGCCCGGCCACGTGAAACATGCCGGCGGTGAACGCATCGTGTTTGGCGAGCCGGCCGGTGGGCTGAGCGACCGTGTGCAGGCCCTCACCCAGCTCTGCCGCGACGCCGGCTTCGAAGCCGAAGCCAGTGCCGACGTGCGCCGCGAAGTCTGGCTCAAGCTGCTGGGCAACGCCTGTTTCAACCCGGTGAGCCTGATCACCCGCGCGCACACCGATACGCTGATCGACGAGCCCGGCATCCACGCTTTGTTTGTCGCGATGATCGAAGAAACCCTGGCCGTGGGCCGCGCCGCCGGCCTGGACGTGGCGCTGGACCCGCTGCAGCGCCTGGCGGCCTCGCGCAAGCTCGGCCATGTGCGCACCTCGATGCTGCAGGACGCACAGGCCGGGCGGCCGGTGGAGGTGGAAGCCATCCTCGGCGCGCTGCTCGAAACGGCGCAAGCCGAAGGCGTGGCCGTGCCGCTGATCGCCGCCGTCACCGCACTGGCACGTGTGCATGCCCGCGAAGCCGGCCTGATGCCGGGACAGTTGAGCTGATGGCCATCACCTACGCCGCCGTGCGTGCGCTGTCGGCGCAGCTCTACGACGACTCCTTGCGCAAGGTGCCCGACGACACGCAGGGTGCGCTGCGGGGCCTGCTGCAGACCGAGGCCAACGCCACGGCACGCCAGACCTTGACCTTCATGCTGAAGAGCGCGGCCTCGGCCGAGACGGGCCGGCGTTTTGTCTGCTCCGACGCCGGTGTGCCGGTGTTCTTCGTGCGCATCGGTACCGGCGCGCGCCTGGAGGGCGCCATCGCACAGGCCTTCACCGACGGTTTCGCCGACCTGGTGGCGCGCATCGAACCACCGCTGCTGGAGCATGTGACGAACCCGCTGACGCTGCAGCGTGGCCATGCCGGCCGCCACATGCCGCTGGTCAGCTACGAGCTGGTCGACGATGTGGACTGGGTGGAGATCACTTGCAGCCCCAAGGCCCTGGGCTCGGGCCGCTGGGCGGCGCTGGAGATCTTTTCGTTTCCCAGCCTGGACGTCATCGAACGTTACGTGCTGGACGTGGTGATGAAAGCCGGCTCGCAGCCCTGCCCACCGGTGGTGATCGGTGTGGGCATCGGCGGCAGTTTCGACCACGCGGCCAAACTCGCCAAGGTGGCCACGCTGCGCCCGGTGGGCCAGCCGCACGAAGAAGCCATGGTGGCGGCGATGGAGCAGCGCCTGCTGAAGGCCGTCAACCAGCTGGGCTTCGGCCCGATGGGCACGGGCGGTGACGCCACCGGGATGGCGGTGCACGTGGACTACGCGGCCGGCCATGGCTTCACGCCGGTGGCCGTGTGTTTCAACTGCTGGATCAACCGCCGCACGAAGGCCCGGATCCACAACGACGGCCGGGTGGAACGCCTTGAGTGAACCCAAACACATCCGTTTGCCGATGACGGCAGAAGACGCCCGCGCGCTTCAGCTGGGCGACACGGTGCTGATCGACGGTGAGATCGTCGTCAGCGCCGGCCTGCCGACCTACCAGCGCATCGCCGAGCACTTGGCCAGCGGGGAACCGCTGCCACTGGACCTGCAGGGCCAGGCGCTGTTCCACATCGGCTCCTACACCCGCGACACCGCCGACGGTGGCCTCGAGGTGCTGTACCTGAACCCCACCACCAGCACCCGTTTCAACCCGCTGATGCCGGGCATCGTGCGCGGTCTGGGCCTGCACGCCGTGGGCGGC
This sequence comes from Rubrivivax sp., assembly GCA_018780805.1. GTDB lineage: Bacteria > Pseudomonadota > Gammaproteobacteria > Burkholderiales > Burkholderiaceae_C > Rubrivivax. The sequence goes on along the minus strand of JADMJD010000073.1, from coordinate 2,435 downwards.
AAGGGTGGGCTGGATGGGGCCTGCGCCGAGGCCTTGCGCGAGGTCGGCTGTGTGTACCTGTCCTTCCCCGGCGGTGGCTGCCCGCTGCTGTCGGACGCGCTGCGTGCCGTGCTGGACGTGGGCTGGCGCGAGATGCTGACGCATTACCGCCTGGTGCGGCTGGCCGTGCAAGGCCTGGGCCCGGCCACGGTGGCCATCGACGCGCATGGCAACAGCCTGTACGCGCAGATCGCGGCGCAGGCGCAGCAGCGGCTGCCGCAGATCGCGGCCGACATGAAACAGCCCCCGGACTCGCTGCGCTCGTTTCCCCCCGAGGGGGAGGTCAGTTCCTTCGGAACGGCCGTGCGGAACTGACATGCACGCCGAGCGCTATGCGCCGCCGCACATGCCAGCCTTGCCGCCGCGCCCGTAGGCAGCGCACAGGCCGCTGCCTAGAGTGCGATGCAACGTACCCCCTCTGGAGTGGCCTGCATGAGTTCCCCCACCGGTCCTTTGTCGCACCTGAAGGTGCTGGACTTGAGCCGCATCCTGGCCGCGCCCTGGGCCGGCCAGGTGCTGGCCGACCTGGGCGCCGAGGTGATCAAGGTCGAGCGCCCCGGTGCCGGCGACGACACCCGCTCCTGGGGCCCGCCGTTCCTGAAGGACGCCGACGGTCAGGACACCAAAGAAGCCGGTTATTACCTGGCGGTGAACCGCGGCAAACGCTCCATCACGGTGAGCCTGGACAAACCCGAGGGCCAGGCCATCGTGCGGGCACTGGCCGCGCGCAGCGACATCGTGCTGGAGAACTACAAGGCCGGCACGCTGGCGCGCTACGGCCTGGACGCGGCTTCGCTGCGTGCACAGAACCCGCGTTTGATCTACTGCTCCGTCACCGGTTTCGGCCAGACCGGCCCGCGGCGCGACCAGCCGGCCTACGACTTCCTGATCCAGGCCATGGGCGGGCTGATGAGCGTCACCGGCGAACGTGACGACCGGCCCGGCGGCGGCCCGCAGAAGGTCGGCATCCCCATCGTCGACCTGATGACGGGCATGTACACGGCAGTGGCCGTGCTGGCCGCGGTGGCCAAACGCGAGCGCACCGGTGAAGGCGAGACCATTGACATCGGCATGCTCGACGTGCAGGTGGCCACGCTGTCCAACCAGGCGATGAACTTCCTGGTCTCGGGCCGCACGCCGCAGCGCAACGGCAACGCGCACCCCAACATCCAGCCGCAGGACGTGTACCGCTGTGCCGACGGCGACCTGATCCTGGTGGTCGGCAACGACGGCCAGTTCCGCCAGCTGTGTGCGGTGCTGAGCGTGGCCGAATGGGCGCAGGACGAACGTTTTGCCACCAACGCGCAGCGTGTGCGCCACCTGGGCGAACTGGCGCCGCTGCTGCGCGCACGTTTTGCCACGCGCACACGCACCGAGCTGATCGCGGCGCTGGACGCTGCGGGTGTGCCCTGCGGCGCCATCAACAGCGTCGCGGAAGTCTTCGACGATCCGCAGGTGAAGGCCCGCGGCATGTTGCGCCAGGTGCCGCACCCCAGCGGCGTGGACGCGCCGCAGTTGAGCAGCCCGATCCGCTTTGCCGACAGCCCCTTGCCGGATGTACCGGCGCCGCCGCTGCTCGGCCAGCACAGCAGCGACATCCTGCAAGAGCTGGGTTTTGATGCCGCCGGCATCGCCGCACTGCGTGCGGCCGGCGCGGTGTGAACCAGGAGGCCACGATGATGAAACTGCACTGGTCGCCGAAGTCGCCTTATGTGCGCAAGGTGATGGTCGTCGTGCACGAGCTGCAGCTGATGCCGCAGTTGGAGCTGATCCGCTCGGTGGCCGCGATGCTCAAGCCGAATGATCGGCTGATGCTGGACAACCCGCTGTCCAAGATCCCCACGCTGGTGTTGGCCGACGGCTTCACGCTGTTCGATTCGGCCGTGATCTGCGAGTACCTGAACGACCTGGGCGGGGGCACGCTGTTCCCGTCCGCCGGCATGGACAAGTGGCAGGCGCAGCGCTGGCATGCGTTCGGTGATGGCCTGCTGGACGCGCTGATCCTGTGGCGCAACGAACGTGAACGGGCCGTGCCCCTGGCCCCCTTGCTGGACGCTTTCGAGCGCAAGACCCGGGCGTCGTTGAAACAACTGGACGACGAGGCGCAGGCGCTCGCGGAAGTGCCGTATGGCATCGGCCACGTGGCCGTGGCCTGTGCGCTGGGTTACCTGGACTACCGCTTCGACGCGCTGGGCTGGCGGGCGCTCGCGCCGCGTCTGGCGGAGTGGCATGGCGAGCTGATGCAGCGGCCGTCGATGAAGGCCACCGAGCCAGTGGACGGCTGACGGCTGCAATTGAACCGACATGCCGCTCGGCATGTCGTCATCGTTTGCTGTGGAATCCTGGTCGGGGTGAGAGGATTCGAACCTCCGGCCTCTACGTCCCGAACGTAGCGC
>JADMJD010000150.1 GCA_018780805.1 Rubrivivax sp. | reverse complement strand
CATGGCCGTTCAACAGAACAAGAAGTCGCCTTCCAAGCGCGGCATGCACCGCTCGCACAACGCGCTCGTCACGCCGGGTCTGGCGGTGGAGCCCACCACGGGCGAGACGCACCTGCGTCACCACATCAGCCCGACCGGTTTTTATCGGGGCCGCAAGGTCCTGAAGACCAAGGCCGACAACTGATTCAGCGCTGTTGCGGCCCGCTGCGGCCGCGGCACACTGGTTCTGCCACCGATGCCCGGCGCCCTGCAAGGCGTGGCCGGGCATCGTGCATGATGGCCTCGTGAAGCACCCTGCTGTCCCCGCCCCGCTCGCACAGGTGACCCTGGCGGTCGACTGCATGGGCGGCGACCATGGTCCGGCCGTCACCTTGCCAGCCTGCCAGGCCTTCCTGGCGCGCCACCCAGACGCCGCACTGGTGCTGGTCGGCACGGCCGACGCGCTGGCCCCGGCCGCAGGCTGGGCACGTTGCACGCTGCGCACCGCGACCGAAGTCATCACGATGGACGATCCGGTCGAGGTGGCGCTGCGCCGCAAGCGCGATTCGTCCATGCGCGTGGCCATCGCGCAGCTCAAGGCCGAAGACAGTGCCGCGCCTCTGGCGCAGGCCGCGGTTTCGGCCGGCAACACCGGCGCCCTGATGGCCGTGGCGCGTTATGTGCTGAAGACCCTGGACGGCATCGACCGGCCCGCCATCGCCACCGTGATGCCCAACCGCCGGGGCGCCTACACCACGGTGCTGGACCTGGGCGCGAACGTCGATTGCACACCCGAGCACCTGCTGCAGTTTGCGGTGATGGGCAGCGCGCTCGTGGCGGCGGTGGGCGGCAAGGAAGAGCCGACGGTCGGCCTGCTGAACATCGGCGAAGAAGCCATCAAGGGCAGCGAGACCATCAAGCTGGCGGGCGAGTTGCTGCGTGAAGCCGGCGCCGCCGGGCAGATCAACTTCCACGGCAACGTGGAAGGCAACGACATCTTCCTGGGCACCACCGACATCGTGGTCTGCGACGGTTTTGTCGGCAATGTGCTGCTCAAGACCTCCGAAGGCCTGGCCTCCATGCTGTCGGACATGATCAAGCAGGAGTTCACGCGCACGCCCTTCACCAAGCTGGCGGCGCTGGTGGCGTTGCCGGTGCTGAACCGTTTCAAGGCCAGGGTCGACCCGCGCGGCTACAACGGCGCGGCCTTGCTGGGCCTGCGTGGCCTGGTGTTCAAGAGCCATGGTTCGGCCGATGCCTATGCCTTCGAGCAGGCCTTGACCCGGGCGTATGATGCCGCCCGCAACCGCCTGCTGGACCGGGTGCACGACCGCATCGCCCAGAGCCGCGGACCGGTGGCAGGCCACGAACCCGACGCCCGCTCGCTCGCTGCATGACATCCCCCGCCCACCCGCCCTACACCCGCATCACCGGCACCGGCAGCTGCCTGCCGCCGAACCGCGTGGACAACCAGGCGCTGGTGGACCAGCTCGAGGCACGTGGCCTCGAGAGCAGCGACCAGTGGATCGTCGAGCGCACCGGCATCCGCGCCCGGCACTTCGTGGCCGATGGCGTGAACTGCAGTGATCTGGCGCTGGCAGCCTCCCGGCATGCACTGGAGGCCGCCGGCCGCCACGCCAGCGAGATCGATCTGATCATCGTCGCCACGTCCACGCCAGACATGGTGTTCCCGTCCACCGCCTGCATCCTGCAGCACAAGCTGGGTGTGGCCGGTTGCCCGGCGTTCGACGTGCAGGCCGTGTGTTCCGGTTTTGTCTACGCCCTGACGGTGGCCGACGCGATGATCCGCGCCGGTGCCGCCACCCGTGCACTGGTGGTCGGCAGCGAGGTGTTTTCCCGCCTGCTGGATTTCAACGACCGCACCACCTGTGTCTTGTTTGGCGATGGCGCGGGTGCGGTGGTGCTGGAAGGCAGCGAGACGCCGGGCCTGCTGGCCACCGACCTGCACGCCGACGGCAAACACGTGGGCATCCTGTGTGTGCCGGGCACCGTCAGCGGCGGCGGGGTGTTGGGTGACCCGCTGCTCAAGATGGACGGGCAGGCCGTCTTCAAGCTGGCCGTGGGTGTGCTGGAGCAGTCGGCGCGCGCCGTGCTGGCCAAGGCCGGCCGCAGCGAAGCCGATCTGGACTGGCTGATCCCGCACCAGGCCAACATCCGCATCATGCAGGGCACAGCCAAGAAGCTGAAGCTGCCGCTGGACAAACTCGTGGTCACGGTGGACCAGCATGGCAACACCTCGGCGGCGTCCATCCCGCTGGCGCTGGACCATGCCGTGCGCGGCGGCCAAGTGAAACCAGGCGACACCGTCATGCTCGAAGGTGTGGGCGGCGGCTTCACCTGGGGCGCCGTTCTGCTGGACTTCTAGAACCTACAGACCACACAGCAGGGGCGCCACGTCCGTCCCTGCGCGGAGACACCCGCCATGACCCCATTTGCATTTGTTTTTCCCGGCCAGGGCTCGCAGTCGGTCGGCATGCTGGACGCCTGGGGCGACCACCCCGCCGTTGCCGCAACGCTGGCAGAAGCCTCCGCCGCGCTGGGCCAGGACCTTGGCGCCCTGATCCACGCCGGCCCCGAAGACCAGCTGGCCCTGACCGTGAACACCCAGCTCGTGATGCTGGTGGCCGGCGTGGCCAACTACCGCGCCTGGCTCGCCGAAGGTGGCCCGGCACCGGCCGTGGTGGCCGGCCACTCGCTGGGTGAATACAGCGCGCTGGTGGCAGCAGGTGCCCTCACGCTGGCCGATGCCGTGCCACTGGTGCGCTTCCGTGCCCAGGCCATGCAGGACGCGGTGCCCGTGGGCACCGGCGCGATGATGGCCATCCTGGGCCTGGACAGCGCCCAGGTGCGCCACGCCTGCGAGCAGGCGGCGCGCGACAGCGGCGAGATCGTGTCCGCCGCCAACTACAACGACCCCAAACAGACTGTGATCGCCGGCACCCGCGCCGGCGTGGACATGGCGGTGGACTTGCTCAAGCGCCTGGGCGCCAAAAAGGCCATGCCCTTGTCGGTGTCGGCACCCTTCCACTGCGCCCTGATGAAACCCGCGGCCGAGCGGCTGCAGGCCCGCCTGGCCGACACGCCCATCCGCACACCGACGATCCCGGTGGTCAACAACATCGACGTCGCCGTCGAGACCGACCCCGACCGCATCCGTGACGCGCTGTACCGCCAGGCCTTTGGCCCGGTGCGGTGGGTCGAACTGGTCGGCGCCGTGCAGGGGCGCGGCGTGCAGCACCTGTTCGAGTGTGGCCCGGGCCGTGTGTTGTCGAAGATGATCAAGCGCATCGTGCCCGAGGGCACGGTCACCGGCGTGGTGCTCGACCCCGCCACGCTGTCGGAAACCAAGGGCTTGCTGGCATGAGCGACGCTCTCGCACAACCGCGTGTGGCCCTCGTCACCGGCGCCACGCGTGGCATCGGCCGCGCGATTGCACTGGCACTGGCGCAGCAGGGCTGCCGCGTCGTCGGCACCGCCACCAGCGCAGTCGGCGCAGCCGCCATCAACGAAGCGCTGATACCGCTGGGCGGCCGCGGCGTCGTGCTCGACGTCACCGACGGTGCCGCTGCCGAAGCCGTGGTGAACGATCTGGTCAAGGCCGAAGGCGGTTTGCATGTGCTGGTCAACAACGCCGGCATCACCCGCGACCAGCTCGCCATGCGCATGAAGGACGACGACTGGGACGCGGTGCTGGACACCAACCTGAAGG
>JADMJD010000194.1:2323-3756 GCA_018780805.1 Rubrivivax sp. | reverse complement strand
GATGATCGAGGGATATCGTCCGAGGGAATTCCTCGAGGCCTGGCTCAACGGGGCCAAGTCGTGATCGCGCGACGCCTTCGGGCGATCCGGTGCCGGGCGATCATCGCCACCGTCGTGCTCGTAGCTTTGAGCGGATGCGCGACGTTCGGCGGCAATGTGAAGGGCAGCTTTTCCTGTGCGGCGCCCGATGGTGTTTGCGCGCCCTCGTCTTCCATCGACGATCGGGCACTGGCGATGATCGCCGGCGACAACGCCGCTAGCGATGCCTCGCCGGCTGGTCCCTATATGGACTCGCGGCCAAAAGCGAAGGCCTGGCGGACATCGGCGGCAGGTCAACGCCTGACCATTGCCCAGGCAGATCCAGGAACGGGTGCTGCGGATCGTGTTCCAGCCCTATATTGACGAGCAGGGCCGGTTGCACGAAGCAAGCGCCGTCCACGCCGTGGTCCAGAGCGGCGAATGGCAACAGCAGGTCCTGGCCAGCGCGACCGCCATTCCCGATCGGAACGCACGGGGCGCGCCGTCGGCGCCGGAATCGCTCGCCGAAGCCGTCGACCGCGCCGACCCGGCGAACGGCGAGGTTGCGGCGATCGCCCCCAATCTTCCGGATCCGGCCATTGTCGCCGCCGCCCGGGCGCGGGCGGCCGACCCAGTTGAAGCGATTAAATCCGAGGTTGCGGCCCGTCTCGCCCCCAAGACGGGCCGCACGCCGTCGGCGCACCAGTCGCCGGCGGCACAGGGAAGGATGCCCGAGCACCGCGATGTCCGCACCGGCCCAATGAGCGCGCCGCCGCCCGTTACCGGCGCCAGCACAGCCCAGAAGCCAGCTGTCGCGTCGGCTGCCGCGTCATCCTCAAAGACCGCGGGCAGTCAGGAGGCCGCGGCGCGGGTGAAGGCCACTCCGCAATTCCAGGCGGGCGCCACCCAGGTCGAAGAAGCGGCGCGGGGCAGTGCGCCGACGGCGCTGCAATCCGACCCGAAGCCGCCCTCGAAGGCGACGGTCCGCGCAGCCGGCTTTCCGGGCGCCGTCCCGGAGGACAACTGACATGGCGGGCGGATTCTTCGACGAACTGCTCGCCGGCGTGTTTGGAGACAGCAAGCGCCCGGATACGCAGCGGCCGGACCTTGCGGTGCCCATGCTGGCCCATTGGCTTCCCTACCGCAGCCACGATCCGAAGACCGGCATCTTCTACAACAGCGCGTCGCGCGGCTTCGTGATTGAAGCGGCGCCGCTGGTCGGCGCCGATGAGCGAACGGGCGAGATTCTCGCGCAGTTCCTATCTGAGGGGATACCGGCTCCGGGCTGCCTGCAGTTTCACCAGTGGATGTCGCCGCGCATCGGCGAGCGCCTGTCGAAATGGTATTTGCCACGCTATTCCGCGCGCGGCGTCTACGAACGGATGGCGAAGCACCGCGTTGATTTCCTGACCGAC
>JADMJD010000194.1:1527-2313 GCA_018780805.1 Rubrivivax sp. | reverse complement strand
GGGGTCTGGGAATCGCTCTCCGCCGACGCGCCATTCTGTCTGCGCAACCACCGCGTCGCCATCTCCTATTCCACCCCGGAATCATCAAGCGTCTCGGTCGAGCAGATTGTCTCGGTGATGGAAGGGATCATTTCTTCCTTGCAGTCGATCAACGTCTCGGCCCGCAAAATGGACCCTGTCGCACTGATCGGATGGATCGACGACATTACCTCGCCGACCACCGCCGCCGGCGACGACGCCGTCAGCTATAATCCACTCGACCCGATCGCGGACCAGGCCATTCGCCGCGACATCGAACTCCTGGTCGAGCCGGATCGGATGCTACTGCGGACCGAACGGTTCAGGCCGACGGGCAAGACGCTGGAGGGCGCGCCGGAGATCGGCGAGATCTACCCGGACGTCTTCGATGTCCGGTCCTTCTCGGTGCGCAACCTGCCAAACCGCTGGGCACCTTGGGATGTGGCACGTCTGATCGGCGACATGTTCACGGACAAACTGCGCATGCCGTGCCCGGTCGCAACGAACCTGTGCATCGATTTCCCCGACGCGCAGGCCTCGACCAACAAGGCCAGCTACAAGTTCATGCGGACGACAAGCCTTGCCGACTCCAAATCGTCGAAATTCCTGCCGCAGCTGCGCGAGCAATCGCAGGAGTGGCGCTACGTCAACGAGGAGATCCGGCAGGGCCGCAAGCTCGTTCGCGTGTTCTTCAGCGTCACTGCGTTCTCGCCCAAGGGCAAGGGCGACAGCAACGAGCGGGTTCTGAAATCGGTTTACCGGGCAGCC
>JADMJD010000194.1:0-1500 GCA_018780805.1 Rubrivivax sp. | reverse complement strand
GGCTGGGATCTTCTCGACGATCGATACCTGCAGGTCATGGGTCTGCTCTGCGCGATGCCGATGACGATGGCCAACGGGCTGTCGAAGGATCTCGAGCGCATGAAACGCATGCGTACGCTTCTGACCACGACGGCTGCGAACCTTGCGCCGCTGCAGGGAGAATATCTTGGGGGCACGGTGCCGCACCTGCTGTTGATCGGTCGGCGCGGACAGCCCTTCTTCTGGAGCCCTTTCGAGAACGCCGCCGGCAATCATAATGTCGCGGTTTTCGGCAAGTCCGGTTCGGGAAAGTCGGTCGCGCTCCAGGAACTTTGTGGCTCGTTGTGTGGCGCCGGCGCGAAGGTCGTGGTCATCGACGACGGCCGATCGTTCGAGCATTCTGCAAAGCTCCAGGGCGGCGCGTTCGTCGAGTTCACGATGAGCTCGGGATTCTGCCTCAACCCCTTCTCGATGATCGATCAGGAGCAGGCGGCCGAGGACGAAGACTATCTTCTCGACTGCATGGCGATGCTCAAGGCGATCATCAATCAGATGTCGCGCCATATAAACCTGCTCGACGATACCGAACGTGGCCTGATCGACGGCGCCGTCAACCAGGTGTGGGAGGAACATGGCAGCCAAGGGTCGATCGACCTGGTGATCGAGGCGCTGGAGGCGACCGGCAACCCGCTTGCTTCCAATCTCGGCATCGCCATGCGGCCTTTCTCGTCGGGCGGGACCTATGGGAGGTTCTTTCAGGGCCAGGTATCGTTCGAGCTGAAAGCGCAGCTCACGGTGTTCGAGCTCTCCGATCTGTCGGCGCGCGAGGAGCTGCGCAGCGTCGTGCTGACGGCGATCATGTTCATGTCGCAACAGATGATGCGCAAGCTCGATCGATCGATTCCAAAAGCGCTGTTGCTCGACGAGGCGTGGCAGATGCTCCGGGGTGGCGCGATGGCCGACTTTATCGAGACCTATGCCCGCACGTGCCGCAAGTACGGCGCCTCACTGGTCACGGCGACCCAGTCACTCAACGACTACTACAAATCGGCCGGCTCGATCGCGGCGCTCGAGAATTCCGACTGGTTCGTCATCCTGCAGCAGAAGCCGGAGACGATTGCGGACTTCAAGAAGCATGATCGCTTCGAGATGGACGACTATACCGACGCCCTTCTGCGGTCGCTCAAGCGCAACGGATTCGAATATTCCGACATCATGATCAAGGGTCCCGACACGCTCGCGGTCGGGCGTCTGGTACTCGATCCCTATTCGGCGACTTTATTCTCGTCGAGCCCGACGACCTTCGCCGCAATCGACGCGCTGATCGCCGAAGGCATGAGCATGGACGAGGCAATCGAGCGGATCGCCTTTCCCGACAATCCCGAGAAATGGGTCAGCAATCTCGCCCCTGCGGACGAGATCGCGATCGCCGCGGAGTAGCGAGATGGCGACGGCCATCACCCGGCCCACTGAGGCTCTCGCAGCGGACGCCAGGCGGTCTTCACAGTGGCGATCAGTCTT
>JADMJD010000132.1 GCA_018780805.1 Rubrivivax sp. | reverse complement strand
AGATGGTCAAGGGCATGGGCGGCGCGATGGACCTGGTGGCCGGCGTCAAGAGCGTCGTCGTGCTGATGGAACACGTGGCCAAGAAGAAGGACGGCAGCATCGACCTGAAGATCCTGCCGCAGTGCACGCTGCCGCTGACCGGCCTGGGCGTGGTCAACCGCATCATTACCGACCTGGCGGTCCTGGACGTCACGCCGCAGGGACTGAAGGTGATCGAGATGGCGCCGGGTGTCACGCGCGAAGAATTGCAGGGCAAAACCGGCGTGCCGTTGCACGACTGATGGCTGGTCCGGGCCGAGGGTCCTCCCGTAGTGCGGGGCCGCGGGAGCGGTTCACAATCCGACCCCGTGGGAGAGCTGTTGCACCGTCTGCACGGCATGCCGCGAGGAGCAGGGGCTGATGGACCGGTCCGCGAATGATCGGTTGCAGCCGGAGACACATCCGGCTGTACCCGCATGTGACGATCAGGCCGCGCCGGACCCGGCGGCCCTGGCAGACCCGACGCTGCTGACCCCGGTGCAGCGCCGCGTGGCGCGCCTCGTGCAGACGCTTGAGACCGACATCATCCCGCGCCTGGTGAAGGCGCACCGGCCCGCGGCCGAGACACCTGGCGCCGCAGTGCCGGTGTCCTGGCCCGCGCTCGAGGCCCTGGCCCGCATGTGTTACGCCGCCAACGAAGGCCCGTTGCACGGCGCCGTGCTGGCCCTGCGGCAGGCGGGCGTGCCGGTGGAGCGCATCTATGTCGAGTTGCTGGCCCCGGCGGCCCGCGAGCTGGGCCGGCTCTGGGAGGAAGACCATTGCGACTTCACCGACGTGACGGTCGGCGTCGGACGGCTGCAACAGCTGTTGCGCGAGCTGAGCCCGGCCTTCGGCGCCGAGCTTGAGCGGCCGGCCGACGGCCGCCGCATCCTGCTGTTGCCGGCCCCGGGAGAACAGCACACGCTGGGGGCGTCGATGGCGGCCGAGTTCTTCCGCCGGGCCGGCTGGGATGTGGTGGGCGGTGTCGGTGGCCTGGGGCTTGATCCGGTCGAAGCCGTGCAGGCCGAGTGGTTCGACATCCTCGGCCTGTCTGCCGGCAACCTGGCGCGGGTGGACTGGCTGCGCGACTGCATCGCGCATGCCCGCCGCGTGTCGCGCAACCATGGTTTGGGCGTCCTGGTGGGCGGCCCGCTGTTCGTGACCCAGCCCGACGTGGGCGCCACCCTGGGCTGCGACTTCGTGGTCACCGAAGGCCAGCGTGGCCCGGAGTTTGCCGAGGCTTTGTTGGCCAGCCGCTCGCAGCGCCTGTAGACTCTGTCGGTGTCTCGTCCAGGGTTCGTCAAGCTTCGATGAAGGAATTTGCCAGCGCTGCGGCCACGTTTGCGGGCCTCGGCGCCGATGTGGTGGCGCGTCTGGCGGGGCTGGCGGCCGACCTGTGCATCGTGGTCGATGTGGCCGGTCTGGTCCGCGATGCCTCGGTGTCGTCCGACGAGATCCCCGCCGCGCTGGCCCAGAGTTGGGTCGGCCAGCCGATCCAGAACATCGTCGTGCCGGACAGCCGGCACAAACTCGCCGAGCTGCTGGCCGCAGGTGCCCACGACGAAGCCGTGCGCTGGCGCCAGCTCAACCTGCTGGCCGATGGTGGGGCGCAGTGGATGCTGCAATGTGCGGCGCTGCGGCTGGACGCCGAAGGTGTGCTGGTCGTGGTGGCCCGCAGCCTGCAGAGCACGGCGGTGCTGCAGCAGCGCCTGGTGCAGGCGCAGCAGGCCATGGAGCGCGACTATTGGCAGTTCCGCGACGCCGAGACCCGCTACCGCCAGCTGTTTCAATCTTCCTCGGAAGGCGTGCTGGTTCTGGAGGCCGACAACCTGACCGTGTTGGAGGCCAACCCGGCCGCGTGCCGGGTGCTGGAACTGGACGACAGCACGCTGGTGGGCCGTCCGTTGCCGGCCTGTTTTGGCGCCGATGCCGCGGCCGTGCTGAGCCTGCTGGTCGGCGTGCGCGCCGCTGGGCGTCCGGCAGAGGCGATGGCCTGCCTGGGCGTGGACCGCGCCGATGTGCTGGTCTCGGCCACGGCCTTCCGCCAAGGCGGCACGGCACAACTGTTGGTGCGCCTGGTGCGGCGCGGTGCCGATGCGCAGGGCGCGCCGCGGGTCGATGCTGACTGGGCGGCCCTGGTGCGTGTCACGCCCGACGGTGTGGTGCTGACCGATGGTGATGGCCGGGTGCTGGCCGCCAACGGGGCTTTTCTGGAGCTGGCGCAGTTGGTGGCTGAAGAGCAACTGCGCGGCGAATCACTGGACCGCTGGCTGGGCCGCAGCGGGGTGGACCTCAGCGTGCTGCTGTCCAACCTGCGCCAGCGTGGGCTCGTGCGGCTGTTTGCCACCCGGCTGCGTGGGGAGCTGGGCGCCAGCACCGAAGTCGAGATCGCCGCCGTGCAGGTGTCGGAATCGCCTGCGGTGTTGGGCTTCACGATCCGCGACGTGGGCCGGCGCCTGAGCGCCACGCCGCGTGCGCTGCAGGAGCTGCCCAAATCTGTCGAACAGTTGACCGAGCTGGTGGGCCGGGTGCCGATGAAGGACATCGTCGGCGAGACCACCGACCTGATCGAGCAGCTCTGCATCGAAGCGGCGCTCGAACTCACGCGCGGCAACCGCGCGGCGGCCGCCGAGATGCTCGGGCTGTCACGCCAGAGCCTGTATGTGAAGCTGCGGCGTTACGGGCTCAAGGACATCGGCATCGAAGACGAGAAGTGACATCCGGCTGATTCAGGCGGGTGTAAATCTCAGTTGACACTCATCGGTGTCAAGTTTAGAACTGAGGCATGTCGAGGCCTCAGCTGTCTGCCGTCGTCGAACTGCTGAAACCCATCACGTGGTTCCCGCCGATGTGGGCTTTTGCCTGCGGGGTGGTGGCCTCTGGTGTGCCCCTGGGCACCCACTGGCCCTTGGCCGTGGTGGGGGTGCTGCTGGCGGGGCCGTTGGTGTGTGCCACCAGCCAGGCGGTCAACGACTGGTTCGACCGCCATGTGGACGCCATCAACGAGCCCCAACGCCCGATCCCGTCGGGCCGGCTGCCGGGCCGCTGGGGCCTGGGTCTGGCCATTGCGTGGACCGGGCTGTCCCTGCTGACGGCCACCGTGCTTGGGCCCTGGGGATTTGCGGCGGCGGCCTTGGGCCTGCTGCTGGCCTGGGTCTACAGCGCGCCGCCGCTGCGGCTGAAGCGCAATGGCTGGTGGGGCAATGCCGCCTGCGGCCTGAGTTATGAAGGCCTGGCCTGGGTGACCGGCGCGGCCGTGATGGCCGGCGGCCAGATGCCCACCTTGCCCAGCCTGATCCTGGCCGCGCTGTACAGCGCCGGGGCCCACGGCATCATGACGCTGAACGATTTCAAGGCCGTGGTGGGCGACCGCCAGATGGGCATCCGCTCCTTGCCGGTGATGCTGGGTGTGCGCCGCGCCGCCGTGGTCGCCAGCTGGGCGATGGCGGTGCCGCAGATCGCTGTGGCTGCGCTGCTGATGCACTGGGACCGCCCGGGACACGCCGCCGCCATCGTGGTGCTGCTGGTCGTTCAGGCGGTGATGATGTGGCGCTTCGTGCAGCAGCCGGTGGCGCGTGCGCTCTGGTACAGCGGCTTCGGCGTGCCCTTGTTCGTCAGCGGCATGATGGTCAGCGCCGCCGCCATCGGGGGCATGGCATGAAGCACCTGTCCTGGTGGGGCATCACGCGGCTGGGCCTGGTGCAGGCCTGCCTGGGCGCCGTGGTGGTGCTGACCACCTCCACGCTGAACCGTGTGATGGTCATCGAGCTGGCCTTGCCGGCCCTGCTGCCGGGGCTGCTGGTGGCCGGCCACTACCTGGTGCAATGGGTGCGGCCGCGCATGGGTTTCGGGGGGGATGTCGGGGGCCGGCGCACACCGTGGATCGTCGGCGGCATGGCGGTGCTGGCGCTCGGCGGCGTGGGTGCCGCGGCGGGCACGGTGTGGATGGCCAGCGCGCCCGCGGCAGGCCTGGCCTTGTCTGTGCTGTCGTTTGCCGCCATTGGCCTGGGCGTCAGCGCGGCCGGCACCTCGCTGCTGGTGCTGCTGGCCAAACGGGTGGACGCACCGCGCCGCGCGCCGGCCGCCACGCTGGTGTGGCTGATGATGATCTTCGGCTTTGCGCTCACGGCCACGCTGGCCGGGCGCTTCCTGGATCCCTACACCCCGGCCCGGCTGCTGGCCGTCAGTGCCTCGGTGTCGGCGCTGGCCTTCGGGCTGGCCCTGCTGGCGCTGCGTGGCCTGGAAGGCCCTCAGGCCATGCCGCCAGAGGCCGCCCGCCGCACCCCATTCCGCGCCGCGCTGGCCGAGGTCTGGGCCGATGACGCCGCGCGCCGCTTCACCGTCTTCGTGTTTGTCTCGATGCTGGCCTTCAGCGCGCAGGACCTGATCCTCGAGCCCTTTGCCGGGGCCGCCTTTGGCTGGACGCCAGGCCAGACCACCGCCCTGGCCGGCCTGCAGCACGGCGGCGTGCTGGCCGGCATGCTGCTGGTGGCTGCGGCGGGCCGCCTGGGCTGGGGTTCGCTCAAGGCCTGGTGCGCGGGCGGCTGCGGGGTGTCGGCGCTGGCGCTGCTGGCGGTGGCGGCCACGGGCTGGCTGGCGGCACCAGAAGCGCTGCGCCCCGCCGTGTTTTTGCTCGGCGCGGCCAACGGTGCGTTTTCCATCGCCGCCATCGGTTCGATGATGCGCATGGCGGGCGACGGCCCGGCGGCACGCGAAGGTGTGCGCATGGGCCTGTGGGGCGCGGCACAGGCCATGGCCTTCGGCCTGGGGGGGCTGATCGGCGCGGCCGGCAGCGATGCCACGCGCGCCTGGCTGGGCAGCGCAGTGCCGGCCTATGGCGCCGTCTTCGTCGCCGAGGCGATGTTGTTTGTCGTCGCGGCGCTGCTGGCGCTGGGCGTTTCGCTGCCGCGTCTGGCCGTTGCGCCGGAAGCACCCGAACTACACCGGAGACCAACATGATCAAGCTCACGGGCGAAACCTTCGATGTGGTGGTGATTGGCGGCGGCCCCGCCGGCGCCACCGCGGCCCACGAGCTGGCGCGCCGCGGCCGGCGTGTGCTGCTGCTGGACCGCGCCGGGCGCATCAAACCCTGCGGCGGTGCGATCCCGCCACGGCTGATCCGCGACTTCGACATCCCGGATGCGTTGCTGGTGGCCAAGGCCACGTCGGCCCGCATGCTGTCGCCCAAGGACAACCGGGTCGACATCCCCATCGAAAACGGATTTGTCGGCATGGTGGACCGCGACCAGTTCGACGAGTGGCTGCGAGAGCGCGCCCGCAGCGCCGGTGCACAGCGCCGCTGCGGCGTCTTCGACCGCATCGAGCGCGACGAGGACGGCACGGCCATCGTCGTCTACCAGCCGCGCGACGGCCGCCACGGCGAAGACAGCCCGGCCGTGGGCGTGCGCGCCCGCCGCGTGGTCGGTGCCGACGGCGCACGCTCCGGCGTGGCTCGTCAGGCCATCCCAGGCGCCGAACGCACGAAATACGTGTTTGCTTACCACGAGATCCTGCGTGTGCCGCAGAACCGCCCGGCGGACTACGACGGCAGCCGCTGCGACGTGTACTACCGCGGCACGCTCTCCCCCGATTTTTATGGCTGGGTCTTTCCGCATGGCGACACGATGAGCGTGGGCACCGGCAGCGCTGACAAGGGCTTCTCCTTGCGCCATGCGGTCGGTGCGTTGCGTGAAACGGCGGGGCTGCAGCATGCCGAGGTGCTGCGCCGCGAGGGCGCGCCGCTGCCGATGAAACCGCTGCCGCGCTGGGACAACGGCCGCGACGTGCTGCTGGCGGGCGATGCCGCCGGGGTGGTGGCGCCTTCGTCAGGCGAGGGCATCTACTACGCGATGGCCGCCGCGCGCATGGCCGCCGACGCGGTGGAAATGAGCCTGGTCACCGGCCAGGGCTCGGCCTTGAAGCAGGCCCGCAAACAGTTCATGAAGGACCACGGCAAGGTGTTCTGGGTGCTCGGCATGATGCAGTACTTCTGGTACGCCACCGACAAGCGGCGCGAGCGCTTCGTCAAGATCTGCGAAGACCGCGATGTGCAGCGCCTGACCTTCGACGCCTACATGAACAAGAAGCTGGCGCGGCGCGACCCCATGGCCCATGTGCGCATCTTCTTCAAGGACATGGCGCACCTGCTGGGCTTCGTGCGCGTATGACCCAGGGCGTGTACTGGGTTGACGCGGTGATCGTGCTGACCCTGCTGGAAGGCCTGTGGCTGTGGACGCGCCACCGGCGCACCGGCCGCGGCATCGCGCCGCAGGACTTCGCTTTCAACTGGGCCTCGGGCTTGTGCCTGATGGCGGCGCTGCGCGGTGCCTTGGCTGGCTGGGGCATGCCCTGGGTGCTGGCCTGGCTGAGCCTGGCCG
Organism: Rubrivivax sp.; assembly: GCA_018780805.1. Classification (GTDB taxonomy): domain Bacteria; phylum Pseudomonadota; class Gammaproteobacteria; order Burkholderiales; family Burkholderiaceae_C; genus Rubrivivax. The sequence continues at coordinate 21,553 of JADMJD010000132.1, read as the reverse complement.
GTGCGGTGCATGCGCTGGACCTGCGCCGCCGCTGGCGCTGACATCGGCGCCGGGCCTGCGGTTTCAGGCGCGCCGGAGCAGATCCGGCAAGACCACCTCGCAGACGATGCCCTGGGCGCCGTTTTCGCGCCAGGCCACTTCGCCGCCGAGTTGTTTGACCCGTTTACGCACGCCGCCCAGGCCCAGGCCATGAGACCAGTCCTGTGGGTTGCGGCCCTCGCCGTCGTCGGCCACGCTCAGCCGCAGCATCGGCCCCTGCAGGCTGGCCTGGATCTCCAGGCGTGTGGCCCGGGCGTGGTAGATGGCATTGCTCACCAGTTCGCGCAACACGCGGGTCAGGCCCGACCATTGCACCACCGACAAAGCCGGGTCGTGGTCGTGGCTGAAGGACCAGGCCAGCTCGATGTGCGCAGCCGTCAGCCGCTGCTGGATGTCGGATTTCCACTCGGCGATCGAATGCGACAGCCGGTGGTCGGCCGCCGCCAGGCCACGGGTCAGGGTCTTCAGGTCCAGCAGCGTCTGGCGCAGGTAGTCTTCGATCTCGGGATCCGGCGCCTTGTACATCAGCGTCAGCAGCCGGGCCCCGATGTCGTCGTGCAGGTCCTGCGCGATGCGCAGCCGCTCTTCGGTGCGGCCGCGCTCCACCGCCTGGTCGTAGGCCACGGCGCGGCGCAGCTGTTCGACGATGCGGTCCGTCAGGCGCGCGTCTTCGTGCGTGAAGATGCGCCGGCCGCGGCGGGCAAAACGCAGCACCAGCGACAGCGGTTCGCCGTCGTCGCCGGTGCTGCCCCGCACCGGCACCACCAGGGCCGAGCCGTCGGCCAGCACCCGCGCGCGCGGCGCACGGCGTGGCACGTTCAGCACCTCCAGCGGCTCGAACAGCTCGCGCAGCAGCTGGGACAGCAAGACGGCACGGCGCTCGGGGCGTTTTTGCACCTCGCGTGCAATGCGGTACAGGTGCTCGAAGGTGCGTTCCGTGGTCAGGACCCGGCTGCCGAGCATCTGGTCCAGCATCCACTGCCGGGCCGCGGCGTAACCGGCCAGCGCAATGAACACCGCCAGCGTGAGCGAGGCGAACTGCTCCAGCGAAAACAACGAGATGAAAAGCAGGTCCAGCGAGGTGGCCACGGTGGACAGCCCGGCCAGCATCGCAAATTCGCGCAGCAACTGGCGCGCCCGTGACAGGAAGGGCACCAGCACCATCAACGAGGCCAGGAACAAGGACCAGACCAGCACAGCCGACGTGGCCACGCCTTGTGCCATCGCCGGCTGCCAGTCGGACGCGACCAGCGCCGCGTCCACCACCAGCATCGTGCCCAGCGCGGCAAAGGCGAAGCGCCGCATCACGGCGGCGAAAGGATTGGGTTCTTCGCGGTAGGACCGCGTCAGCACCGCCACCGACGCCAGGCCCAGCGCCAGGATGCTGACCTGTCCGATCCACCACAGGCCCGGTGGCGCGACCAGCACCACCACCAGCGCCACCGCCGCCGCCAGCGCCCAGGCCGTGGCGACGATGCTGGCGCGCGAGGCCAGGCGTCGCGGGTACAAGGCAAAGGCATGCACGGCGGCAGCGGCGGTCGTCAGGTCCAGGCCCAGGCGCCAGGGCAGGTCGTCCACCAGCCAGGGCAGCACCGGCGCCAGCACGGCCGTGGACTCGACACCGATCCACAGCAGGCTGGTGGACTGGCAGGCCGCCATCAGCGCAAACAATGCGTTGCAGGCCATGGGTTTGGCCAGCAACACCACGGCCCCGACCAGGTACAACATCAGCGCTGGCGCCGCCAGCAGCCAAAAGGCCGGCCCCAGCCCGGACAGGCCGCGCGGTGTCGGCTGCAGGTTCACCTGGGCCCCGTTGTCGAACTGCAGCATCACGGTGGGTGCGGCCAGCACCTCGTTCAGGGCATTGCGGGCCTGCACCTGGCGTTCACGCTGGGCGTCATTGACCGTCCAGCGGGGTGAGCCCAGGCGCAGGCCATCACCCACATCCAGGCGTGCCGTGCCGCCGGACAAGTGCTGCAGGCTGCGGCCACGCAGCGGCGCCAGCGTGGGGTCATCGCTGGTTTGCAGCAGCCAGGCACCGCCCGGTCCGGTCTGCCACTGCGCGTTGATGGCGGGTGCGTGGGCCAGCAGCCGCACCAGCCCGAACAGGCCCAGGCAGCCCAGCAGCGCCACCAGCACCAGCAGGCGCCGCCGCCAGCCAATCCAGCGCGAGGGCCGGCGCGCCGCGATGGCACGCTCGAAGGCGCTGGCCTCGAAGAGGGAGTCGTCAGCCGGCATCGATGCAGCACCGGTCCTGACGCAAGGTCAGACCAGGCCCTGCTTGCTGGCGAGCACGGCCGCCTCGGCGCGGCTGGACACGTTGAGCTTCTTGTAGATGGACTTGATGTGGTCGTTCACCGTGAACCACTTGATGCCCATCAGGCTCGCGATCTCCTTGATCGTGAAGCCCTTGCTCAGGTAGGTGAGGACTTCGCTTTCGCGCGGTGTCAGCCGCTCGTGGTCGGGCACCTTGTCGATCGGCACCGGCTTGCTGGTGGTGAAGCCGGTGGCGCGCATGAAACCCGAGTCGGGTGCCTGCGCATCGCTGCTCGTGGCGTCGCGGAAGTGCGTCAGCAGCCGGCGCGCAATCGCGGGCGACAGTGGTGGCTGCCCACGCACGATCTTCTGCAGCTCTTCCACCAGCACCTCGAAGCGGTCTTCTTTCAGCAGGTAACCGTCGGCGCCGCGTTGCAGGGCAGGGAACAGGTGGTCGTCGTCGGAGTACAGCGTGGTGACGATCTTGGTGGCCGGGTAGTGCGTCAGCTCGGCGAGCAGTTCCATGCCGTTGCCGTCGGGCAGTTCCAGGTCGACCAGGATGAGCTTGAACGGGTCCACACCGTGCAGGCCACGGTCCCCGCCGGTCAGGTTGATGTGACGGCGCGCCGTCTCCAGGTCGCCGGCTTCGGTGATGACGTTGGCATCGCTGAAACTCTCGCGCACCACACGGCACAGGAAGCTGCGCGCCACAGGGTTGTCTTCCAGGATCAGGACCTTGACGGGCATGCCGCCTCCTCGTTCTCAACCTCGGCAGGGAAGCCGATGATGCTAGCGCACCAGCAGCATGGTGCCGCTTCGCCCTGTTGGGGGGCCTTCGATCATCGACGCTCAGTCATTGACCATCAGCACCTTGCCCTGCACCTCGCGCGACGCCATGCGGGCGTAAGCGGCGGGCAACCCACTCATCGGCAAGCGGCTGTCGATCACCGGTTTGACCAGGCCCTGGGCGTACCACTGGGCCAGCTGCGCGATGCCGGCGGCGCTGCGGCGCGGTTCGCGCGCCACAAAATCGCCCCAGAACACACCGACGATGGACGCACCCTTCAGCAGGGCCAGGTTCAAGGGCAGGCTGGGGATGCTGCCGCCGGCAAAACCCACGACCAGGTAGCGCCCACGCCAGGCGATGGCGCGGAAGGCCGGTTCGGCCAGCGCGCCGCCCACCGGGTCGTAAACCACGTCGGGGCCCTTGCCGCCGGTCAGCGCCTTCAGCGTGGCCCGCAGGTCGTCGCGGCTGTAGTTCAGCACCTCGTCGGCGCCCAGGCTGCGGCAGAAGCTGCACTTGGCGTCGCTGGATGCTGCAGCGATCACACGCGCGCCGGCCGCCTTGGCGATCTGGATGGCCGCCGTGCCCACACCGCCGGCCGCGCCCAGGACCAGTACCGTCTCACCAGGTTGCAGCGCGGCGCGGTCCATCAAGGCGTGATGCGAGGTGCCGTAGGTGAACGCAAACGCGGCGCCATCTTCCACCGCAAAGCCGGTTGGCAAGGGCAGGACACGGGTCGCGTCCACCACGGAGTGGGTGCCAAAACCGCCGCTGCTGCCAATCGCGGCCACGGCGTCGCCCGCCTTCAGGTGCGTGACGCCGCTGCCCACCGCCTGCACATGGCCGGCGAACTCCGAGCCCGGCACGAACGGCAGCGGTGGCTTGACCTGGTACTTGCCTTCCACCGTCAACAGGTCGGGGAAATTCAGGCTGGCGGCGCGCACCGCCACCAGCACCTGGCCCGGGCCAGGCTCGGGTGTCGGGGCCTCTCGCCACTGCAATGCGCCCACACCTTCCAGACGGTCACACCACCATGCTTGCATCCTGCGTCTCCTGGTTCGTCGCTGCACCGGCTGTACGGCGAGGATGATAGGACCGCGCCCGGGGCCACTCCCTACAATGCGGCGATGCACATCCTGATCGCGAACGATGACGGTTACCTCGCACCCGGCATCGCCGCCCTGGTGCGGGCCTGCGAGGGCCTGGGCAGCATCGACGTGGTGGCTCCGGAGCAGAACGCCAGTGGCACCTCGAACGCGCTCACGCTGAGCCGGCCGCTGTCGGTTTTCGAGGGCTCCAACGGCTTCAAGGTGATCAACGGCACACCGTCGGACTGTGTGCATCTGGCGCTCACCGGCCTGTTGCCTCGCCGGCCCGACCTGGTGATCTCCGGCATCAACAACGGCGCCAACATGGGCGACGACACCCTGTATTCCGGCACCGTGGCCGCGGCGATGGAGGGTTACCTGTTCGGCATCCCGGCCATCGCCTTCTCGCAGGTGGACAAGGGCTGGAGCGAACTGGCGGCTGCGGCCCAAGCCGCACGTGCCGTGATCGACCAGGTGCTGGCCGGCGGCCTGGACGGGCCACCCTTCCTGCTCAACGTGAACATTCCCAACCGCCCCGACGCACAGCAACTGCCGCGCCGCATCACGCGGCTGGGCCGGCGCCACGCCAGCGAACCCGTGATCCGCCAGGACAGCCCACGCGGCGATCCGCTGTACTGGATCGGCCCGGCTGGCGACGCCAAGGAAGCCGGGGCGGGCACCGATTTCCACGCAGCGGCCAACGGCCAGGTCTCGATCACCCCACTGCAGGTGGACCTGACGGAACACGCCGGCCTGGGCCCCTGGGCCAGCCGCCTGGGTGTGCCGCGCGCATGAACGCACCTCCGCCGGGCCGGCGGCCGCGTTTCCCGCTCGGTCTGGCGCAGATGGGCCAGCCGGCTGGGCCCAAGCCGGCGGCCATGGCACGGCCCCAGCGGCCGCTGCAGCAGGCCGTGCAGGACGCCGCCCGCATGAGCCGGCCCGCCACTGGCCTGGGCATGGACTCGGACGCCGTGCGTGCGCGCATGGTGCAGCGTCTGCGGGTCGACGGCATCCGCGACGAAGCCGTGCTCGCCGCCTTCGGGCGTGTACTGCGCCACCGCTTCGTCGACAGCGCGCTGGCCACCCAGGCCTATGAAGACACCAGCCTGCCGATCGGCCTGGAGCAGACCATCTCCAAACCGTCGGTCGTGGCGCGCATGCTGGCCCTGCTGGGCGACACCGAAACGGCCCGTGCCCGCGGCTCGTTGGGGCGTGTGCTGGAGGTCGGCACCGGTTGTGGCTACCAGACCGCGCTGCTGGCCGAACTGGCGCGCCACGTGGTGTCCATCGAACGCCTCAAGCCGCTGCACGACAAGGCCCGCGTGCACCTGGACGACGGCCGCGGCCACCACCGCATCCGCCTGGTCTGGGGCGACGGCCGGGTCGGCCATGGCCCGCAGGCGCCCTACGACAGCATCATCGCGGCCGCGGGCGGCGAAGACCTGCCACCGGCCTGGCTGGAACAGCTGGCCGACGGCGGCCGGCTCGTGGCGCCCATGCACGAGCCCGGCAGCCGGCGTCAATCCCTGCTGGTGGTGGATCGGCAGGGTGATCGTTACTTGCGGCAACGGCACGAGACCGTGCTGTTCGTCCCCCTAAAATCCGGCGTCGAATGAAGCACACATCCCTCCTGCTGCTGGCCGCGTCGCTGATCGTCGCGGGCTGCACCTCGCCCCGGCACCGCGCGCCGGTCGAAGAACGTGGTGCCTCGTCGCGCCCGCCCGCGGTGGCCGCTCCACCCAGCGCGGTGCCCGCCGCCGGCGCCGAGCCTCGTGCCACCCCCACCAGCACCAACGACACTGCAGCCAAACCCGGCACCTACGTGGTGAAGCCGGGCGACACGCTGATCCGCATCGGCCTGGAGACGGGGCAGAACTGGCGCGACATCGCGCGCTGGAGCGGGCTGGAGAACCCGAACGTGATCGAGGTTGGCCAGGCGCTGCGCGTGGCGCCGCCCGTGCCCGAGCCCGGCACTGCGGTCACCCAGCCGGTGGCACCACCGGCCCGGGCCGACATCAAGCCGCTGCCCGCGAGCGCCAACGCGTCGGCCGCAGCCGCGTCGTCGCCGACGGCTGTGCCAGTGCCACTGCCGGCAGCGCCCAAGGACCCCGACGAAGACCTCAATTGGCTCTGGCCAGCCGCCGGCCCGGTGCTGACAGGCTTCGACGATGCCAAGAGCAAGGGCCTGGCGATCGGGGGCAAGGCGGGCGATGCGGTGCTGTCCGCCGCAGACGGCCGTGTGGTCTATGCCGGATCCGGGTTGCGCGGTTATGGCAACCTGGTGATCGTGAAGCACAACAACACCTTCCTCACCGCCTATGCGCACAACCAGACGCTGCTGGTGAAAGAAGACCAGGTCGTGCGCCGCGGCCAAAAGATTGCCGAGATGGGGTCCAGCGACGCCGAGCGGGTGCAACTGCACTTCGAGATCCGGCGCCAGGGCAAGCCCGTCGATCCGGCGCGCTTCCTGCCGGCCCGGTAGCGACGGGCGGCCACGCAGGTGAGGGCGACATGCACACAGACCCGCTGGACGCCGCCGACCTGCCCGATGCAAGCCCCGAGTTGCCAGCCGCCGCCGGCGCGTTTTTGCGCGTCGATGTGGAGCCCGAAGCCGGCAACACGCTGCAGAGTTACCTGCGCGACATCCGGCGCGCGCCGCTGCTGAGCGCCGAAGAAGAGCAGCAGACCGCCCGCCAGGCCAGGGCCGGCGACTTCTCTGCCCGCCAGCGCATGATCGAACGCAACCTGCGGCTGGTGGTCAGCATCGCCAAACACTACCTGGGCCGCGGCCTGCCGATGGGCGACCTGATCGAAGAGGGCAACCTGGGCCTGATGCACGCCACGCTGAAATTCGAGCCCGAGCGTGGCTTTCGTTTTTCCACCTACGCGTCCTGGTGGATCCGGCAAAGCATCGAGCGGGCCATCATGCACCAGGCCCGGCTGATCCGGCTGCCGGTGCATGTGGTGCGTGATCTGAACCAGGTCTTGAAGGCCAGGCGTGTGCTGGAGGCGCAGGATGCCCGTGCGGCCAGCGGCGACCGGCCGGTGAGCGACGACGAGATCGCCGCCCACCTGGGCCGGCCGGTGCGCGAGGTGAGCGAGCTGCTGCGGCTGGCGGAGCAGCCCTCGTCGCTGGATGCGCCGCAGGCGCAGGACGGCACCGCCGCGGTCGTGGATGCCGTGGCCGACGACCAGGGCATCGACCCGCTGGGGCTGACACTGAGCCACGAAGCGGCGCTGTTGCTCGAAGACGGCCTGGCCACCTTGAACGAACGTGAGCGTGAAGTGCTGGCCGGGCGCTTTGGTCTGGCCGACCGCGAGCCGGAAACGCTGGAGTGCCTGGCCGAACGCCTGGGCCTCACACGCGAGCGCATCCGGCAGATCCAGCAGGAGGCGCTGCTGAAGCTGAAGAAGCGCATGGCCCGCCGCGGCGTGGACCGCGACGCGCTGTTCTAAGGGCCCCCAGGGCCGGGCTGCGCCCAGCCCGCCCCCCGCGGGGGTCAAGCAAAGTGGCAAAGCCACATTGGCTTGAGACCGAGGGCCCCTGTCACCTGCGCGTCAGCGTTTCCCTGAAGTGCCCCGGCACCACCCGCGGGCTAGCATGCGCCGGCCTCGTGTGTGACAGGGAGACCGTTTGCAACTGATCCAGCTCATCATCGGCGGAGTCGCGCAGGGCTGCATCTATGGCCTGATCGCCCTGGGCTTCGTGCTCATCTACAAGGCCACCGAGACCGTCAGTTTTGCGCAGGGTGAGCTGATGATGCTCGGTGCCTTCTGTGGCCTGGCGCTGATGACCTTTCTCGGCTGGCCGTTCTGGTTGTCGGTGTTGTCATCCATCGCGGCGATGGCCTTGTTCGGCATGCTCGCCGAGCGTGCGGTCATCCGGCCCATCCTCGGGCAACCGGCGTTTTCCATCGTGATGCTGACCATCGGCATCGGCTACATCGCACGCGGCCTGATCACGATGATCCCCGGCATCGGCACCGAGACCCATGTGCTGCCCGTGCCCTACAAGGATCAGATCTGGCGTGTCGGCGGCGTGGTGCTGAACGTCGAGCAGATGGTGGTCATCGTGGTCACGGCGCTGCTGTGCGGGGTGCTGTTTGCGCTGTTCCGCTACAGCCGCATCGGCATTGCGATGCAGGCCTCGTCGCAGAACCAGCTCGCGGCGTATTACATGGGCATCCCCGTGCAGCGCCTCAACGGCATGGTCTGGGGCCTGGCCGCCGCGGTGGCGGCGATCGCTGGCCTGCTGCTGGCGCCCATCACCTTCGTGCACGCCAACATGGGTTTCATCGGCCTGAAGGCCTTCCCGGCCGCCGTGGTGGGGGGCTTCGGCAGCCTGCCAGGCGCCATCGTCGGCGGTTTGATCATCGGCCTGGTGGAGGCCTTGTCGGGCTTCTATCTGCCGGAAGGTTTCAAGGACATCGCGGCCTACGTGGTCGTGCTCATCATGCTGATGGTCAAGCCCAACGGCCTGTTCGGCGAGAAGCTGCGCAAGAAGGTTTAAGACATGTGCCCCCAAGCTCCTTTCAGTCGCTGCCCCCCGAGGGGGCGCTCAGTGCCCTTCGGGCGGCCGGGCGGGCACTGATGAGATTTCTCTTCAAGACCAGCTACGCGCAGGACATCAACCTCGCCAAACATGGCGGGCACACCTTCTGGTACTCGGCCCTGGGCCTGTTCCTGGTGGCCTCGCCCTGGCTGTTGCCGGAGTACTGGTTGGCGCAGCTCACCTTTGTGCTCATCTACTCCGTGGTGGGCCTGGGGCTGATGTTGCTGGCGGGTTTCACCGGCCTGTTTTCCATCGGCCATGCCGCCTTCCTCGGTGTTGGCGCCTACACGCAGGCGGTGCTCAACAACGCCGGCGTGCCCTTTCCCATCGCGCTGGCGGCGGCCGGTCTGCTGTCCGCGGGGGTGGGCGTGCTGGTCGGCATGCCGGCGCTGCGTGTGAAGGGCATCTACCTGGGCATCGCCACGTTGTCCTTCGGTTTCGTGGTCGAAGAAGGCTTTGCGCGCTGGGAATCGGTGACAGGCGGCAACGCTGGCATGCATGTCAAGGCGCCCGCCATCGGCAGTTGGCAGGTGGAGTCGGGCACGCCGTTTTATTTCCTGTGCCTGGTGATCGTGGTGCTGTCCACACTCGCCATCCTGAACCTGCTGCGCTCCCCCACCGGCCGGGCCTTTGTGGCCATCCGCGATTCCGAGATCTCGGCACAGAGCATGGGCATCCACCTGGCGCGCTACAAGACCTTGTCGTTTGCGCTGTCGGCCGCGCTGGCCGGCCTGGGCGGTGCGCTCTACGCGCACAAGATCCAGTTCCTGTCGCCCGACCAGTTCAACATCCTGCAGTCCATCGACCTGCTGCTGATGGTGGTGATCGGCGGCCTGGGCTCGGTGCACGGGGCTTTCCTGGGCGCGATCTTTTTGATCTCGATGCCGCAGCTGATCTCGCTGGGCAAGGATTTCCTGCCCGCGGTGGTGGGCCAGGCGCCGGGCCTGCAATCGGCCGTCTATGGCAGCGTGCTGGTGGCCTTTGTGCTGTTCGAGCCGCTGGGCTTGTACGGCCGCTGGCTCAAGGTGCGCACCTTCTTCCAGGTGTTCCCGTTCTACCGCAAGGGCATGTTCAAGCGCCAGAAGTCCTTCCAGAAATCGGACCGCCTGAAATGATGACCCCGCTGCTTTCCGCCCAGGACATCAGCGTGCGCTTCGGCGGCGTGCTGGCCGTCAACAAGGTCAGCTTCGAGGTGCAGCGCGGCGAGGTGTTCACTTTGATCGGCCCCAACGGCGCCGGCAAGACCACGGTCTTCAACCTGATCAGCCGCATCTACACCCCCACCAGCGGGCGCATCCAGTACGAGGGACTGGACCTGACGGCGCAGCCTGCGCATGCGGTGGCCAAGCTGGGCATCGCGCGCACCTTTCAGAACATCGAGCTGTTCGAACACGCCAGCGTCCTGCAGAACCTGCTGATCGGCCGCCACACGCACCGCCAGACCGGGCTGCTGGACGACCTGCTGTTCACCGCCAAGGCGCGCCGTGCCGCCATGGAAGACCGCGAGAAGGTCGAGCGTGTCATCGAGTTCCTGGACCTGCAGCATCACCGCGACACGCTGATTGCCGGCCTGCCGTACGGCGTGCGCAAGGTGGTCGAACTGGCGCGTGCGCTGTGTGCGGAACCCAAGCTGCTGCTGCTGGACGAACCCTCTTCCGGCCTGAACGTCGAAGAGACGCAGGACATGGCGTTCTGGATCGACGACATCCGGCGCGAATACGGCATCACGGTGTTGATGGTCGAACACGACATGTCGCTGGTCTCCAGCGTGTCCGACCGGGTGCTGGCCATGAACCAGGGTGAGGTGCTGGCGCTGGGTACACCGGCCGAGGTGCAGGCGCACCCGGGTGTGGTCGAGGCTTACCTGGGCTCCATTGACGACGTGTCGTCGCTGAGGAGGCCTGCATGAGCGAAGAGATCCTCGTGCTCTCCAACGTCGAGAGCGCCTACGGTCCGATCAAGGCCATCCGTGGCGTCAGCCTGAAGGTGCGCCAGGGCGAGATTGCCACCGTGCTGGGCTCCAACGGCGCCGGCAAGACGACGATCCTGAAGACCATCTCCGGCATCATCGACCCGCGGCGCGGCAGCGTGCATTTCCGGGGCGAGAACATCACGGCGCGTGAGCCCTCGTTGATCGTGCGCCAGGGCCTGAGCCACGTGCCCGAGGGGCGCGAGGTCTTCCCGCTGCTGTCGGTGCGCGACAACCTGCTGATGGGCGCCTACACCCGCGCCGACCGCGACGGTGTGGCGCGTGACATCGAACTGGCGCTGACCTATTTCCCCATCCTGCGCGAGCGCGAGAAGCAGGACGCCGGCCTGCTGTCCGGCGGCCAGCAGCAGATGCTGGCCATCGCGCGTGCGCTGGTGGCCGCGCCGCAGATGATCCTGCTCGACGAACCCAGCCTGGGCCTGAGCCCCAAGCTGACGAAGGAGATCTTCGAGATCGTCGTGCGCATCAACCGCGAACGCGGCACCACCATCCTGCTGGTGGAACAGAACGCCAACATGGCGCTCAACGTCGCCGACTACGGCTATGTGCTGGAAAACGGCCGCATCGTGATGGAGGACCGTTGTGCCGTGCTGCGCGAGAAGGACGACGTCAAGGAGTTCTACCTCGGCATGAAAGAAGAAGGCGTGCGGGGCGAGCGGCGCTGGAAGAAGAAAAAGACCTGGCGCTGACGGGAGACAACCACCATGGCCAACCTCTGGGACACCGCCGGCCTGCAAGGCAACGACCGCATCGTCGTGCCTGGCGACACCGTGCCGCGCATCTTCTGGAACGCGGTGCAGCAGCGCGGCGACACCGTCTGGCTGCGCGAGAAGGAACTCGGCATCTGGCGCAGCTGGAGCTGGTCGCAGACCGGCCAGGCCGTGCGCGAGATCGCGCATGGCCTGATGGCGCTGGGCTTCGAACGTGGCGAGACCGTGTCCATCCTGGCCAACACCGTCGTCGAATGGGTGCTGGCCGATCTGGCGGTGCTGAGCTGCGGCGGTGTCTGCAGCGGTATCTACCCCACCGACGCGGCCAGCCAGGTGCACTACCTGTGCGAAGACTCGCGCACCGTGCTGCTGTTCGTCGAAGACGACGAGCAGCTCGACAAGGCGCTGGAGGTGCGTGACCAGCTGCCGTTGCTGCGCAAGATCGTGGTCTTCGACATGGATGGCCTGCACGGCGTGCAGGACGAACGCATCATCGGCCTGGACGCCTTGCGCGCACTCGGCCGCGAGCACCTGCAGCAGCTCCCGCAGGCGCTGGAGCAGCGCGTCGCCGCGATCCAGCCGGAGGACCTGGCCATCCTGGTCTACACCTCGGGCACCACCGGCCGGCCCAAGGGCGCGATGCACAGCCAGCGCACCCTGGTGACCGCGATGCATGGCTACAACCTGACCGGCCCGCAGGACGAGACCGACGAGCGCATGTGTTTTCTGCCGCTGTGCCACATCGCCGAGCGCATGGGTGGTGAGTACTTCTGCCTCTACGCCGGCTCCAAGCTGAACTTCGTCGAGAACCCCGACACCGTGCCGGAGAACGTGCGCGAGATCGCACCCACCGTGGCCGTCGCCGTGCCGCGCGTGTGGGAGAAGTTCTATTCCGCCGTCACCATCGCGATCAAAGAATCGAGCCGGCTGCAGCAGCTGGCGTATGGCTGGGGCCTGAGTGTCGGCATGCAGGTGGTCGACAAGGTGCTGGCCGGCCAGCCGGTGCCGTCGTCGCTGAAGCTCAAGTTCCGCATCGCCCGTGTGCTGGCGCTGGACAATGTGCGCAAGATGATCGGCATCCACCGCGCACGTTCGTGCATCACCGGTGCCGCGCCGATCTCGCCCGACCTGGTGAAGTGGTACATGGCCCTGGGTGTGCCGATGGCCGAGGTCTGGGGCATGACGGAGACCGGTGGCATCTCCACCTACACACCGCCGGACCGCATCCGCCCGGGCAAGATCGGCATCGCCGCACCCTGGAACGAGGTGCGCATCGACCCCGCCACCGGCGAGATCCTGGTGCGCGGCCCGAACGTCTTCATGGGCTACCTGAACCAGCCCGAGAAGACCGCCGAAACCATCGATGCCGAGGGTTGGTTGCACACCGGCGACGTGGGCACGGTGGACGATGAAGGTGTCTTCCGCATCACCGACCGCATGAAGGACATCATCATCACGGCCGGCGGCAAGAACGTCACACCGACCGAGATCGAAAACGAGCTGAAGTTTTCGCCCTACATCACCGACGCGGTGGTGATCGGTGATGCGCGCCCCTACCTGGTGGTGCTGATCATGATCGACCAGGAAAACGTCGAGAAGTACGCGCAGGACAACGACGTGCCCTTCAGCAACTACACCAGCCTGACCCGTGCGCCCGAGGTGCGGGCCTTGATCCAGGCCGAGGTGGACCGTGCCAACACCAAGTTCGCGCGTGTCGAGCAGATCAAGAAGTTCCACCTCATCGAGAGCCAGCTGACGGCAGAAGACGAAGAGCTGACACCGACGATGAAACTCAAGCGCAAGCTGGTGCAGAAGAAGTACGCCCCGCAGATCGACGCGATGTACGTCGGCTGATGTTCCAGGAGACCCGCATGAAACCCCTTCGCAGCTTGTTGCTCACCGCGCTGGCGGTGTTGCCCTTGGCAGTCGTGGCGCAGCAGGGCGTCAGCAAGAACGAGATCGTGATCGGCACGATCCAGGACCTCTCGGGTCCGCTGGCCGGGTTTGGCAAACAGACCCGCCTGGGCATGATGCTGCGCGTGGACGAGGTCAACGAACAGGGTGGCATCAACGGCCGCAAGCTCAAGCTGCTGGTGGAGGACTCGGGTTACGACCCCAAGAAGGCGGTGCTGGCGGCGCAGAAGCTGGTCAACCAGGACAAGATCTTCATCATGGCCGCCCACCTGGGCACGGCGCAGAACAACGCCGCGATGCCGGTGCAGTTCGAAAAAAACGTCATCAACTTCCTGCCGGTGACGGCAGCGCGGGAGATGTACGAGCCCTTCCACAAGCTCAAGTACGCCTTTGCCACGCCGTACTACGACCAGATGCGTGTGTTCCTGCCGCAGATGGTGAAGGAGAAGGCGCCGAAGAAGATCTGCGCGATCTACCAGGACGATGACTTCGGCCTGGAGGTCTTGCGCGGCGCCGAGGCCGGCCTGAAGACCATCGGTCAGGAACTGGCCGAAAAGACCACCTTCAAACGCGGCGCCACGGACTTCTCGTCGCAGGTCAGCCGCATGCAGGGCGCGGGCTGCGACTTCGTCGTGCTCGGCACCATCATCCGCGAAACCATCGGCACCATCGCCACGGCGCGCAAGCTGAACTACAACCCGGTGTTCTTTGGCTCGCAGGCGGCCTACACCGACCTGATCCACAAGCTTGGCGGCGCGGCGATGAACGGCCTGTACGCCACGATGGCGACGCAGCATCCGTACCTGGACGAAGCCTCGCAGCCCATCCGCTTCTGGGCCAACAAGTACAAGACCAAGTTCAACGAAGACCCGACGGTGTTCTCGGTCTACGGCTACACCATCGTCGACCTGTTCGCCAAGGCCGCCGGCAAGGCCGGTGCCAACCTGAACACCGAGAGTTTCATCAAGGCCATGGACACCCTGACGGTGCCGCCCGACATCTTCGGCACGCCGGAGCTGAAGTTCAGCCCCACGCAGCGTCTGGGCAGCCTGGCCACACGGCTGTCGCAGATCAAGGATGGCCGCTGGACCGTGATTTCCGACTACGTGAAACCCTGAGCGCCCTCTCGCAAATCAGGATGTGACGGCCCCGTTCGAGGTGCGAGCATCCGACCACTCATCCCCCAAGGAGACAACGACCATGAAAATGCAAACGCTCATCGCCGCCACGGCATTGGCCGCCGCCGGCGGTGCATTCGCCCAGCAGGGTGTCAGCAAGACCGAGATCACCATCGGCTCGATCCAGGACTTGTCCGGCCCCATCGCCGGCTTTGGCAAGCAGGTTCGGCTGGGCATGATGCTGGCCGTGGACGAGGTCAACGAACAAGGCGGCGTCAACGGCCGCAAGCTCAAGTTGCTGGTCGAAGACTCGGCCTACGACCCGAAGAAGGCGGTGCTGGCCGCGCAGAAGCTGGTCAACCAGGACAAGATCTTCATCATGATCGGCCACATCGGCACGGCCCAGAACATGGCCGCCATGCCGGTGCAGTTCGAGAAGAACGTGATCAACTTCTTCCCGGTGACGGCGGCGCGTGAAATGTACGAGCCCTTCCACAAGCTCAAGTACTCGTTCGCCGCGACCTACTACGACCAGATGCGCATCGCTGCGCCCAAGCTGGTGAAGGAGAAGGGCGCCAAGAAGGTCTGTTCGATGTACCAGGACGACGAGTTCGGCCTGGAGGTGCTGCGCGGCGCCGAAGCCGGCCTGAAGACCATCAACGTCGAGATGGCGGAAAAAACCTCGTACAAACGCGGTGCCACCGACTTCTCATCGCAGATGGCCAAGCTGCAGTCTTCCGGCTGCGATTTTGTCGTGATGGGCACCATCATCCGCGAGACCATCGGCGGCATCGCCACCGCGCGCAAGCTGGGTTTCAGCCCGACCTTCCTGGGGTCGAGTGCGGCCTACACCGACCTGATCCACAAACTCGGCGGCAAGGCGATGGACGGCTTTTACGCCACCCACACCTCGCAGCACCCGTACCTGGACGAAGCGTCGCAGCCCATCCGCTTCTGGGCCAACAAGTACAAGACCAAGTTCAACGAAGACCCGACGGTGTTTTCGGTCTACGGCTACAACGCCATCGACGGTTTTGTGCGGGCAGCCCAGAAGGCAGGCACCAACCTGAGCACCGACAGCTTCATCAAGGCCATGGACACGATGAAGGTGCCGGCCGACATCTTTGGCAGCCCGGAAGCCACCTTCACGGCCACCAAGCGGCTGGGCAACGACACGTCGCGGTTGTCGCAGCTGCAGGACGCACGCTGGAAGGTCGTGTCGGACTACATCAAGCCCTGATCCCCATCGCCTGATGGAAACCAGGCCGCCTTCGGGCGGCCTTTGTCTTGCCGGCACGGATAATCCAGCGCATGTCAGATTCCAATGAGTGGTTGTCCGTCGAGTCGCTGGACCTCGAAGGGCAGGGCGTGGCGCACCGCGCCGACGGCAAGGTGGTTTTCATCGAGGGCGCCTTGCCGGGTGAAGAGGTGCAGGTCAACGTGGGCCGGCGCAAGAACCAATGGGAGCAGGGCCAGGCCACGGCGATCCGGCGTGAGAGTGCGCAACGCGTGACACCCGGCTGCCCGCACTTTGGCCTGCACCGCGAGGCCTGCGGCGGCTGCAAGATGCAGCACCTGCACCCTGCCGCCCAGGTCGCTGCCAAACAGAGGGTGCTGGAGGACAACCTCTGGCACCTAGGCAAGGTCAAACCCGAGCAGATGCTGCGCCCGATCGAAGGCCCGACCTGGGGCTACCGCTACCGGGCGCGCCTGTCGGTGCGCAACGTGCACCGCAAGGGCGTGGTGCTGGTGGGTTTCCACGAGCGCAAGTCGCGTTACGTGGCCGACATGTCGGCCTGCCCGGTGCTGATCCCGAAAGCTGGGGCGATGCTGCCGGCGCTGCGCGAGTTGATCGCGTCGATGGACGAACGTGACCGCCTGCCGCAGATCGAGCTGGCGGCGGGCGACGAGGTGATGGCCCTGGTGCTGCGCCACCTGGCGCCGCTGGGCGAGGCCGATCTGGCCCGCTTGCGGGCCTTCGGTGCCCAGCACGGCGTGCAGTGGTGGCTGCAACCCAAGGGCCCGGACACCGTGCAGTTGCTCGACGTTGGTGGGCCGGCCCTGGCCTATGCACTGCCCGAGTTCGGCGTGACCATGCCCTTCAAGCCCACGGATTTCACGCAGGTGAACCCGCTGATCAATCGCGTGCTGGTTCAGCGCGCGCTCTCACGCCTGTCCCCGCAGCCGGGCGAACGTGTGATCGACTGGTTCTGCGGCCTGGGCAACTTCACGCTGCCCATCGCACGCCGTGGTGCCCAGGTGCTGGGCATCGAAGGTGCCGCCACGCTGGTGGCGCGGGCGCGGGCAAATGCCGCGCTGAACGGTCTGGCGGCCGAGTTCGACACCCGCAACCTGTTCGAGCTGACGCCGGCCGATCTGGAAGCTCTGGGCGCGGTGGACCGCTGGCTGATCGACCCGCCCCGCGAAGGCGCGTTGGCGCTGGCCAAGGCCACGGCCGATCTGGTGCAGGCCGGCAGCGCCTGGGTGCCACCCAAACGCATCGTCTACGTCAGTTGCAACCCGGCCACGCTGGCGCGTGACGCGGGCTTGCTGGTGCACCAGGCGGGTTATCGCTGCACGCAGGCCGGGGCGGTGAACATGTTCCCGCACACGGCGCATGTGGAGAGCATCGCGGTCTTCGAGCGGCCCTGAAACGAACAAAGGGCCCGAGGGCCCTTTGTTCAGTCACCAAAGACAGACGATCAGTCGTCGCTGCCGCCGAAGATGCCCAGCAGCGAAAGCAGCGCCTGGAACACGTTGTAGATGCTCAGGTACACGCCCAGCGTGGCGGTGATGTAGTTGGTCTCCAGGCCGTCCTGCACACGCTTGAGGTCGTGCAGGATGAAGGCGGAGAAGATGCCGATCACCAGCACCGACAGTGTGACCATCAACACGCTGGATTGGATGAAGAAGTTGGCGATGCCCGCCACCATCACCATCACGGCGCCGATCATCAGCCATTTGCCCATGCTGCTCAGGTCGCGCTTGATCACGCTGCTGGCCGAGGCCATCGCAGCGAAGATCGCAGCGGTGCCGGCGAACGCGGTCATGATCAGGCTGGCGCCGTTGCCCAGGCCCAGCACCACACCGACCAGGCGCGACATCATCAGGCCCATGAAGAACGTGAACGCCAGCAGCACCGGCACGCCGGCGGCGGAGTTCTTGGTCTTCTCGATGGCAAACATGAAGCCGAAAGCACCGCCCAGGAACACCATCAGGCTGATGCCGGGTGTCATGGCGCTGGACAGCCCCGTCGACACACCGATCCAGGCCCCCAGCACGGTGGGCACCATGGACAGCGCGAGCAGCCAGTAGGTGTTGCGCAGCACGCGGTTGCGCTGTGCGGACAGTGCGCCTGCTCCAGCGTAGCCAGGGTAGGTTTGCACGTTTTCGGTCATGAATGGCCTCCAGGTTGATACGAGTCAATGTGACCCGCGGGCGCGAGTTTAGTTCCCCCGCAGGGCGGCGCTGCTATCGTTGTCCAGGATCGCACCAAGGAATCTCCCCACCATGCAGCAAAAACCCGCACTTCAGCTCGCCGATGTCAAGCAGATCGCCGCCGCCGCCGAGGCTGAAGCCCTGAAAAACGGCTGGGCCGTCAGCATTGCCATCGTCGACGATGGCGGCCACCTGCTGTGGCTGCAGCGCCTGGACGGCGTCGCGCCGATCTCCGCCCACATCGCCCCGGCCAAGGCCCAGACAGCGGCCCTTGGTCGGCGCGAGAGCCGAATTTATGAGGAACTCATCAACCAGGGCCGGTTGTCCTTCCTGAGCGCGCCCACGCTGCACGGCATGCTGGAGGGTGGTGTGCCCATCCTGGTGGACGGGTTTTGCCTGGGCGCGGTGGGGGTCAGCGGCGTCAAATCGACAGAAGACGCGCAGGTCGCACGGGCCGGCATCGCCGCGCTGACCACGGCCTGAGCACCACGGGTTGACCCGGAGGAACGGCCACCGTCGGCTATACTCCGGCGGTTTACCCGTCAACACCGCAGCCTAGCGAAACTCCGTATCGGTTTCCCCCAAGGACGGCAAGTTCTGCTTGCCGTGCTGGGCCGCGAACACCCCGGAGTCATTGTTTTGTTGCTGCCCGTCCTGCCCCCCGCAATCCTGGCACTCGCAGACGGCACGACCTTCCTGGGCACCTCGATCGGCGCTGCCGGTCAGACGGTCGGCGAGGTGGTGTTCAACACCGCCATCACCGGCTACCAGGAAATCCTCACCGACCCCAGCTACTGCCGGCAGATCGTCACCCTGACGTACCCGCACATTGGCAACTACGGGGTCAGCGAGGAAGATGTCGAGGCCACCCATGTGCACGCCGCCGGTCTCGTCATCCGGGATCTGCCGGTGCGTGCGTCCAATTTCCGCGCCGGCACCACGCTGAGCGCCTACCTGCAGCGCGAGGGCACGGTGGCGATCGCCGATGTCGACACGCGCCGCCTGACGCGGGTGCTGCGCCGAACCGGCGCGCAGAGCGGCTGCATCGTCGCCTTCCCGGTCGGCACCACCGTCGGGCCGGCACAGATCGCGCAGGCCGTCGCCGCGGCGCAGGGCGCCCCGGCGATGGCCGGGCTGGACCTGGCCCAGGTGGTCAGCGTCGATCAGCCTTACGAGTGGCACACCACCGAATGGGCGCTGGGCCATGGTTATGGTCAGCTGGAGGATCCGCGCTTCCACGTCGTGGCCTACGACTTCGGCGTCAAGCACAACATCCTGCGCATGCTGGCCAGCCGTGGCTGCCGCGTCACCGTGGTGCCGGCCAAGACCCCGGCGGCTGCGGTGCGGGCGCTGAACCCGGACGGCATCTTCCTGTCCAACGGCCCGGGTGACCCGGAGCCCTGTGACTACGCGATCACCGCCGCGCGCGAATTGATCGAAGAAGGCCGGCCGACCTTCGGCATCTGCCTGGGCCATCAGATCATGGCGCTGGCCTCGGGCGCCAGGACCTTCAAGATGAAGTTCGGCCACCACGGCGCCAACCACCCGGTGAAAGACCTCGACAACGGCCGCGTGAGCATCACCAGCCAGAACCACGGCTTCGCGGTCGACGAGAAGACGCTGCCCGCCACGCTGCGCGCCACGCACGTGAGCCTGTTCGACGGCACGCTGCAGGGCCTGGCCCGCACCGACAAGCCGGCCTTCTGCTTCCAGGGCCACCCCGAAGCCTCGCCCGGCCCGCACGACATCGGCTACCTGTTCGACCGTTTCATCGACCTGATGCAGGCCCGCGTGCCCGCCACCGCCTGAGCCGGCGCACACCCACCGCGAACCATGCCCAAAAGAACCGACATCCAAACCGTCCTCATCATCGGCGCCGGCCCGATCATCATTGGCCAGGCCTGTGAGTTCGACTACTCCGGCGTGCAGGCCTGCAAGGCCTTGCGCGAAGAGGGCTACAAGGTCGTGCTGATCAACAGCAACCCCGCGACCATCATGACGGACCCGGCCACGGCCGACGTCACCTACATCGAGCCGATCACCTGGCAGACGGTGGAGAAGATCATCGCCAAGGAGCGTCCGCTGGCAAAGGGCGGTTTCGCCATCCTGCCGACCATGGGTGGTCAGACCGCGCTGAACTGCGCGCTCGACCTCTGGCGCCACGGTGTGCTGGCGAAGTACGACGTGGAGCTGATCGGCGCCACGCCAGAGGCCATCGACAAAGCCGAAGACCGCCTCAAGTTCAAGGACGCCATGACCAAGATCGGTCTGGGTTCGGCGCGCTCGGGCATTGCCCACAGCCTGGACGAGGCCTGGGGCGTGCAGAAGACCGTGGGCTTCCCCGTGGTGATCCGCCCCAGCTTCACGCTGGGTGGCACCGGCGGCGGCATCGCCTACAACCCGGAAGAATTTGAGGTCATCTGCAAACGCGGCCTGGAAGCCTCGCCGACCAGCGAACTGCTGATCGAAGAATCGCTGCTCGGCTGGAAAGAGTACGAGATGGAGGTGGTGCGCGACAAGGCGGACAACTGCATCATCGTCTGCTCGATCGAGAACCTGGACCCCATGGGCGTGCACACCGGCGACTCGATCACCGTGGCGCCGGCCCAGACGCTGACCGACAAGGAATACCAGATCCTGCGCAACGCCTCGCTGGCCGTGCTGCGCGAGATCGGTGTCGACACCGGCGGCTCCAACGTGCAGTTCTCCATCAACCCGAAAGACGGCCGCATGGTCGTCATCGAGATGAACCCGCGCGTGTCGCGCAGCTCGGCGCTGGCGTCCAAGGCCACCGGTTTCCCGATCGCCAAGATCGCCGCCAAGCTGGCGGTGGGCTATACGCTGGACGAGCTGCGCAACGACATCACGGGCGGCGCCACGCCGGCGTCGTTCGAGCCCAGCATCGACTACGTCGTCACCAAGATCCCGCGTTTTGCGTTCGAGAAGTTCCCGGCAGCCGATTCGCGGCTGACGACGCAGATGAAGTCGGTGGGCGAGGTGATGGCCATCGGCCGCACTTTCCAGGAAAGCCTGCAGAAGGCACTGCGCGGCCTGGAAACCGGCATCGACGGCCTGAGCGAACGCAGCACCGACCGCGAAGAGATCGTGCAGGAGATCGGCGAGGCTGGCCCCGAGCGGCTGCTCTACGTGGCGGATGCCTTCCGCATCGGTCTGAACCTGGACCAGATCTTCGAAGAGACCGCCATCGACCCCTGGTTCCTGGCGCAGATCGAACAGATCATCCAGGCGGAACAGGCACTGGCCGGCCGCACGGCGGAGAGCCTGTCGAAAGACGAGATGCGGTTCCTCAAGCGCAAGGGCTTCTCGGACCGCCGGCTGGCCAAGCTGCTGGCCACACACCAGCACGCGGTGCGCGAACACCGCCACGCGTTGGGCGTGCGCCCGGTCTACAAACGGGTGGACACCTGCGCGGCGGAGTTCGCCACCGAGACGGCCTACCTGTACTCCACCTACGACGAGGAGTGCGAGGCCGAACCCACCGACCGCAAGAAGATCATGGTGCTCGGCGGTGGCCCCAACCGCATCGGCCAGGGCATCGAGTTCGACTACTGCTGTGTGCACGCCGCGCTCGCCATGCGCGAAGACGGCTACGAGACCATCATGGTCAACTGCAACCCGGAAACCGTGTCCACCGACTACGACA
>JADMJD010000209.1 GCA_018780805.1 Rubrivivax sp. | reverse complement strand
ACGAGGTGGGTGCGGCCGCCAGCGCCCTGGCGGCCTTCAAAATTGCGGTTGCTGGTGGAGGCGCAGCGCTCACCCGGCTCCAGCCGGTCGGCGTTCATCGCCAGGCACATGCTGCAGCCCGGCTCGCGCCACTCGAAGCCGGCAGCCTTGAAGACCTCGTGCAGGCCCTCGCGTTCGGCCTGCGCCTTCACACGCCCCGAGCCCGGCACCACCATCGCCAGCTTGACGTTGGCCGCCACGCGCCCACCCACCTGGCGCACCACGGCGGCGGCTTCGCGCAGGTCCTCGATGCGGCTGTTGGTGCAGGAGCCGATGAAGACCTTGTCGATCCGGATGTCGTTGATGGCCTTGTTCGGCTGCAGGCCCATGTAGGCCAGCGCACGCTCGATGGCACCGCGTTTGTTGGTGTCCTTTTCCTTGTCCGGGTCGGGCACACGGTCGTCGATGGACAACACCATCTCGGGGCTGGTGCCCCAGGTCACCTGCGGCTTGATCTGTGTCGCGTCCAGCTCGACCACGGCGTCGAAAGCCGCGCCAGCGTCGGATTGCAGCGTGCGCCACATCGCGACGGCGTGGTCCCACTCGACGCCCTGCGGCGCGAAGTCGCGGCCTTTCACATAGGCCAGCGTGGTCTCGTCCACCGCCACCAGGCCGGCGCGGGCGCCGGCTTCGATGGCCATGTTGCAGACCGTCATGCGGCCTTCCATGCTGAGCGCGCGGATGGCGCTGCCGCCAAACTCGATGGTGTAACCCGTGCCGCCGGCGGTGCCGATGCGGCCGATGATGGCCAGCACGATGTCCTTGGCGCCGCAGCCCTTGGACAGCACACCATCCACCTTGACCAGCATGTTCTTGGCCTTCTTGGCCAGCAGCGTCTGCGTGGCCATCACATGCTCCACCTCGCTGGTGCCGATGCCATGGGCCAGCGCTCCGAAGGCGCCATGGGTGCTGGTGTGGCTGTCACCGCAGACCACGGTCATGCCCGGCAACGTGGCGCCACTTTCAGGGCCGATCACGTGCACGATGCCCTGGCGCTGGTCCAGGAACGGGAAGTACGCCGCCGCGCCGAAGGCCTTGATGTTGGCGTCCAGTGTGACGATCTGCTGTTTGCTGATCGGGTCGCCGATGCCGTCGTAACCCTGCGCCCAGCCGGTGGTGGGGGTGTTGTGGTCGGCGGTGGCGACGATGGAGCTGGTGCGCCACACCTTGCGTCCGGCCAGCCGCAGGCCCTCGAAGGCCTGTGGGCTGGTGACCTCGTGCACCAGGTGGCGGTCGATGTACAGCACGGCCGTGCCGTCTTCTTCGGTGTGGACGACGTGGTCGTCCCAGAGTTTGTCGTACAGCGTCCTGGCGGTCATGGCTCGCGGCTCCTTGAGCCCGTGATTGTCGCGCAGACCGCGCCGGTCTTCAGCCGGCCGCGGCGCGCGCCTCCAGATCGGCCTTCAGCGAAGCCGGCAGCCGCAGCTGCTGGGCCAGCGCGTCCAGGTAGGCACGCTCCATGGTGCTGGTGCTGTCCACCACCAGCACGCTGGCCAGGTAGACCTCGGCCGCCTGCTCCGGCGTGTCCACGCCGGCCGCCACCTCGGCCGGCTCCACCGGGCGGCGCAGCTCGGCGTCCACGCGGGCACGCAGCAACGGGTCGGCTTCCAGGCGGTGCAGTTCGGTTTCGACCAGGCCACGCTCGCGTTCGTCCAGGTGGCCGTCGGCCTTGGCGGCGGCGATCATCGCGCGCAGCATGATCCAGCTGTGGGCCTCCTGCTGCGGGGCGGGCAGTTGGGCAAAACTCGCAGGGGCCGGAGGCGCGGGGGCCGTGGACGCCTGGCCGGGTTGGCGCGCCTGCCACTCGCGGTAGGCGTTCCAGGCGAAGGCGCCGACCGCGGCGGCGCTGCCGTAGCGCAGCAGGGCCCCGCCCCGTTTGCCGCCCAGCAGCATCGCCAAGGCACCGCCGCCGAGTGCGCCGGTGGCGTATTTGCCCAGATCACCGCGGCCCTTGCCGAAATTTCCAGCGCCACCGACGGCCGACTTCAGCAACTGGTCCAACAAACCTTGCATGCTCATTCAGTTCCTCCAAAGGGCAGCAGAAGACCTCGGCGCACACCGGAAGTTCCTCAGCCCAGCGCCGCGATCACCTCCGGCGGCGCCTGCACCAGCTCGATCAGCACGCCTTCCCCGCCCAGCGGGAACTGGTCGTTGCCCTTGGGGTGGATGAAACAGATGTCGTGGCCGGCCGCACCGGGGCGGATGCCGCCAGGCGCGAAACGCACGCCGTTGGCCGTCATCCAGGCCACGGCCTCGGGCAGCTTGTCCACCCACAGGCCCACATGGTTCAGCGGCGTGGTGTGCACCGCCGGCTTCTTTTCGGGGTCCAGCGGCTGCATCAGATCAACTTCCACCGCGTGCGGGCCAGTACCCAGCGCGCAGATGTCCTCGTCGACGTTTTCGCGTTCGCTGACAAACGTGCTCTTGACCGTGAGACCCAGCATGTCGACCCACAGCGACTTCAGCCGTTGTTTGTCGGGCCCGCCGATGGCGATCTGCTGAATGCCGAGGATCTTGAAGGGTTTGTCCATCATGCCGTCTTTCACGCAAAACTCAGGATGGGTTGGTCCACCGCGAGGCTTTCGCCCGGATTGGCCAGCACGGCGCTGACCGTGCCGTCCTGCGCCGCGACGAGGATGTTCTCCATCTTCATCGCCTCGATCACCGCCAGCCGTTCGCCGGCCTGCACCACCTGCCCGGCTTGCACCGCCACCTTCACCAGCAGGCCCGGCATCGGCGAGAGCAGGAACTTGCTCATGTCGGCCGGGGGTTTGAAGGGCATCAGCTTCAGCAGTTCGGCGGCACGTGCCGTCATCACCACCGCGTTGATGCGGCGGCCGTTGTGCTGCACCTGGGTCCACAGCCCACGCCGTTCCAGCTGGGCCGTGAAGGGGCGGCCGTTGACATGGCCGCTGGCGCGGATGGCGCCAAAGGCCCAATCACTTTCGATGGCATAGGCCTTGTCACCCACCTGCACACGCACCACGCCGTCGTTCACCAGGGTCACCGGCTGGTGGCGGTGCACACCGCCCTCGCCCTGGACGACGACAGTGAAGGCCTCGCCGATCTGCACCTCGTGCCCCGCCAGCTGGCCGACTATGCCGGCCGCGCGTTCGCGGTAGCGGCGGTAGGCGGCCGCAGCCAGGGCCAGCAGCAGATCAGGATCATCGTGCGGCACGTCTTCGGCGCGGAAGCCCTGGGCGTAGTGTTCGGCGATGAAGCCGGTGTTGAAGTCACCGCTGACGAACTTCGGGTGCGCCAGCAGCGCGGCCTGGAACGGGATGTTGCTGCTGACACCGCGGATCACGAAGCCGTTGAGCGCCTCGCGCATCTTGTGGATCGCGTCGTTGCGGTCAACACCGTGCACGATGAGCTTGGCGATCATCGAGTCGTAGAACATCGGGATCTCGCCGCCCTCGTAGACACCGGTGTCGACGCGCACACCCCCGCCTTCGCCCATGGGCTGCGCGGCCACCAGCGTGGTGGGCGGTGGTGCATAACGCACCAGGCGGCCGGTGGACGGCAGGAAGTTGCGGAACGGGTCTTCCGCGTTGATGCGGCATTCCATCGCCCAGCCGCGGCGCGGGATTTGCGCCTGCGTGAACGGCAGCGGCTCGCCGGCGGCCACGCGGATCATCTGCTCCACCAGGTCGATGCCGGTGATGCACTCCGTCACCGGGTGCTCCACCTGCAGCCGCGTGTTCATCTCCAGGAAGTAGAAGCTCTGGTCCTTGCCGACCACGAACTCCACCGT
>JADMJD010000205.1 GCA_018780805.1 Rubrivivax sp. | reverse complement strand
GGCCGTTTTTCCGCACCCTGCTGTCCAACCTGGACATGGTGCTGGCCAAGAGCGATCTGCGCATCGCAGCGCGTTATGTCGAGCTGGTGGAGGACAAGAAGCTCGCCAAACGCCTGTTTGGCGCCATCAAGGCCGAGTGGGAGCGCGCTGGCGAGGCGCTGACGCTGATCACCGGCGAAACACAACGCCTGCAGTCCAACCCGGCGCTGGCGCGGTCCATCGAACACCGCTTCCCCTATCTGGACCCGCTGAACCACCTGCAGGTGGAACTGCTGCGCCGCTACCGCAGCCAGCGCGAACCGGCCGCCAGCCTGGAACGCCTGCAGCGCGGCATCCACATCTCGATCAACGGCGTCGCGGCCGGCCTGCGCAACACCGGCTGACCCCCCCTAGTTCGTGGGGCGCCTGCATCCACCGCGGGCGCCCTGCGTAGAGCTCCTGGACCCAGCACCACGGCGGTGGTGGGCACGTTTGTGACCCAGGAGAGAACACCATGTCCCGTCTTGCCTTCAGCGCCCTCGCCGGCGCCGTTTTTGCGCTCATCGGCACCTCGGCCCAGGCCGTCACCCTCGTCGGCCTGACCAGCGCCAGCGAAATCGTGCGTTTCGATCCGCTGGCGCCCGATGCCGGCACCCGCACCGCCATCACGGGCCTGGCCGACGGTGAACGCCTGGTCGGCATCGACACCCGTCCCAGCGACGGCAAGATCTATGGCGTCAGCACGGCACAGAAGATCTACACCGTCGACGAAATGACTGGCATGGCCAGCTTCGTCAACATGCTCAGCGCGCCGGTGATCAACAGCAGCCGCGGTTACGGCATCGATTTCAACCCGGTGGCCGACTACAACGGCGCCACCTCGCTGCGCCTGGTCAGCACCACCGGCGACAACTTCGCGATCAACGTGTCCACCGGTGTGGTGGGCAACACCGGCAGCAACATCGGCGCGGGTTACAGCGCAGTGGCCTACACCAACAGCGCGCTGATGATGCCGCCGGCGCCGGCCTCGACCGCGCTGTACTACATCGACACGGCCACCGACATGCTGCGCATGACACCCACCGGCTTCAACGCACCGACCATCGTGGACGTCGGCGCCCTGGGCATCGACGTGTTGAAGGCCAACGGTTTTGAAGTGCTTGCCAACGGCATGGCCTACGCGGCACTGACGATGGACGACGTGTCGCTGGCCACCGGCATCTTCGGCATCCACCTCGCCACCGGCGCGGCCACCCTGCTGGCCAGCTACGACGGCACGCTGTCGGGCCTGACGGTCAGCGCGGTGCCGGAGCCGGCGACCACCGCACTGCTGCTGGCGGGTCTGGGCGTGGTGGCGATGCGGGCACGCCGCCGCACGGCCTGATCAACCGCCATCCTGCGCCGCCAGGGCATGCCGCACGGCAGGCAGCTGGCGGCGCGACACCACCAGCCACTCGTCCACCGGGGCCACCCGCAGCGCCCAGCCGTCGTTGTCACCGTCGGTGGCGGGATCGGCGCGCCGTTGCAGCTCACGCACCGCGGCCTTGGCCACCAGCGCATTGCGGTGCACACGCAGAAACGCATCGCCCAGGCGTTGCTCCAGGTCGGCCAAGGCGTCGTCCAGCACGTATGTGGCGCCGGCGGTGCGCAGGGTCACGTACTTCAGCTCCGCCTTCAGGTACAGCACCTCGGCCAGCGGCAGGCGCAGCACCCGGCCGCGGTCGCTGACCACCAGCACCGGGCCGTCCGGCAGCACCGGCCGCAGCGCCCGGCGCTGCGCCACGCGCTGCAGCGCGGCCTGCAGGCGGTCGCGCCGCACGGGCTTGGTGAGGTAGTCCACCGCGTCCAGCTCGAAGGCCGCGAGCGCATGTTCGGCGTGGGCCGTCACGAACACCACGGCCGGTGAGCCGGGCGCGGCGGCAAACCGCGCCGCCAGCTGCAAGCCGGTTTCGCCGGGCAGGCCGATGTCCAGCAGCACCAGGTCGGCCGGCGTGCGGGCCAATTGCTGCAGGGCCTGCGCCGCGTGTTCGGCTTCACCCACCACGGTGTGCGGCGGTTCATTCAGCTCTGCCAGCAGGTTGCGCAGCCTCAGGCGCGCCAGCGCTTCGTCGTCAACGAGCAGGATGTTCATGCCAGGGGTATCACGATGCGGGCGTGGTGCATGCCGTCTTCGCGCCAGGTTTCGAACTGTGCCGCCACGTCGTGCAACAGGCGCAACCGCTCGCGCACGTTGTGCAGCGCCATGCCGTGGCCGGGCACCGAGGGCTCGTCGGGCAGGCTGTTGCTCACCTGCACCACCACCTGGCCCCGCAGCAGCCTGGCGCGGATGGCCACGCGTGCCCCGGTGGGCGAGGGCTCCACGCCATGACGCACGGCGTTTTCCACCAGTGGTTGCAGCATCAGCGGCGGCACCCGCGCGCGGCCGACGCCGGTGGCGATGTCCCAGTGCAGCTGCAGGCGGCTGCCAAAGCGCACCTGCTCGATGGCCAGGTAGGCCTTGGCCAGGTCCAGCTCTTCGTCCAGCGAGACCGAAGCCCCAGCATCGGTGAGCGCCACGCGGAACAGCTGGCCCAGGTCTTCCAGCACCTGCTCGGCTCGCGCCGGGTCCACCCGCACCAGGGCCAGCGCGGTGTTCAGCGCGTTGAACAGGAAATGCGGGCGGATGCGCGACTGCAGCTCGGCCAGCCGCACCCGTGCGTCCACCGGCGCCCAGATGCGGGCGCGCAGGTCCAGCCAGGCCCACAGCAGACCGGCCAGGCCGGCACCGGCCAGGCTGAGGCCGAGCCCACGTGCCGGGCCGGGCGCCGCCGCCAGGTCCAGGGCCCACAACGGCGCCAGGCCCAGCCACGCCGCCACCGCACCGAGCGCCAGCGCCACGGCGGCGCGCGGCACCGGCTGCAAAGCCCGCAGCGGCCGGCGCAGTGCACACACCGTCACCAACCACAGCAGCGTGGCCAGCAGGCCGGCAAAGGCCGCCACCGCCACCGGGCCCAGGGCACGCAGCCAGCCGCCCTCGGTGGCCAGCAGGGTGCCGGCCATCAGCACCCCTTGCACACCCAGAACAGCGCGCAGCGCCAGGCCGGGGTGGCAGACGTCAAAGGCCGTGGCCGCATGGGCATCGGCGCGGCGCTTTTCTTCGGCCAGCGGGTCAAAACGCGACGCGGCAAAGGTGCTGGGCAGGCCTTCGGGCGGGCGCAGCGTGCTCGGCCAGACGCTGGCCGGACGGGTGTCGCTGCCGTCGCGGGTGTCGGCAAAGTCAGCGGGCGGCGGGGGGGGGTGGGATCGCATCGGGGCCCACCGATAATACGAAGTCCCATCTGCACGCGCCCTCCCGATGTCCACCAATCCGCTCGCCAACAAGGCCCAGGCCTGGTCCGCCCTGTTTTCCGAACCCATGAGCGAGCTGGTGCAGCGCTACACGGCCAGCGTCGGTTTCGACCAACGGCTGTGGCGGGCCGACATCGCCGGCAGCCTGGCCCATGCCCAGATGCTGGCGGCGCAGCACATCATCAGCGCGCAGGACCTGGCCGACATCCAGCGTGGCATGGCGCAGATCACGGCCCAGATCGAGGCCGGCAGCTTCGAGTGGAAACTCGAGCTGGAAGACGTGCACCTCAACATCGAGGCGCGTTTGACCGAGCTGGTCGGCCTGGCCGGCAAGCGCCTGCACACCGGCCGCAGCCGCAACGACCAGGTGGCCACCGACGTGCGGCTGTGGCTGCGCACCGAGATCGACGGCCTGGCGCCGCTGTTGACCGAGATGCAGCGGGCCCTGGTGGAGCTGGCGGCCGAACACAGCGACACCGTGATGCCCGGTTTCACGCACATGCAGGTGGCGCAGCCGGTGAGTTTTGCGCACCACCTGCTGGC
>JADMJD010000052.1 GCA_018780805.1 Rubrivivax sp. | reverse complement strand
CCCATCAGCGCGATCAGCATGAAGATCAGTTCGCCGGCGTACATGTTGCCGAACAACCGCATGCCGTGCGAGACCGTCTTGGCGACGAACTCGATCATCTGCATCGCGAAGTTGACCGGGTACAGGAACCACTTGTCGCCGAACGGGGCCGAGAACAACTCGTGCACCCAGCCGCCAAAACCCTTGATCTTGACGTTGTAGAACAGGCAGATCAGCAGCACCGACAAGGACAGGCCCATGGTCACCGACAGGTCGGCCGTGGGCACCACACGCTGGTAGTCCTTGGCGCCGAGCGCCGGGCCGGCCACGTGCCAGATCGACGGCAGCAGATCAACGGGCAGCAGGTCCATCGCGTTCATCAGGAAGATCCAGACAAACACCGTCAGGGCCAGCGGCGCGACCAGCTTGCGGCTGGTGGCGTTGTGCACGATGCCCTTGGCCTGCGCGTCGACCATCTCGACCATCAGCTCGACAAAGGCCTGGAAGCGCCCCGGCACACCCGAGGTGGCCTTGGCAGCGGCGCGGTACAGCACATAACAACCGACCACGCCCAGCAACGTGGCCCAGAAGATGGAATCCAGGTTGAACACCGAGAAGTCCACGACCGCAGTCTGCTTCTGGTTCTGCAGGTGCTGCAGGTGGTGGACGATGTACTCGCCAGCGGTGGGCGCGTTACCTTCGGCTGCCATGTGTGAAGTCCCGTCCGTTTCGGTCGTCAGCTCGTTGTTCTTTCACCGGCCGCGCCACAACAGCGCCAACCAGTACACCTTTATGCACAGCACCAGACCCGCCAGCAACGCCGGCCAGCTCAGGGGCTGCACGATCTTCGACGCCAGCATCAGCATGGCAACGGAGACCGCGATTTTCACCATCTCCCACAACATGAAGCTGACGGCGCTGACGCCGGGCGACATG
The DNA here is from genome assembly GCA_018780805.1 of Rubrivivax sp. Lineage (GTDB taxonomy): Bacteria > Pseudomonadota > Gammaproteobacteria > Burkholderiales > Burkholderiaceae_C > Rubrivivax. The sequence continues at coordinate 27,805 of JADMJD010000052.1, read as the reverse complement.
CCGGAGAGCCGGCTGGTCATGCCACGCGCCAACAAGGCACCCGGCAAAACCACCGTGGCGGCACCATACAGCGCCGACCACATCAAACTGCTGCTGCCAAACACCAGCCCGATCAGGGCCGCTGCCAACACTCCCACCACCACCTGCACCCCCAAGACCCGCCACGGGTTCAGTGGCGGCTCCTTGGCGCGCAGCGCCTGGGCCTCTGCCCGGGTCAGCGGACGGAAGCTCGGCGTTCCCGCATCGTCGGGCCCGTCAACCCAGGGATCGGGGCGCGCGTTCTTCGGTGACGTGCGTTCCATCTGGGATGACCGTTGACTCGTGAGCGGCAAAGCCTCGGGATTATAGGGGCAAACCCCTGAGCCCCCTGTTTGACCTCACAGTCTGACCCCACAGTCGCGCCGGATCGGGCTTCGCCGCACGGCAGTCGGTCATCGCGATCATCGGCGAAACTGCGCGTTGGCCGTGCCGCCGCACGGAACCCCCGCCTTGCCGAACGCTCGAAGATCCCCATGCGCCTGCTCGCCTTGATTGTTGCCTTGCTGCCCTGCCTTGCCATCGCGCAAGGCGCGGTGGTCACCACACCCCAGGTGCGTGCCGAACTGGTGGCGCATGCCCCCGACGGCATCGCGCCCGGCAAGACCGTGCAGCTCGGTCTGCGCATCGACCACCAGCCGCACTGGCACACCTACTGGAAAAACCCGGGCGATTCCGGCCTGCCCACGCTGCTGGAGTGGCAGCTGCCCGCCGGCGTGACCGCCGGTGAGGTCGCGTGGCCCACACCCAAGCAGCTGCCGCTGGGGCCGCTGGTGAACTTCGGCTTCGAAGACACGCTGCTGCTGCCGGTGGCCGTGCAGGTGCCGGCCGGCTTCAGCGCCGACACACTGGACGTGGGCTTGCGCGCTGAATGGCTGGTGTGCAAGGACGTCTGCATTCCCGAATCGGGCGAGTTCAAGCTGTCGGTGCCCACGCGTGCAGCCACGGCCGGCCACGCGGCGCTGTTCGATGCCGCACGCGCCGCCACACCGGCGGCAGCAGCCGGCACCCAGGGGCGCGCCGAAGTGAAAGGCAACGCGCTGGTGCTCACGCTCAGCGGCTTGCCGGCCAGCTGGCAAGGCCAGGCCATCGCCTTTTTCCCCGAAACCGCAGGCGTGATCCTCAACGCCGCCAAGCCCGTGGCGCGCTGGGAGGGTGGCACCTGGACCGCCGAGGTGCCGCTGGACCCGCAGCGCAGCGCCAGCCCGGCCACGATGCCGGCGGTCTTCGCGGTGGCCGGTCAGCCAGCGGGCGCACAGCTGACGCTGACCGTGGCCGGCACCTGGCCCGCCATCGGCGCCCCGGCACCAGCCGCTGCGCAGGACGTGTTGCCGGTGTCCCCGGACACCCCGCCGCTGGGCCTGCCGCTGGCACTGCTGCTGGCACTGCTGGGCGGCGCCTTGCTGAACCTGATGCCTTGTGTCTTCCCGGTGCTGTCGCTGAAGGTGCTGGGTTTTGCCCGCCATGCCGACGACCGCCGCGCGTTGCTGGCCGGTGGTCTGGCCTACACCGCGGGGGTGGTGATTTCCTTCGTTGCGCTGGCCGGGCTGCTGCTGGCGCTGCGGGCCGGCGGTGAACAGCTGGGCTGGGGTTTCCAGCTGCAGTCGCCCGCGGTCGTGGCGGCGCTGGCGGCGCTGTTCACGCTGATCGGCCTGAACCTGGCCGGCCTGTTCGAGCTGGGCAGCGTGTTGCCCGACCGGCTGGCCACCACACAACTGCGCCACCCGCTGGCCGACTCGGCACTGACCGGCGTGCTGGCCGTGGCCATCGCCGCGCCCTGCACGGCGCCCTTCATGGGCGCGTCGCTGGGGTTCGCGATCACGCTGCCGCCGGCCCAGGCGCTGAGCGTGTTTGCGGCACTCGGCCTGGGCATGGCCTTGCCTTACCTGGCGGCGTCAGCCTTCCCGGTGGTGGCACGTGCGCTGCCGCGGCCTGGTGCCTGGATGGCGACGTTCAAGACCCTGATGGCCTTCCCGATGTTCGGCACCGTGGTCTGGCTGGTCTGGGTGCTGGGGCAGCAGATCGGCCTCGACGGCGCGGCGGCGCTGCTGGGCAGCCTGGTGGTGCTGGCGTTTGCGGCCTGGGCGCTGGGCTCGCCGGGGCATTCGCCGGCCACGCGCCGCGTGATGGGCACGGCGGCGGTGCTGCTGCTGGGCCTGTCGCTGGCCTGGGTGGGGCCGTCGCTGCGGGCCGAGGCGGTGCCGGTGGCCGGTGTTTCAGCCGCCGACACCGGTGACTGGCAGCCCTGGTCGGCCGACAAGGTGGCCGAGGCCACGGCCCAGGGCCGGCCGGTGTTCGTGGACTTCACCGCCGCCTGGTGTGTGACCTGCCAGTACAACAAGCGCACCACGCTGGCCGACGCCGCAGTGAAGGCCGAGTTCAGCGCCAGGAACGTGCTGCTGCTGCGCGCCGACTGGACACGCCGTGACCCCGCCATCACCGCCGAGCTGCAACGCCTGGGCCGCAGCGGCGTGCCGGTCTACGTGGTCTACACCCCCGGCGCGGCAGGGCCCAGGGTTCTGAGCGAGATCCTCTCAGTCGATGAAGTCCGCGGCAGCTTGTCTGCACCCACCTGAACCCACCCACTGAAGGCGTGACGCATGAAACTCCTGATGACGACCCTCACCCTGGCGGCAACCCTGGCCGGCGCGGGCACGGCGCTGGCGCAAAGCGCCGTCGTCGGCCAGCCGGCCCCAGCCTTCACGGCCCGTGACACCAGCGGCAAAACCGTGAACCTGGCCGATTTCAAGGGCAAACACGTGGTGCTGGAGTGGGTGAACCCCGGCTGCCCGTACGTGCAAAAACACTACGGCGCCAAGAACATGCAGGCCACCCAGCAGGCCGCCACCACCAAGGGCGTGGTGTGGCTGGCAGTGAACACCACCGCTGCCGACCATGGTGACTACCTGCCACCGGCGCAGATGGCAGCGTGGATGACGTCGCAAGGTGCCGCCGCCACTGCGACGCTGATGGACGAAGACGGCAAGCTCGGCCGCACCTACGGCGCCCGCACGACGCCGCACCTGTACGTGATCGACGGCGCAGGCAAGCTGGTCTACGCCGGCGCCATCGACAACAAACCATCGTCGCGCGCGTCCGACATCCCGGGCGCGACCAACCATGTGAACGTCGCGCTGGCCGAATCGCTGGCCGGCAAGCCGGTGAGCACCGCGTCGACCCGGGCCTACGGCTGCACGGTCAAGTACAGCAACGCGGGCGAGTGACCCCGTTCAGGGCAGCTCGCCGTACTGTGCGGCGAGCTGCCTGAACGACGCCACCGACGCCGCGGCGTCGAAGCCCGGGCCCAGTTCTTCGGCCAGGATCGCGCCCACCGCATCGGCCTGGCGCGCCGCTTCAGCCGCATCCAGGAAGAGCAACCGGCAACGCCGCGCGAGCACGTCTTCCACGCTGGCCGCCAGTTCGTGGCGGGCAGCAAACCGCACCATCGCTTCGCTCAGCACCGGCTGGCCGGATTCGGCGTCGTGGCTCAGCCAGCGTGTGGCACCGGGCAGCGCCTGCAGCGTGCTGGCTTCGCTGCCGTAGAGGTGCTCTCCCGGCGGCGCCATGATGGAGCGGCCCGGCGCCGCGCCCAGCAGCGGCAGCCGGTCGGTCACCCCCGCCGGCCGGGGCGGCAGCAGGCCCTTGGCCATGCAGCGGGTGAGTACGTCCTCGGCCATCGCGCGGTAGGTGGTCCACTTGCCGCCGGTCACCGTGACCAGGCCGGAGCGGCCGATCAGCACCGTGTGTTCACGCGACAAGGCCTTGGTGTCCGCACCATCCTCGGCCTGCGGCTTGACCAGCGGGCGCATGCCGACCCAGACCGAGCGCACGTCGGCCCGCTGTGGCGCGCGCGCCAGGTAACGTGCGGCTTCGCCCAGGATGAACTGCACCTCGGCCGGCAGCGCACGCGGCTCGTGCTGCACCGTGTCGCGCGGCGTGTCGGTGGTGCCCAGGATGGTTTTGCCCAGCCAGGGCACGGCAAACAGCACGCGCCCGTCCTGCGTCTTGGGCACCAGCAGCGCATGCTCGCCGGGCCAGAAGCTGCGGTCCACCACCAGGTGCACGCCCTGGCTGGGCGCGACCATGGGCGGGCGCCTGGGCGCATCGGCCTCGCGGTCCATGTCGCGCAGTGCATCGACCCAGATGCCGGTGGCGTTGACCACACAACGGGCGCGCACGCGGTGTTCTGTGCCGCTCAGCGCATCACGCACCGTGACGCCGCGCACCTGGCCGGCTTCGCGTGTGAGCGCGGTCACCGGCGCGTGGTTCAGCACCAGCGCACCCCGCGCGGCGGCGGTGAGGGCCAGGGCCAGGGCCAGGCGGGCGTCGTCGAACTGGCCGTCCCAGTACTTCACACCGCCGCTGAGGCCGGTGGGCATCACGTTGGGCAGCAACTCGCGGGTCTGGCTGGCCGACAGGAACTGGGTATCGCCCAGGCTGCGCGCGCCGGCCAGCAGGTCGTAGGCCTTCAGGCCCATGCCGTAGAAACCACTTTCCCACCAGCGGTAGCTGGGCATCACGAAGGGCAGGCGGTTCGCCAGGTGCGGCGCGTTGGCCAGCACCGAGGCGCGCTCGTGCAGCGCCTCGCGCACCAGGCCGATGTCGCCCTGGGCCAGGTAACGCACGCCGCCGTGCAGCAGCTTGGTGGCGCGTGACGAGGTGCCCTTGGCAAAGTCGTCGGCCTCGAACAAGGCGACGCTGAACCCCCGTGCCGCCGCATCCAGCGCCAGGCCGCAGCCGGTGGCGCCGCCGCCGACGATGGCGAGGTCGTGTTCGGCGGCGGCCTCCAGCCGCGCCCACAACGCCACGCGCTCCAGCGGCCCGCCGTTCATGGCCGCACGAAGTTCACCGGCAGGCCCGGCACGTCCACACGCAGCGTCAGCACACAGCCCGCCAGCGGCTGGGCCGCCAGCTCGGCCACGGGGCGGTTTTCGCGCGACGTGGTGATGTACAGCGTGCGCAGGTCCGGCCCGCCAAAACACGGCATCGTGGGGCAGCGCACCGGCAGTGGCAGTTCCTGCAGCACCTGGCCGTCGGGCGCCAGCCGCAGCAGGCGCTGGCCTTCGAACATCGCGGTCCAGTAGGCGCCGTCGCGGTCCACCGCCGCACCATCCGGCCGGCCGCCGTAGGTGGCCAGGTCCTGGCCATCGGCCTTGACCGGGAACGCGGCGAATTCACGTGCCCGCGACAGGCTGCCGTCGGCGGGCTCGAAGTCGAAGGCGCGCACGCGGTGCGCCTTGGTGTCGGACCAGTACAGCGTGCGGCCGTCCGGGCTCCAGGCCAGGCCATTGCCCACCGTGGCCTCGCCCGCCATGCGCTGCAGGCGGCCGCCGGCCCAGCGGTACAGCGCGGCACTGGGCGTGGTGCGCGGCTCGAAGATCGTGCCGGCCCAGAAGCGGCCCTGCGGGTCGGCCTTGCCGTCGTTGAAACGCTCCTGCGCCGGGTCGTAGGGCGGCGCGGCCAGGCGCTCGCGGGTGCCGGTGGTGGTGTCGAATCGCCACAGCCCGTCGCGCATCGCGATCAACAGGCCGCCGCCCAGCACCGGCGCACAGCAGCCGGGTTCGGTGGGCAGATCCCAGTGCTGGTGTTGTGCACGGCCGGGGTGCCAGCGGTTCAGGCGCCGGCCGGGAATGTCGCACCAGTAGAGCGCTGCTTCGTCGGGGTGCCAGAACGGCGATTCGCCCAGCAGCGACGGCGCCACCGGCAGGGCTTGCACGGCATCGAACACCATCAGACGGGGCTCACCTCGATCTTCATCCAGGCCTCGAAACGTTCGCCCGGCATCAGCGTGCGCAGGCCGTGCTGCGCCGGCTCGGCCATGTGGATGGCGTTGCTGACATGGCTGACCGGCTCCACACAGTAATAGTCCTTCAGGCCTGGCGTGAAGACCACCAGGTAGGGCAGCGACGAGGTGATGCGCAGCCCGAGTTTTTCGTCGCGCAGGCGTGCCGGCCCGCTCCAGCCCTCAAAGCAGTGGTCGAAGGCCAGGTGGGCGACATCGCCGTCGATGCCCGGTTGCGGCACCTTGCGTGTGGGCAGGCCGGTGGCGTCGGATTCCCAGCGCTCGGTCAGCTCGATGTGCAAGCGGCTGCGCGGGCGCTTGGGGAAGTACGGGTGCCAGCCCAGGCCCACCGGCGCCGGCTCGGCCGCGGTGTTGGTGATGCTCAGGCCCAGGTTCAGGCCGCTGGCGGTCAGCGAAAAGGCCTGCCGCGCTTCGAAGGCAAAGGGCCAGTCGGCATCGCCCGGGTGCACCAGGGTCAGCACCGCGTCGTCGGCACGGGCCGACTCCACCGTCCACGGCCGCTGCCAGCCCAGGCCGTGCACGGAGTGCGGGCTGTCGTCGAAGTTGGGCTGGGTGGTGTGGTCGTGGCCATGCCAGCGGAAGCGCCGGTAGCCCAGGCGGTTGGAATACGGGATCAGCGGGTAACAGCCTGAGGGCCGCGAGGCCTGCAGGTCGCCCGGCTCGGTGCTGCGCAGGATGGGTAACGTGTCGAACCAGAAACCGGCGATGCAGCCGCCGAGGTCCGGCCGCAGGGCCAGGCGCAGCGCGCCGCTGGTGAGTTCGAGGCTGTTGTCGCTCATTCAGTATCCGTTCTGTCCGGTGACGGTGCCCTCGGCCAACGTGTGCACGTGGGCCTCGGGGTGGGGGTTGCGCAGCGCATTCAGCGCCGCCTGTGAGCCCTGCATCAGCAGCCCGATGTCGGCGCTGAGCGCGACGAAGCTGTAGCCCAGCGCACGGTACTGCACGACGGCCTGGGCGTTGCCGCCCAGCGTGCCGATGGGTTTGCCCAGCTCGGCGGCGCGGCGCGCGGCACGGGCCATGCGGTCCATCACCGCCGGGTGCATGCTGTGGCCGACATGGCCCATCGAGGCCGACAGGTCCGCCGGCCCGATGAAGAGTGCGTCCACACCCGGCACCGCGCAGATGGCGTCCAGCTGGTCCAGCGCGTCGGCGGTTTCCAACTGCAGGATGACGCCCATTTCCTTGTTGGCCTGGCGCGGGTAATCGGTGCGCATGCCGTAGTGCGTGGCGCGTGTCATGCCGGCCATGCCGCGGATGCCGTCCGGCGGGTAGCGCGTGGCGGCCACGGCACGCGCGGCTTCTTCGGCGTTCTGCACAAACGGGAACAGCACCGTGGTGGCGCCGGCGTCGAGCACGCGCTTGACGACCACGGCGTCGTTCCAGGGCACACGCACCACCGGCAGCATCTTGGTGTTGCCGATGGCCTGCAGCAGGTGCACCACGCCGCCCACGTCCAGCGGGCTGTGCTCCATGTCGAGCACGCCCCAGTCGAAGCCGGCGTGGCCCAGCGCCTCGGCCACCAGCGGGCTGGCCGACATGATCCAGGTGCCGATGGGCGGCTGGCTGCCGGCCGCCTTGAGCAATCGACGGAACCCGTTCATCACCACCTCCTAGAGCTCGGCCTTCAGGTAGTGTGCGCCCGGGATCGGGTTGAAGTAATAGGGGGGGACCTCGACAAAACCCAGCGTCTCATAGAGGCCGCGCGCCGCTTCCATCTCGTCCAGCGTGTCCAGCAGCATGGCCGAGTGGCCGGCCTGGGTGGCGTGGTCCATCAGCGCCTGCGCCAGGATGCGGCCCAGGCCGAAGCGGCGGAAGGCACGGCGCACGTACAGGCGCTTCATCTCGCAGGCGTTGGCGTGGTCGCTGTCGGGCAGCGGGCGGAAGGCGCCGCAACCAGCCAGCGCGCCGTCCACGAAGGCCAGCAGCAGCAGGCCCTGCGGCGCCAGGTAGTCACCGGGCAGCGCCGCGAGTTCGTCCTCGAAACCCTGGAAACACAGGTCCACCGCCAGCGACGCCGCGTACTCGCGGAAGATCTCGCGTGTGGCGTCCAGCAGTGCCGGGGTGTCCGGCACGAGGAGTTCAATGGTGGGTGGTTCCATCGGTCAGCGGACCAAGTCTAGCCGCCCGAGCGCACCACCGCCCAGACCCCGGCGCTGCACAACAGCAGCAGCGCCACGGCCAGCCAACGCTGGCGCGGCGCGTCGGCGCTGGCCGGCGTGTCCGCCGGCAGCGCCTTGTCACCACCCACCATCGCACCCACCAAGGCCTGGCCGCGGAAGCTGTAGAAGCCGATGGCCGCGATGTGCAGCCCCACCAGGCCCAAGATGGTCCACTGGCCCCAGGTCTTGTGCCAGGCCGTGGCCGCCAGGCCGGTGGCCGAATCCACCAGCCGGTTCAGCGGCCCGACGTTGGCGATCTCGTCGTCCCCCACCAGGCCGGTGCCCACCTGCACGGCCAGAATGGCCAGCACGGCGAACACCGACAAGGCACCCAGCGGGTTGTGGCCCACATCCAGTGTTTCACCGGGCCGCGGCTGTCCACGCAGGTAGCGCAGCACCGTGGCGGGCGCAAAGATGAAGCTGCCAAAACGCGACCAGCGTCCGCCGACAAAACCCCACAACAACCGGAAGGCCAGCAGCGTGAAGACGGCGTAACCGCAGCGGAAGTGCCAGTCCATCGCCCCCGCCTTGACGCTGACGACGGCGCCCAGCACGCTGGCGGCCAGGGCCCAGTGGAACAGGCGCGTGGGCAGGTCCCAGACGCGGATGTCGGTGGTGGCAGCGGGCATTCGTTTCCTCCTGGCCATGTGGGGCGTCAACGATAACAAGGCCCGAGTGAAATGATCGGGTGCCGATTGCCGTATACGCTGCGGCTGCGTTGCCCATGCCGGGCGCCGCCCACCACAAGGACCCCTCGCATGAAAAAGCTGTTCCTGGTAACCACCTGTGCCGCCGCCTGTCTGACCACGCTGCCCGCCGCGGCGCAGTTCCAGAAACCCGAAGACGCCATCAAGTACCGCCAGTCGGTGTTCACGGTGATGGCCTCGCACTTCGGCCGTGTGGCCGGCATGGCCCAGGGCCGCATCCCCTTCGACGCCAAGGCCGCGGCCGACAACGCGGCGCTGGCCAGCAGCCTGGCCCCGCTGGCCTTCACGGCCTTCGGCGCCGGCACCGACAAGGGCATGCCGAACCGCGCGACGCCGGACATCTGGAGCAAGGCCGCCGCCTTCAAGGGCAAGGGCGACGAGATGGTGGCCGCGATGGCCAAACTCGACGCCGCCGCCAAGACCGGCAGCCTGGACAACATCAAGGCCGCCGTCGGCGGTGTCGGCGGCACCTGCAAGGGCTGCCACGACGACTTCCGCGCCGAGAAGTACAGCAACTGACCGTATCGGGCCGCGCTCAGCTCTGCAGCGTGCGCGGCCCCAGCGGCGTGTCCAGCGTGACCGTCCAGCGCACCGCGCCACCAGGTTCACCCTTCACCCCCCGCAGGCGCAACACCTCACGTGCCGGCGCGGCCAGGCCGTCCAGCACCACACTCTGCAGGCGCAGGCCACTGTCCGGCAGGCGTTCTGCCGGGTGCGGGCTGTCCCACTGGATCAGCGTGGGCGCAGCACCGGGCAGCTGGCCGTCGGGCCGCAGCAGGATCTGCCAGCGCAGGTCACCACGCGAGGCCGCCACCGGCACGCCGGGGTCGATGCCCTTGTTGATCAGGCCCCAGCGGTGCATGTCCAGCAGGCGCGAACGTGCCACCACGTGCACCAGCGCCGGTGCGCCAGCCGGCCGCTGATCGAGCCCGAACCAGCGCGCACGGCCCGGCGGCGGCGCGGCCGGGTCGATGGCGATGATCTCCAGGTAACAGGCCGGGAAGGCCGGCGACGACAGGTTCAGCAGCCGGTTGTGGGTGCCCATCAGCGCGTGCTGGCCACCGGGCAGCGGCGACACGCCCAAGGTGGCTTCGCACCAGGCGGCGCCGGCTTCCAGCGTGTCGGCGGCGACGATGAGGTGGTCGATCTCGGTGGTCACAGCGCGATCATGCCTTCGACCACCGGCGTCACATCGCCGCCCACCCAGACGGTGTCGCCGTCACGTTGCACGAACACGCGGCCAGCGCGCTGCAGCGCGTGGCCCTGGGCTGCGACATAGCTGTGCGGCGCGCGTCCGCTGCCGATCAGCCATTGCGCCAGGCCGGCGTTCAGGCTGCCGGTGACCGGGTCTTCGATGCCGTCGAACAGGCCACGCACCTCGAAGGCGGTGTCGCCACCCGGCGCCTGCGGCCCGACGATGCCGAACTTCATCCGGCCCAGCACCGCCCAGTCGGGCTGCAGCGCACGCACACGTTCGCCCGAGCCCAGCAGCAGCGCAAACCAGCCCGGGCCGTTGTCGACCCATGCATGGGCGAGCACCTCGTCCGGCTGCAGGCCGAGGCCGCTGCACACACGCACCAGCAGCTCGGGCTCGACCGGCCCGTTGCGGCGCAGTGGCGGCGCGGCGAAGGCCAGGCGCTGTCCGTCTTGCCGCACGCGCACCAGGCCCACACCACATTGCTGGACCACCACACCGGCTGATTGCGGCACACCACCCGCTGCCAGCCAGGCCCAGCAACTGCCCAGCGTCGGGTGGCCGGCAAAGGGCAACTCGCCGAACGGCGTCCAGATGCGCACGCGGTAGTCGGCGCCTGGCTCGGTGGGCGGCAGCAGGAAGCTGGTTTCCGACAGGTTGGTCCAGCGCGCCAGGGCCGCCATCTGCGTGTCGTCCAGGCCCTCGGCCGCGTGCACCACGGCCAGCGGGTTGCCACGCAGCGGCACGGCGCTGAAGACGTCGACCTGGTGAAAACGACGGCTCACCGCAGCGCCTGTTTCAGCACCGTGCCCAGCAAGGCGACACCGGCGTCGATGCGCTCCGGCGAGACGGTGACAAAACTCAGGCGCAGCGTGTTGGCGCGTGGCGCGGCGGCGTAAAACGCCGCGCCGGGCACGTAGGCCACACCGGCCTCCACCGCCGTCGGCAGCAGCACGGTGCTGTCCAAACCTTCCGGCAGCTCGAGCCAGAAGAACATGCCGCCGGTGGGGCGCACCCAGTGGCAGCCGGGCGGCAGGTGGCGTTCCAGCGCCGACTGCATCGCATCCCGCTGCGCCTGGTAACGCGCGCGCACCGCCGGCAGGTGGGTCTGCAGCAGGCCGTCGGCCAGCACCTGGTGGGCGATGCGCTGGTTGAAGCCGGGCGTGTGCAGATCGGCCGCCTGTTTGGCCTGCAGCAGCTTGGGGAACAGCGCTGGTGGCGCCACCACATAACCGAGCCGCAGGCCCGGCGCCAGCACCTTGGACAGCGAGCCCAGGTAGATCGACTGGTCCACCATCAAGGCGCTCAATGGCGGCGGCGGCGGTGCGTCGTACCAGAGGTCGCCGTAGGGGTTGTCTTCCACCACCGGCAGGCCCAGCGCCTGGGCGCGCTCGGCCAGGGCGATGCGGCGCGCGGCGCCCATGCAGCGGCCCCCCGGGTTCTGGAAGTTGGGCAGCAGGTACAGGAAGCGTGCGCCTCGCGCCGCGTCCAGCGCCTCGGGCGTGGGGCCTTCGTCGTCGCCGGCCACCGGCACAAACTCGGGCTCATAAGGCGCAAAGGCCTGCAGCGCGCCCAGGTAGGTGGGCGACTCCACCGCCACGCCGCTGCCGGGGTCGATCAGCACCTTGCCGACCAGGTCCAGGCCCTGCTGCGAGCCGGTGGTGATCAGCACCTGGCCGGCCGTGCAGGCCACACCCTGCGCCTGCAACTGGCCAGCGGCCCACTCGCGCAGCGGGCCATAACCTTCGCTGGCGGCGTACTGCAGCGCTTCACGCGGGGCTTCGCGCAACACGCGGTCGGTGGCGGCACGCAGCGCTTCGACCGGGAAACCGTCGGGCGAGGGCAGCCCGCCGGCCAGCGAGACGATGCCCGGGCGCTCGGTGAGCTTGAGGATCTCGCGGATCACCGAGGGGTTCAGCCGCTCGGCGCGGCGGGCCAGGGTCCAGGGGGAGGAACTCATGAACAGATCCAATCGACCGCCGCAGCGGCATGGAGTGAGGTGGTGTCGAACGCGGGCAGCGGGCTGTGCTGGGGCTCGATCAGCAGGCCGATCTCGGTGCAGCCCAGGATGATCGCCTGCGCCCCGGCGGCCTGCAAGGCGGCGATCTGCTGCTGGTAAGCCACACGCGAGCGGTCTTCGATGCGGCCGCGGCACAGCTCTTCGTAGATCACGCGGTGCACCTCGGCGCGACCGGGGGCGTCAGGCAGCAGGGTCGACACGCCGAAGTTCAGACGCAGCCGGTCCTGCACGATGGCCGGGTCATCCATCGTGAAACGGGTGCCCAGCAGCCCGGCGCGGGTGATGCCGGCGGCCTGCAGCGCCGCGCCGGTGGCGTCGGCGATGTGCAGCAGCGGCACGCCGGCCGCGGCCTGCACAGCGGGGGCGAGCTTGTGCATGGTGTTGGTGGCCAGCAGCACGGCGCCTGCGCCGGCGCGCACCAGGCCTTGCGCGGCGGTGCCCAGTTGCGCGGCCAGGCCGGCCCAATCGCCCGCGGCCTGGGCGGCGGCGATGGCGGCGAAGTCCAGGCTGTGCAGCAGCAGCGGCGCGCTGTGCAGACCGCCAGCGCGCGCGGCCACACCCTGATTGATCAGCCGGTAATACACGGCGCTGGACTCCCAGCTCATGCCGCCGATCACACCCAAGGTCTTCATGTCGCCACCTTCGCCCGCCTGCCCACCACCACGACAACCAGCACCGCCAGCGCAAACACCAGCGTGGCGGCATCGGGCCGCTCGCCCAGCAACAAGGCCGCGGCGATCAGCGCCAGGAAGGGCTGCAACAGCTGCACCTGGCTGACCCGCACCACGCCGCCCAGCACCAGGCCGCGGTACCAGGCAAAAAAGCCCAGCCACATCGAAAACAGCGCCGCGTAGGCAAAGCCGGCCCAGGCCGAGGCGCGCACCGGCGCCGCCGGCCAGAACCACAGCGCCAACGGCAGTGTGAGCGGCAACGCGCCCACCAGCACCCAGCAGATCACCTGCGGCGCGGGCATTTCCGCCCCGGCGCGGGCGCCGGCCACATAACCGAGCGCCGCGCTGCACACCGCCAGCAGCAGCAGGCCGTCGGCCAGCACCAGGCGCCCGCTGCCCTGCCAGGCGGCGTAGGCCAGCACCAGCGCACAACCCCCCACCGCCGCGGCCCAGAAACCGGCCGAGGGCCGCTGCCGCGTGGCCAGCGCCCCCGCCACGGCGGTGGCCAGCGGCAGCACCCCGGTGATCACCGCGGCGTGCATCGCCTCCACCTCGCGCAGCGCCAGCGCCAGGAACAGCGGGAACCCCGCCACCGTGCCCAGGGCGCTGACCGCGAGCGCGGGCCACAGGTGGCGGCCCGGCGTGCGCACACGCCAGAGCAGCAGCCCCGCCACGCTCAAGAGCCCCGCCACGGCCGCGCGTCCGGCGGTGACGAAGGCCGGCGCCAGCTGCGGGTCGGCCGCATCACCGACGGCCAACCGGGTCATCGGCAGCGTCAGCGCAAAGATCAGCACCCCCAGCGCGCCCCAAGCCAGACCGCGGTTGACGGCGGCGGCTGAGGGCAATGCAGATGCGACACGTGACATGGGGCCACTGTAGCCGCCACAACCAATACAGTGCCGATACACTGACGCAGACAAATCACCGTTCTGTACCGGTCGCGCCAGCGATACAGCCTCCGATGAACGCCCCGCAGGATCTCCCCCGGCCATTGCTGGCCCGCGCGGCTGGCCCCGGCCTGGCCGAACAACTGGCCGCCCGCCTGGCCGAACGCATCGTCCAGCGCCTGCTGGCGCCGGGCACCCGATTGCCGTCGGTGCGCGAGGCCGCGGCCCGCCACGGCGTGAGCCCGGCCACCGTGGTGGCCGCTTACGACCGGCTGCTGGCGCAGGGCCTGGTGCTGGCCCGGCCGCAGCGGGGCTTTTTCGTGCGCGACACGGTGCGCGAGATCCGCGCACCGCACCCCACCGGCCCGGCCGAGGCCCCGCGGGCACCGCCGGTAGACGCCACGGCGCTGATCCGCGGCATGTTCCACGCCGGCGTGCGCGGCTCGGCGCCCGGCATGGGCACCCTGCCCGAGGACTGGCTGGACCCAGCCCTGCTGCAACGCGCATTGCGCCAGGCCAGCAGCGCCAGCGCCGCCGCCGGCTGGGTGCGTTATGGTGATCCGGCGGGCGACCCCAGCCTGCGCGCCGCGCTGGCGCGCCGCCTGGCCGATCTGGGCGTGCCGGCCGAGCCGGCGCAGATCGTCACCACCGTCGGCGCCACGCATGCGCTGGATGTGGTGGCGCGCACCCTGCTGCAGCCCGGCGACGCGGTGCTGGTGGACGAACCCGGCTGGGCCGTGGAGTACGAGCGCCTGACCCGCCTGGGCATGCGGCTGCTGCCGGTGCCGCGTGGCGCCGACGGGCCGGACCTGGCAACGATGGCCACGCTGATCGCGGCGCACCAGCCGCGGCTGTATGTGACGGTCTCGGTGCTGCACAACCCCACCGGCCACACGCTGAGCCCGGCCCAGGCACACCAGCTGCTGCGCCTGGCCGAAGAACACGACATCACCGTCGTCGAGGACGACACCTACGCCTTCCTGGCGCCGCCCCAGGCCACGCGCCTGGCCACGCTGGACGGGCTGCGGCGCACGGTGCTGGTCTCGGGTTTTTCCAAGATCCTCACGCCGCAGTGGCGTGTGGGCTTTGTTGCCGCCGCGCCTGCGCTGGCCGAACGCCTGATCGACAGCAAGCTGATCAGCACGCTCACCACCCCGGCGCCGCTGGAGCAGGCCATCGCCTGGTGCCTGGACCAGGGCCTGCTGCGCCGCCATGCCGAGCGCATCCAGCAGCGCCTGGCGGCCGCGCGCGAGCGCGCCGTGCATCACGCCACCGAGGCCGGCGCGCGCTTCGTGGCGCCGCCGCAAGGGCTGTTCGGCTGGGTGGACATGGGCCAGGACACCGAACGCCTGGCGCTGGCCCTGCTGGACGACGGCTGGCTGCTGGCCCCGGGCACGCTGTTCCAGGTGGGGCGGCGGCCCAGCACCTGCATGCGCATCAACTTTGCGGCCACGCAGGACGGGCGCTTCTGGCGCGCGCTGCCGGCCGGCCTGCGCCCCCGCTGATACGGGGGGGATAGCCCCGCTGGCCGGCCCCTGACTGCTTACCATCGCGGCCGTGACGCACCAGTTCCCGTCCACCCTGCCCGTCGGGGCCTCTGAATTGATGCGGGTCAGCGACTTCCGTCGTTACCTGCAGGAGCAGCAGGCCCTGATCGACCGCGCCGACCGCAGCCCGGCGACGCGGCTGAGCTCGCTCAGCCCCTCACTGCTGCTGGACCTGCTGCGCTTCGAGCGCGAGGGCCGCGGCAGCGACCTGCTGGAGGTCATCGCCGCCGCGCTGCGGCACAACAAACGCCTGCTGATCCACCTGGCGCTGGACGGCCACGTGATCCCGCTCACCGTGTTCCCGGTCGAACGCCTGGCCCATTGCCCGCTGACCAGCGAGCAGTTGCTGTCATCGCGCCTGAGCGGCCTGGAGGTGATGCAGGTGGAGCCCGCGCTGCTCAGCGCCCCGGGCCACAACGACCGCGCCCTGGTGGCCGACGCCGCGCTCTTCAGCCCGCTGGGCCCGCTGATCTGGGCGCTGGCACTGCGCGGTGCACGCGACAGCCTGCTGCCCGAGCTGGCCGGCAACGCCGCCTACCGCGTGACCCCGGTGGCCGACCTGCAAGGCCTGGACCTGGGCGGCACCCTCACCGCCGCCGTGGCCCGGCTGCGGCGCGAGACCACCAACCTGCGCGAGATCTCGGAATGGCCGGGCTTCGACCGCGAACGTGCGATGCGGCTGCTGAACGCGCTGTACCTGCAGGCGGCGCTGATGGTCACGCGCAGCCACCCGGCGGCCACCAACGAAAGCTGGCGCAGCCACGGCAGCTGATCAGCGTCTGATCACCGCGCGCCGAGCAGCTCCCAGCGCTCCAGCGCGGTCAGCAGCTCGGCTTCGATGGCGGCATGCCGCGCCTGCAGCAGCGCCACGCGCTGCGGCTCCTTCTGGTAGACCTCGGTGCCGGCCAGCGTGGCGCCGATGCTGGCCTGCTCGCTCTCCAGCGCTTCGATGCGCGCCGGCAGCGCGTCCAGCTCGCGCTGCTCCTTGTAGCTGAGCTTGGCCTTGGTGGCGGGTTTGGATGCTGGCGCGGTAGCCACCGTCGATGGCGCGGGGGCGGGCGCGGCCACGGCCACCCGGCTGCGCGAACGCTGGCGCTTCCACTCCTCGTACCCGCCTTCGTACTCGCGCCACAGGCCGGGCCGGCCGCCGAAGGCCGGGTCACCCTCCCAGGCGATGGTGCTGGTGACCACGTTGTCCAGGAAACGCCGGTCGTGGCTGACCAGGAAGACGGTGCCGGCGTAGCTGCCCAGCAGCTCTTCCAGCAGGTCCAGCGTGTCGATGTCCAGGTCGTTGGTGGGCTCGTCCAGCACCAGCACGTTGGCCGGCAGCGCAAACAGCCGCGCCAGCAACAGACGGTTGCGTTCGCCACCCGACAAGGTGCGCACCGGCGAGTTGGCACGTTCGGGCGAAAACAGGAAGTCCGTGAGGTAGCTCATCACGTGTTTGCGGCCACCGCCTACCTCCACCCACTCGCTGCCGGGGCTGATGGTGTCCACCAGCGTGGCCTCCAGGTCCAGCCCGGCGCGCATCTGGTCGAAGTACGCCACCTGCAGCTTCGTGCCCTGGCGCACGCTGCCGCCGGTGGGCGCGAGTTCGCCCAGGATCAGCTTCAGCAGCGTGGTCTTGCCGGTGCCGTTGGGGCCGATCAGGCCGACCTTGTCGCCGCGCAGGATGGTGGCGCTGAAGTGGTCGATCAAGGTGCGGTCGCCAGAGCCGGCGACAGGCCACTCCCGAGCCGGCTCACCCCCCTCGGGGGGCGGGCTCGCGTCAGCGAGACCTGGGGGCCCCGGGAAGCGCATGCTGACCTCCTTCAGCTCCGCGACGATCTTGCCGGTGGGCAGGCCGGCGTCCACCGACAGCCGCACCTGGCCGAGCTGGTCGCGCCGCGCCTGGCGCTGCGCGCGCAGCGTCTGCAGGCGTGCCACACGGCCCACGCTGCGTGTGCGGCGGGCTTCCACGCCCTTGCGGATCCAGACCTCTTCCTGCGCCAGCAGCTTGTCGGCGCGGGCGTTGGCCAGCGCCTCGTCTTCCAGCTCACGGGCCTTGGTGGCCTCGTAGGCGGTGAAGGCGCCCGGGTAGCTGCGCAGCAGGCCGCGGTCCAGCTCGACGATGCGGGTGGCCACGGCGTCGATGAAAGCACGGTCGTGGGACACCAGCAGCAGCGCGCCGCGCCAGTCGTTCAGCAGGCCTTGCAGCCACTCGATGGCGTCGATGTCCAGGTGGTTGGTGGGCTCGTCCAGCAGCAGCACGTCGGGTGCGGCCACCAGGGCCCGCGCCAGCGCCACGCGTTTTTTCATGCCGCCGGACAAGGCCGAGACCGCCACCGCCGGGTCCAGGCCCAGGCGTTGCAGCGCGGTGTCCACACGCTGCTCCCAGGTCCAGCCGTCCAGGGCTTCCAGCCGGGTCTGCAGCGCGTCCAGGTCGTCTTCCGGCGCGTGGGCTTCGTAACGTTCGCGCAGCGCACGCGCTTCGGCCACACCTTCGGCCACCGCGTCGAACACGTTGGCGCCGTCGGCGAACAGCGGCTCCTGCGCGACGTAGATGCGGCGCAGGCCGCCTTGTTGCTGCAGCAGGCCGTCGTCGAGCTTTTCCAGCCCGGCCAGCACCTTCATCAGCGAAGATTTGCCGGCACCGTTGCGGCCGATCAGCGCGATGCGTTCACCGGCTTCGAGCGAGAGGTCGGTGCCATCGAGCAGGGGCACATGGCCATAGGCGAGGTGGGCGTTGGAGATCGAAAGAAGGGCCATGGGCCCGATTGTCTCAGTGCCTGTCCACGCGGCGCCTTCAGCGCTTCTTATGCACCTCGAACGCCAGCGTCACAAAGCGGCTCTCCCAGCGGTCCGGGTGCTCGCGCGACGGCCGCACATCGGTGCCCCGCAGGATCCAGCGCGCGGCCAGCGGCAGCGTGATCTGAACCCGGCCGTCGGCGTCGGTCTGGCGCCAGAAGCCGATGGGGCTGGCGTCGCTGCGCAGCTCCACCGCCAGCCCGGACAGCGGTTGGCCATCGCGCAGCACCTGCAAGCGCAGGTTGTCGCCGGCCCGCAGCGGGCGCTGGTTGTTTTCCAGCCGCACGTCCAGCCCCAGGCCCTCGATGGGCGCGGTGGCGGTGGTGGCGGGCTGTTCACCCTCGACCTCGACGCGCGCGTGTTTGACGTAGGTCTCCTGCCAGCGAACGCCCCGGGCCTGCAGCGCCGTCCAGCGTTCGCGCACGGCCGGCGGGGCCTTGATCTCGTCCAGGTAGACCACCACGGTCGGGTCGTCGATCTGGATGTCGATCGGCACCAGCTGCGCCCAGCAGCTGACGCTGGCCACGGGCGACACCGGCCGGCCGGTGCGCAGCAGCAGGAACGGGGTGTTCTGCCGGAACAGCGCCAAACCACCGGCCTCCCGCAGCGGCACCTCGCGCACCCCCGGCCCCAGGCAGCCGCTGGTCTGCAGCTGCGCGGCGGCGATGGGTGCGTCGAACACCGGGTACTGGTTGCCCGTGCCCAGGGCCAGCACCAGTTGGCCACGTTCGTTGGCGGGTTGCGGTGCGAACCAGCTGTCGTGGGCGCTGGCAGGGCCCACGCCCAGCAACACCAGTGCAATCCACCAGGCCCGCATGGTCAGAACCGCGCCTGCAGCGTGAGCCGCAGGCTGCGGGGTTCGGCCGGGTGCAGGTGGCGGTCGGCCACCGGCGCCGGCTCGCCGAGCAGCTGCGATTCGTAGAAGTACTGGATGTCGTTGACCTCGCGGTCGAAGAGGTTGAAGACATCCAGCGTCACGCTCGCCTTGGGGCCGAGTGCGCGTGTGACACGCAGGTTCATCGTGCTGGCCGGGATGGAGCGCACGCTGTTGTCCTCGACCAGCGCGCCCGAGCCCAGGTAGCGCCACTGCAGGCTGGCCGTCCAGCCCTGCACGTCGCGCACGGTGGCGGCCACCGAGGCCACGCTGTCCACGGCGTTGGGCACGCGGCTGCCGTCGGTGAAACGTGCGTGGCTCAGGGCCAGATCGGCGTCGAGCAGGAACCACGGCAGCGGCTGCCAGCGGTTGTTGACTTCGATGCCACGCCGGCGGCTGCCCAGGCTGGCCTCGGTGGCGCCGGCGTCGCCGATGTAGACCAGCTCCGACGCCGAACGCAGGCCCCACACCGCCACCGAGGTCTGCAGGCCGCGGATGACTTCCGTGCGCAGGCCGATCTCGGCGCCGGTCAGCGGCACCAGGGGTGGCACCGGGTCCACCGCGTCGCCGCTCTTCGGGTCCACACGCGCCGTCATGCCGCGTGCGTCGTTGCTGTGCAGGCCGCGGCCGAGGTTGAAGAAGAGTTCGGTGTCGGGCCGCAGGGTGTAGATCAGCGACAGCTTGGGCGACAGCCGCGTGGCGCTGGCGCTGCCACTGTTGGCCGCCAACGTGAGCGCATCGACGGTCGCGGCGATGTGGTCGGCGCGCAGGCCGAACACCGCGCGCCATTCAGGCGTGAACTCCACCGTGGTCTGGCCGAACAGCCCGGCCTGCGTCTGCCGGATGCGGTCTTCACGTGTGGTGCCGGTGATCTCACGCGCCAGGCTGTCGTACAGGCCCACACGCGCGCGGTCGTGGCGCAGCTGCGCGCCCAGCACCGTGCGGGCCGGGTAGGCGCCGATGTCGTGGTTGAACACATGTTCGGCGTCGGCGCCGTAGACCGTGCGCGCGTCGGTCTGCTTGAACTGGTCGCCGCCCGCCGGCCGCTCCAGCCGGTAGCTGAAGTTGGAGTTCAGGTCCAGGTCGTAGCGGATGGCGTAGGCCGACAGCGTGGTGCGGCCGTTGGCGGTGTCCACATGCCAGTCGCCCGACAGGCTGCTGCGGTGGGTTTCGCCGCCGGTGGTGGGGTCCAGCGAGTCGTAGCGGCCGAAACCGCTGTTGGGCACCAGCAGGCGTGCGGGGATCTGGTCGGTGGCGGTCCACTTCGAGCGGTAGCCCATCGCCGAGACCGACCAGCCGTTGCTGCGCGTGCCACCGGTCAACGTGAACACGCCGTTGAGCTTGCGCAGGTTCTCGGGCACGGTCCAGGGGCCGTCGTTGGCCATCGCCTCCACCGCGGCCAGCGCCGTCAGGCCCGGCGCGATCTCGCCCGACCCGCCCACCAGGCCGCGGCGGTAACCGTTGCCCCCCAGCGTGATCTGGCCGAAGGGCGCGGCCACACGCGACAGGTACTGGATGTCGGCCGAGCCGGCGGCGGCAAAGTCGCCCACCGTGGCGAAGTACGGGCCCTTGCGGTACTGGATGCGGTCCACCAGCTCGGGGATCAAAAAGTTCAGGTCGCTGTAACCCTGGCCATGGCCGTGCGACGGCATGTTCACCGGCATGCCGGCGATGCGGGTGGCGAAATCGGTGCCGTGGTCCAGGTTGAAACCGCGCAGGAAATACTGGTTGGCCTTGCCGTCGCCCGAGTGCTGCGTGACGATGACGCCGGGCACAAACTCCAGCACCTCGCCCGGGCGCTGCGCGGGGCGGCTCTCCAGCAGCTCACGCCGGATGGTGCCGGCCGAAGCCGCATCCTGCGTGCCCACCGCGTTGTCGTAGTGGCCCTGGATGATGATGGTCTGCGGCGCGGGCGTGACCGGGCCGCCGTGGTTGGCGACGGCCGGCGTGAACGGGCAGCACGCGCAGGCCAGCAGCGCCGCGCGGGCGATGGGGTGATGTTTCATGCGGTGGGTCTACGCGCCGGGGCGCGTGTTGGATGCAGGGGCGGCCAGGACCGCAGCTTCCAGCGCATCCACGAAAGTCTTGGCCACCGGGAAACCGGTCTGCTCGGTGATCTCGGCAAAACAGGTCGGGCTGGTGACGTTGATCTCGGTCAGGCAATCGCCGATCACGTCGGCGCCCACCAGCAGCAGGCCACGCGCGGCCAGGATGGGGCCCAGGTGCTCGGCGATGCGGCGGTCTGCATCGCTCAGCGGCTGTGCCACGCCCTTGCCGCCCGCGGCCAGGTTGCCGCGGATCTCGCTGCCCTGCGGGATGCGCGCCAGGCAGAAGGGCACCGGCACACCACCGATGATCAGGATGCGTTTGTCGCCTTGGGCGATCTCCGGCAGGTACTTCTGCACCATCACGCTGGTGGCACCGCCCTGGTTCAGGGTTTCGGTGATGCTGCCCAGGTTCAGGCCGTCGGGGCCGACGCGGAAGATGCCCATGCCGCCCATGCCGTCCAGCGGCTTCAGGATGATGTCGTGGTGTTCGGCGT
Source organism: Rubrivivax sp. (assembly GCA_018780805.1). Lineage (GTDB taxonomy): Bacteria > Pseudomonadota > Gammaproteobacteria > Burkholderiales > Burkholderiaceae_C > Rubrivivax. The sequence goes on along the minus strand of JADMJD010000052.1, from coordinate 6,577 downwards.
GGAAGCGGCGGATGTCGGCCGCGTCGCGTGTGACCAGGGTCGGCCCAATGTGCTGCGGGAACTCCAGGATCGAGAGTTTTTCCGGGTGGTCGCGCAGCGCCCGCGGGCTGTTGAAGACCCGCGCGCCTTCACGTTCGGCCTGCTCCAGCAGGTGGGTGGCGTAGAAGTATTCGCTGTCGAAGGGCGGGTCCTTGCGCATCAGCACGGCGCCCACGTCCTTCAGCGCCTGCGGGCGCTCGTCGGGCGCCTGCTGCGCGGCGCTGAACCAGTCCGGCCCGGTGCTGCCGGTGAGCGTGAGGTCGCGCACGAAGCCGACCACCGGCTCGCCGCGCTGCCAGCGCAGGTCCTTGGGCTCGCAGGCCATCAGGCGGTGGCCACGTGCAGCAGCCTCGCGCATCATCGCGAAGCTGCTGTCCTTGTAGGGCTTGAACGACTCCAGCGGGTCGGCAACAAAAAGCAGGTCCATGGGCGCGGGCTCGTCGTGAGGCGCGCCAGTGTTGCACAGGCTGTTCAGCCCGGTGTTCAGATCGGCAACTGGGTGCTGGACAGCACCTGCTTGAGCACCATGAAGGTCCGGATCTGGCGCACGCCCGGCAGGTAGAGCAGGTGTTCGGCGTGCAGGCGGTTGTAGCTGTCGTTGTCCCGTGTGCGCACCATCATGAAGTAGTCGAACTCGCCGGTGACCACGTGGCACTCCATGCACGCGCCGAGCTTCTGCACCGCACGTTCGAAGGCCGCAAAACTGTCGGGCGTGGAACGGTCCAGCACCACGCCGATGACCACCAGCGTGCCGCAGTCCATCGCTTTCGGCTCCAGCAAGGCCACGATGCCGCGGATCAGCCCGCGGGCCTTGAGCCGCTCCACGCGCCGCAGGCAGGCCGCGGGGCTGAGCGCCACCTTGGCGGCGAGGGCCACGTTGGAGATGCTGGCGTCGCGCTGCAGCGCGCGCAGGATGGCCCGGTCGGTGCGGTCCGGCGGGGCGTCTTCGGCGACGGGGGTTCGCACTTTTGTTGCGGCTTTGGCCATGTCCAAACAATCTGAGCGGATGACACGTCGAATCATGCCATTCGAGTTGTGCTGCAAGGCTCTAACTTGCAACCCTGTTCAGCCAGGTCCGCCCTACCATTTGAGCTACTCACTTGTCCCCCGTGGAGCCCGCCATGAACCTGCAGAAATTCCCGCGCCATGCCCTGACCTTCGGCCCTTCGCCGGTGCAGCCGCTCAAGCGCCTGAGCGCGCACCTGGGCGGCCAGGTGGAGCTCTGGGCCAAGCGTGAGGACTGCAACAGCGGCCTGGCCTTCGGCGGCAACAAGACCCGCAAGCTGGAGTACCTGATCCCCGAGGCCATTGCTGGCGGTTACGACACGCTGGTCTCCATCGGCGGCATCCAGTCCAACCAGACGCGCCAAGTGGCCGCGGTGGCCGCGCACTTGGGGCTCAAGTGCGTGCTGGTGCAAGAGAACTGGGTCAACTACTCCGACGCCGTCTACGACCGGGTGGGCAACATCGAGATGTCGCGCATCATGGGCGCCGATGTGCGGCTGGACGCGGCCGGTTTCGACATCGGCATCCGGCCCAGCTGGCAGCAGGCGATGGACGATGTGCGCGCGGCCGGCGGCAAACCCTTCCCCATCCCGGCCGGCTGCTCCGAGCACCCCTACGGCGGCCTGGGCTTCGTCGGTTTTGCCGAAGAAGTGCGCCAGCAGGAGGCCGAGCTGGGCTTCAAGTTCGACTACATCGTCGTGTGTTCCGTCACCGGCAGCACGCAGGCCGGCATGGTGGTGGGGTTTGCCGCCGACGGCCGCGCCGACCGCGTGATCGGCATCGACGCCTCGGCCAAACCGGAGAAGACCCATGCGCAGATCCTGCGCATCGCGCAGCACACGGCCGAGCTGGTGGAACTGGGCCGGCCCATCACCGCCGCCGACGTGGTGCTGGACGCGCGTTACGGCGGCCCCGAGTACGGCCTGCCCAACGAGGGCACGCTGGAAGCCATCCGTTTGTGCGCGCGCCAGGAAGGCATGCTCACCGACCCGGTGTACGAGGGCAAGTCCATGCACGGCATGATCGACATGGTGCGCCGGGGCGAGTTCCCGGCCGGCTCGCGTGTGCTCTACGCCCACCTGGGCGGTGTGCCGGCGCTCAACGCCTACAGCTTCCTGTTCCGCAACGGCTGAGCGCCGCCCGGCACAACGTCAGGGCCCAGGCTCTTAGATCTGGACCTTGGTGCCCAGCTCCACCACGCGGTTGGGTGGCAGCGACAGGAAGTCCGCCGCCGCGGCCGCGTTGCGGTGCATGCCGGCAAACAGCTTCTCGCGCCAGAAGGCCATGCCCCCGCCCAGCGTGGGCGTGACCACGTCGCGCGACAGGAAGTAGCTGGTGTCCATCTCCGGCAGCGGCACGCCGCGGCCGGCCAGCAGCTGCAAGGCCTCGGGCACATCGGGCTCGTTCTTGAAGCCGAAGTTCAGCGTCACCTGCCAGCAGTCGTGGCCCAGCGGGTTCATTTCCACCCGTTTGTCGAAGCCGATCCACGGCACCTCGTGGTGGCGCACCGAGACAAACAGGTTGTACTCGTGCAGCACCTTGTTGTGCTTGAGGTTGTGCAGCAGTGCGTTGGGTGTCAGGCCTTCTTCGGCGGCCAGGAACACGGCCGTGCCGGCCACCCGCTGCGGCGGCGCCACGAACACCGCTTCCAGGAAACCGGGCAGTTCGATGGCTTCGTCGCGCAGGCGCTCGCGCATCAGCTTGCGGCCTTGCATCCAGGTCAGCATCAGCAGGAACATCGCCGCGCCGATGACCAGCGGGAACCAGCCGCCGGCCAGCAGCTTGAGCAGGTTGCTGGCGAAAAACAGCACGTCCACCACAAAAAAGATGCCCGTGGCCGCCACGCACAACCACAGCGGGTACTTCCAGCCATAGCGGATGACGAAGAAGGTCATGATGGTGGTGATGGTCATGTCCAGCGTCACCGCGATGCCATAGGCCGAGGCCAGCGCCGACGAGGACTTGAACAGCGCCACCGCCAGCACGATGAACACAAACAGCCCCCAGTTGACGAAGGGCACGTAGATCTGGCCCAGGTCGCGCACCGAGGTGTGCAACACCCGCATGCGCGGCAGCAGGCCCAGCTGCATGGCTTGTTTGGTGACGGAAAACGCGGCCGTGATCAGCGCCTGTGAAGCGATGACCGTGGCCGCGGTGGCCAGGAAGACCAGCGGCAAGCGCGCCCAGGCCGGCGCCATCAGGTAGAACGGGTTTTCCACTGCCGCTGGGTTGGCCAGCAGCAGCGCGCCCTGGCCGAAGTAGTTGACCACCAGCGCCGGCATCACCAGCCCGTACCAGGCGATGCGGATCGGCAGCTTGCCGAAGTGGCCCAGGTCCGCGTACAGCGCCTCACCCCCCGTGACCACCAGCACCACCGCGCCCAGCGCGATGAAGGCCACACCCGGCTGCGCGGCGATGAAGGCACCGGCGTAGGCCGGGTTCAGTGCCACCAGCACGGCGCTGTCGGCCAGGATGTGCGGCACGCCCAGCGCGATCAGCGCGGCAAACCACACCAGCGTGACCGGTCCGAAGGCCCGCCCGATGCCACCGGTGCCAAAACGCTGCACCGAAAACAGCACCGTCAGCACCAGCAGCGTGAGGGGCACCACAGCACCCTGCAATTGGGGCGCCGCCACACCCAGGCCTTCCACGGCCGACAACACGCTGATCGCGGGTGTGATGACCCCGTCCCCATAGAACACCGCGGTGCCGAACATGCCGACGATGAGCAGCGTGCGCCGCAGCGCCGGCCGGTCCGCCACCGCGGTGGTGGCCAGCGCCAGCATCGCGATCAGCCCCCCTTCGCCGTGGTTGTCGGCGCGCAGGATCAGCAGCACGTACTTCAGCGAGACGATGACCGTCATCGTCCAGAAGATCAGCGACAGGATGCCCAGCACGTTCTGGGGCGTCACCGGCACATGGCCCGCGTGGAACACCTCTTTCAGCGCATACAGCGGGCTGGTGCCGATGTCGCCGTAGACCACGCCCAGGGCGCCGAGCGTGAGGGCGGCCGTCGCAGGAAGGCGGGCAGTGGAAGGGTTGGAAGCGCTCAAGGACACCTGCTCGGCAATCGGACGGAAGACTGGCACGCATTCTGGCCCTGAATCCGCCGCTGGACGGATGCCTTCGTGCAAGGGCGGTCGCACGCTGCAGGCCCGACAACACAGGAGACCCCGATGGACACACGACGCAGAACCCTGGTGCTGGCCGGATCGGCCTGGCTGGCAGGCGGCCTGGCCGCCTGCGGCGGCGGTGGCGAGCCGGCAGCACCCGCGCCCGCACCGCCACCTCCCACAGGCGGCGGCACAGGTGGTGGCGCGGGCGGCGGCGCGGTGGCGCTGGCCGCGCCCGCCTTTGCCGGCCCGCCGACTGCCCTGGACCCGCTGGACACCGTGAGCCTGCAGGTGGCAGCGGCCGATCCCGGCTCCAGCTACAGCCTGCGCGCCGACCTGGGCGGCGGCCTCGTGCTGGACCTGCCGGCCGACACCGGCCAGCCGGACCGCTTCAGCTTCACCGCGCCGGTGGGGATGCTGAACAGCCAGGGCCAATGGGCCAGCGGCACCGTGGCGCTGACGCTGACACGCCACCTGGGCACCGACTCCAGCCAGACCGTGCTGTCGCTGCCGGTGACGATGGCGGCCTCGGGTGTGCCCGGCACGGCCACGGCCACGCTGATGCGTGCCACGCAGCTGATGGCGCAGCAATCGCTGTCGCAGCTGGGCCTGCTGGGCTCCAAGATGCCCAGCGGGCTGGACCTGGCGGCCGCGGCCAGCACCGCGAACCAATTGAACGCCCGCTACGCCGAGTTCGAGGCCCTGGTGCGCCGCGCGATGGCCGGCCAGCCGGCCGTGCTGGACTTGGGCGGTGGGGTGCAGCTGCCGCTGACGGCGGCACTGCTGGCGCAGCTGGACGCACATGCGCTGGCGGTGGCCGGGTCCTGGGCGGTGCCAGCGTCCGGGCGCCGCCGCCACACCCTGGCGGACGACCCGTTCGAAGACGGCGCCCGCTCCCTCGCGCAGGAGATGGCCGAGGCCGCCCGCCGGATCGGCAAGGCCATGGGCGACACGGTGGGCCTGGCGGCCGGCGTGGTGGCCGCGGGTGCGCTGCTGGCCGGGTCCACGCCACTGGCCCTGGCGGCCGGAGGCGTGGCGGCCACGGCCTGGATGGTGGGCACGTTGTTTGGCACCGCGGTGGGCGCCACGCTGGATGGCGGCAGCGCCGCACTGCTGGACGGCGAGGCCAGCTGGCAGGACTTTGCGCCCACGGGCAAGTTCTTCGGCGGCCAGTACCTGTCGCTGGCCAAGGAGGCGCTGGTGGGCATCGGGGCCAAGCTGCCGCTGGGCGGCAAGCTCGAAGAGGCCATCAACATCGCCTGGGACGCCAGCGAGGCCTACGAGAGCGTGACCGAGCTCAGCGTGCTGCCGGCCTTCAACAACGGCACGTTGAACAAGGCGGGTTACCCCGACTCGAACTTCACGCTCTCGGTGCAAGCCACGGCCTCGCCGTACGTGGTGACGGTGCGGGCGGTCGGCGGTGGCGCCAGCGCGCGGGTGCGGCTGCAGGTCTCGGGCACCGACGGTTATGTCTTCAACACCGACGCTGTGCTCTCGGGCGGCAGCACCGAGTTCCGGCCCACGGCGGCCTTCGCCGGCTCCGGCATCGTCGACACCATCAACGTGTTCGACCTCGACGGCCGGGCCTCGGCCTCGACCACCGTCACGTTCTGAAGGCCCGCCCCCGGCGCCGGGTCACTCGTAGATCTCGGCGTTGGGGTCCGTCGCTTCCAGCTCGTACGAGGCCGCCAGCATCGCCAGCCGCGCCACCACGCCGTACATGTAGAAGCGGTTGGGTGCACTCGCGCCAGGGCGCTCGCCAGGGCGCGGCAGGTGTGCGCTCTGCTCGAAGGCCAGCGGCACAAAACCCGCGCCGGGCGCGTTGAGGTTTTCGTCCACGCCGCGCTCGGCGTGCACGCGGTAGAAACCACCCACCACGTAGCGGTCGATCATGTAGACCACCGGCTCGGCCACGGCGTCGTTGACACGCTCGTTGGTCAGCACCCCTTCCTGGATGATGACTTCCGAGACCTCGTGCCCGTCCTTGATCACGCTCATCTTGTTGCGCGTGCGGCGGTTCAGCTCGGTCAGCTCCTTGGCGTCACGCACGGTCATGATGCCCATGCCGTAGGTGCCGTTGTCGGCCTTGACGACGACAAACGGCTTTTCGTTGATGCCGTATTCCTTGTACTTGCGGCGGATCTTGCCCAGCAGCACCTCGACGTTGCTCTGCACACATTCCAGCCCGTTGGGCTCGGAAAAACTGACCTGGCCGCACTGCGCAAACATCGGGTTGATCAGCCAGGGGTCCATGCCCAGCAGCTTGGCAAACTTCTTGGCCACTTCTTCGTAGCTGCGGAAGTGCAGGCTCTTGCGCCGCACCGACCAGCCGGCATGCAGCGGCGGCAGCAGGTACTGCTCGTGCAGGCCCTGCAGCACGGCGGGGGTGCCGGCCGACAGGTCGTTGTTCAGCAGGATGG